>JAYTUY010000049.1:0-30535 GCA_043744275.1 Saprospiraceae bacterium
ATTTTACAGTTATTTCAATGAACTAAGTTAAGGCGGTTTCAACTTTATGTCCGTATAGTAGTACATAACTTTATGTCGCACCACAAATTTAGTAAATCTTATGCTCATACGGAGAAATCTTATGCTCATACTGAGGGGGTGCCTTTCACCGTTTCATTAACACCCGTTTGTAGAAAAAACTTTGGTTTTGTATGCTCAAACCCAAGTTTAGATTTAACTTTGTATTTATGTGAGACACATTTCAATAAAAAAGCCCTTTTCATGCGAACCAACTCTTATCAATCGCCTTTTTTGAAAGGTATATCATCTTTCATATTAATACTTTTTTCTTCATTTTTATTGCCAGCTCAAGTAGCTCCTAAGCGTGAGCTTCGAGGCGTATGGATTGCTACGGTCTTAAATATTGACTACCCCTCAGTACCCACGCAAAGCGATTGGGTTTTGAAAGAAGAATGGATTAAAATATTGGATAAGCATAAAGCGTTGGGTATCAATGCTTTATATGTGCAAATTCGCCCGACATCGGATGCTTTGTACAAATCTGAGATTGTGCCTTGGTCACGCTACTTGACAGGCAACTCAGGGCTACCTCCTGACAATAATTATGACCCATTGGCTTTTATGATTCAAACGGCGCATGACAGAGGCTTAGAATTTCATGCTTGGCTCAACCCATATCGAGCCAGTATGGACAATCAAGATGCGACGCAATTCGCTCCCAATCATGTTATGAATCAACATCCTGATTGGTGCATGAAGTATGGTAAACGGTATATTTTAAACCCTGGACTGCCTGAGGTTCGCGCCCATGTGAATGATGTAGTGGCAGAAATTGTTCAAAAATATGATGTGGATGGTATTCATTTCGACGACTATTTTTACCCTTATAAAATAGCGGGTGAAGCATTTCCAGACGGTTTGACCTATCAACAATATGGTGCAGGATTTAATAATATTGAAGATTGGCGCAGAAATAATGTGGATTTATTGATTTATAATTTGTCAAAAACCATTAAAAAAATAAAGCCTCGCGTACAGTTTGGTATCAGCCCGTTTGGGGTGTGGCGCAATAAAAATATAGACCCTCAAGGCTCGGCAACACAAGCCGGCTTGACTTGCTACGACGACCTTTATGCGGATGTGCGGAAGTGGCTGCGCGAAAGTTGGATAGACTATGCCACGCCACAAGTGTATTGGACTTTAGGTTTTTCTATTGCCGAACATGCTACGATTGTGAAATGGTGGGTGGATAATTCAGCGGGAAAGCCTATTTATATTGGGTTGGGTGCATATCGAATTGGGCAATCCAGCACTCGTGAGCCTGCTTGGGGCGACCCTGCCGAAATTGGGAGACAGATACAACTTTCGAGAGCCTACAAGGAAGTCAAGGGTGTGGTATTTTTTAGTTCTAAATCTTTATTGACCAATTCGTTGGGGGTAGGGGATACATTGGTTCAAAATTATTATCGTTATCCAGCTTTAGCACCTGAAGTGATTAAAGATACCAGCCTTTTAGAATGCGATGCGCCTGAGTTGAGGAATGTAATTGCTGAAAACGGGCAAGTAGTCGTTCGATGGAAACCGAGCCGAAAGACAATGAAGCGTATTCCTTTTCAATACGTGGTTTATCGGTTCGACAATGGCAATATTGATTTTACGAATGGACAGAATATTAAAGCATTGATTCCTTTTGATTCTCAAAATTTAACTTTTCTCGATAAAAGTGTGGTAACAGATTACACATATACATATGCCGTCACGGTTGTGGACTGTCAACTTCGCGAAACACCTGCTGATGATATCGCTTCGATAGGCCCGCCTGTCCGATTGCCACCCCCACCGCCCAGTCGTGACTCTGTTTCTAAAGCACATCCTGTTAAAAAAGAAAAAAAGAAGCGGAAAGGATTTTGGTGCTGGCTTTTTGGATGTAAAACAAAAGAAGTTAAATCAAAATCATCCCCTCCTGCCATGCGCCGTTCGCATTGACAACCTCTTGCTTAGCCATTGCATAAGGTTCTAAAATGGGCGATTTTGGATTCAATTCTGTTATGAGATAAGATATATCGCGCATGTCGGCTATTTTCAGGCGCATAGAAGAGTTGAGTTTTTCAGAAATAGTGAGGATGGCGGTCTTCTTAGCAGATTTGACCATCGCTTTCTTCACCTGCACGGTTTCCCAATCCGAATCAGTAATGCCTTCATTGATGTCTATGGCATTTGTGCCCATGATGCAGAGGTCGGCTTTGATGTCAGCCAAATTCTGAATCACCTCTCCGCCAACAACCATTTGCGAATATTTAGAAATTTTGCCGCCAATCAAAATGGTTTCCAAATGCGGTTTTTCAATTAACTCCATCGCAGTAAAAGGATTGACAGTAATAAATGTCGCTTTCAAACTATCGGGAATGAGTTTGATGACTTCACGTATGGTCGTGCCGCCGCCTATGAGTATGAGCATACCATCGTGCAGGAGACTGAGCGTTTTTTGAGCAATGAGCTGTTTATTATTCAATTCATAAACCTCTTGGCGTTTGGCAGTGGGGTGGTAGGTGCTTATCATCGCACCGCCACGGACTTTGATAATTTTACCTTCAGTCGCTAATTCGTTGAGGTCGCGGCGAATCGTATCTTCCGAAACATTGGTGATGCTGGACAAATCGCTGAACGTGACGCGTGTATGGATATTGACTTGCTTCAAAATGATGGACTTCCGCTCATTTTTTAATAGGCTGATACTCATTGTTCTATTTTATATCAAATTAAACAAAGTTATAAAAAAACTGAAAGATAAAGTATTTATCTGAATTGCAAATTTTGAAAAAAATAAGATAATTAAGCAAATTTAACCATCAAAATAAAATATTTTATTAATTTGGCTGCAAATTTTGCAAATTTTGCTTTGCAATAACCTAATTTATGAAAAATTTCTTTCACTACAAAATTTTGAATGTATGTTAAAACAATACTTTTTTATGCGTAGGGGAATATTAGCTGCCTTGCTATTATGCCCTTTACTCAGTTTTGCGCAAGGTAAAGTCAATTTTACTTTGAAAGGCAAAGTTTCCGAAGGTGCAGAGCCTTTGGTGGGTGCCAGTGTTGTACTCGAAGGTACAAATATAGGCACGCTGACCGATGTAGATGGCAATTACTTACTCAGCGGCTCCGCTACTGAGGGGTCTCAAAATATTGTCATCAGTTTTATCGGCTACACGACTAAACGACAAGCAGTGACCCTATCCAACGGCACTGCCACTTTAGATGTGGATATGCAAACTGATGCTTTGAATTTGAGCGAAGTACTCGTTATGGGTTCATCGGTTTTGCAAGAGAAAAAGCAATTAGGCAATGCCATCACCACTGTCCGTGCTGACCAACTCACCAGAGCTGGCACAGGCAACGCTATTCAAGCCTTGCAAGGTAAAATAGCAGGAGCTCAAATTTCTCAAAACTCAGGTGATCCTGCGGGTGGTATTTCGGTGCGATTGCGTGGAGCGAAGTCGCTTTTGGGTTCGTCTGAACCGCTGTATGTTATTGACGGAGTTGTGTCGAATAATAATACGGTGAACGTGACGAATGCGAATGTTGATGCAGGGGCGACGTCTGCTATTGGTCAAAACCGTATTGCAGATATTAATCCGAACGATATTGAAACTGTGAATGTGCTGAATGGTGCGGCGGCGGCAGCTATTTATGGCTCGCGGGCGGCGAATGGCGTCATTATTATTACTACCAAAAGAGGTAAATCGGGCAAACCTCAGGTGTCATTTTCAACATCTTATTCATTCAATGAATTGCGCAAGAAGTCATTTATCTCAACTTATGGTAAACAATGGCATCCGAACGATAATGTCACTGACCCGACTAAAGCGGGCTATCTCAATCCGCTTTTGGCAACATTGTATCCAACGGCAAAGGGCGGGTCAATTGCACCAGCGGATAGTATCACAGTTTGGCCATCGCTCATTGATGTGACTCGTTATGACTATCAAGATGATATTTTTAGAAAATCGAATGGTACTGATAACTCAGTCTCCATTTCAGGTGGCAATGACGATACACGTTATTATGGTTCGTTAAGTTTTTTAAATAATGAGGGCATTATTAAAAATACAGATTTTAGACGCATTAGCGGACGAGTTCGCTTGGATCAAACCATTAATAAATGGTTGACAGTATCAACTGGTTTGATGTATGCTAATAGTTCAAGTCATGAGATGCCAAACGGCAACGTATTTTTCAGCCCGACCAACTCTATCAACATCACGAACAATATTTTCAATATCAGTGATCGCGATGCTTTGGGTAATTTGAAACAAGTTGAAAACCTCTCGCGGGTGAACCCCCTCAGTATAATTGATGGAATTAAGAATACGCAAGAGACGAACCGGACTATTGCGGACATTCAATTCACAGCGCATCCAATTGAGGGTATGACCTTGTCCTATATTTTTGGTATTGACAATACAAATCAATTAGGGCGCAATTTCAGCCCTATTTATCCATATCCAGTGAATGTTGCTTATTTCAACAAGGGTTATGCAGCAAATAATACAGCTATTACAAGCCTTATTAATAGCGATTTTACGGCTACTTACAATAAAGCATTGGGCAGTTTCAGTACAAATACAGTAGCTGGTTTTAATTATCAATATTCAAGAGAACAAATTTCCTTTACGCAAGGTCGTGATTTAGCACCTTTCGTGACGACAGTGAATGGTGCTTCTACACCGTTGCCTTCGCAATTGGTGGATGTGCCAAGTTCTTTAATTGGTGGTTTTGTTCAAGAGACTTTTGGCTATGGCGACCGCTTATTTTTAACATTGGCAGGCAGGATGGATGCATCTTCTCGCTTTCCAAAGGAAACGCGGACGAATTTTTATCCTAAAGTAGGCTTCAGCTATGTTCTTTCCAACGAATCATTTTGGGCGAGCATGAAAAATACGGTTAGCCAGTTCAAACTGAGGGGGTCATGGGGTCAATCGGGCAACTTGACAGGCTTGGGCGCATATGACCGTTTCAATCGTTTCAGCACATCTTCGTTTGGCGGTTTAACCGCTATCAGTGGCAGCAGTGCTTTAGCTGACCCAAATGTGAAGGTAGAGCGTAGCGAGGAATTGGAAATCGGAACAGAGTTTTCACTTTTCAAAGACTTAGTAAACATTGGCTTTTCATGGTATAAACAAACCGCATCAGACCTATTGCTCAATGTAGCGACAGCCCCTTCACAAGGTGGTTCGAGTATTAAAACGAACGTTGGAGCTTTAGAAAATAAAGGCATCGAGCTTACAGTAGGTATCACACCTATCAAAACAAGCAAAATGTCGCTCAATCTTTTTGGCACTTACAGCCACAATGATAACCTCGTCACTTCATTACCATTTGGTTTGACATCTATTGCCAACCCGACGGGTGCGCCTGTTTTTGTAGTGCAAGGTGCGCCAGTAGGTGTATTTTATGGCACTTTTTACGCTCGTGATGCAGCGGGTAATATTTTGAATCGCAATATAAAAGTCAATACAGTCCCTACATCGTTGCCTCAAATAGAGCGCGGTCCGCAACAAAATGTTGCTACGCCTTTGGTCTATAATGCTTATCGCGAGGGCAGTGGTCAACCTGTCATCACAGGTGCGAATAGTATTGCTCAACGCAAAATTATTGGCAATCCAAACCCACGCAATATATGGTCGGCAGGTATGAATTTTAGCTACGAAAAACTTACTTTCCATGCTTTATTAGATGCAGTAAGTGGTGTTGAAATGTTTAATGCAGATAAACGCACGCGTAATAATGTAGGCATTGGTGAAGTATCTGAGAAAGAATTGAAAGGCGAATTACCGCGCGGCAGTGTTGCAGCATTGGCAGGCATAGAGGAATTCCGTATTGATGATGCGTCGTTTGTAAAAATGCGTGAAGTGTCTCTTTCATACAGCTTGGGCAGCATTATCAAAGGCATCAGCAACTTAGAATTGATGGTGACTGGTAGAAATCTCTATTCTTGGGATAAATATTTCGGTTACGATCCTGAGACAAGTGCAGGCGGACAGAGCTCTGTACTGAGGGGGGTCGATTTTGGTAACGTGCCAATCCCACGTTCTTATCAAGTGACTTTGAAAGCTAATTTTTAAGATTTAATTAAAATAAAAAATTATTGACTTATGAATAAGATTAGAATATATATAGTGGGTTTGGTTGTTTTGATGAGCCTTCCTCAAACAGGCTGTATCAAAGAATACCTTGACCCTTCATCCATTTCCGATACGCAAGTAATCTCCACTCTTGATGGTCTGGTGGGCTTGGTCAACGGAATGCAATTGCGTTATTCAGTAGGGCGTCAAAGCCCGATGTATCAAGGCTTTTCAGCCAGCGGATTATCAACATTAGAGCAAAAAGTACTCAATTTGGGTAACACCGATGAAGTCAACTTGGCGAATGGCGGTTCAGCTGTGACGGCGGGCAACACCATTGTAGCAGGTTTGTGGACACAGTCATTCCTATTATTAAATGAATCAAACCGAGTACTGAATAATCTGAATGTCACCACCAATGTCAATGCCCAAGCCGTTTTACAAGGCTATGGTAGCATGTACAAGGCTTTGGCAATCGGTACATTAGCAACATATTTTGAAAAAATGCCTGTGACATTGGGTAAAAGCCAACCATTTATCACTCGCGATGAAGCACTCCGTCAAGCAGTGACATTACTTGAAGGTGCTGAGAAGAGCCTTGCAGGCGCAACAAGTGCTACAGAAGTGAATGCTACTATCGCTAAAATAGTAGCGGGTGTTGACTTGAAAAATACACTCGTAGCCTTACAAGCGCGCTATAATTTAATGCTGAAAGATTATCCAAAAGCATTAGCAGCCGCTAATAAAGTTGATTTGACAAAAAAATCGGGCTTTCGCTACGATGCTGTGAATACCAATCCAATTTACTTTGTGTCGTATTCTAATCGTAATGTTGTTGAACCAACCAATAAAGCATTTGGTTTGCCAGCAGCTTTAGCACCAGATGCTTTGGATAAGCGGATTGACTTTTACATGAATCCTGCTGCGTCTGCTTCTGTCAATTTAGGTTTTGGATTTGCCCGAAATAATACCAGCGAAATACCTGTATATCTGCCAGGCGAAATGCGCTTGATAAAAGCGGAATGTCTTGCCCAAACGGATGTAGCAGCTGCCATCACCGAATTGAATGGTGTTATCAAGAAAAAAGCAGCAGATGATGCATATGGTGTAGGTGCGGATATAGCAACAGGCTATATAGGTGCAGCTACAAAAGATGCCGTTTTGGTTGAAATATATCGCCAGAGATGTATAGAATTAGCCTATTCAGGTTTGCGTTTTGATGATAGTCGCCGTTTAGGTCGTCCAGGACCAGAAGTACCGTTGGCGACACGTGAACGCGGACGGAATTTTATGCCTTATCCACAAACGGAAAGAGACAACAATACCAGCACTCCAGCCGACCCAGCGAATTAAATAAAGAAGTTTAGTTTTAGTTGACTTGTTATAAATAACTATCGCCTTACTTTCTGTAGAGAGTAAGGCGTTTTTTATTGAAAATAAAATAAATTAATAATTATATGTTTAATGAAATTTTACTTTATACCTTTTTTATATAAATATCTGATTTCCGTTGTTCTTAATTTTGATTTATGGAAACTAATATGTTATATTTGTAAATGCACTCTAAAAATTAATTTACCAGTATTACTTAAATTATAATCTAATTGAAAACATTTATTTGATAACCCAATAAAAAACAATTAAGTCTTATGTCTAAATCACTACACAGCCAATAGGCTTGTAACCTCAATAAAAACTCGTTTCATAACCATTTCAAGAAATTTTTCTTCTTGCCACCTTCTTTAAGAAGTCAGGCAACATTCCTGTATTTGTTATTTCAACAATTATACATCTGTTTTTTAATTTTACTAACATTTATTTATCAACTCTTAAAATTCAAAAAAAATGAAAAAATTTTCCACACTCTTCACACTTCTTTTATTGGTCAGCTCTGCTTTTGGTCAACTCGTATCTGGTACATTTGATGATGGTAATGCATCACCAACTTTAACTTTAGCTGCAAACGTGCTCAGTGCTACACTCAGTGCCAGCACTAAAGACAAAGATTGTGCAGGTACTAATAATATGGCAAGAAAGATAGCCGCATCTAACATACAGACCAATTTTACCTTGACAATTACACCCAGTCCTGGATTTGAATTGACCATTACTGATGTTAATGTATCTTTATTGTTGAGTAGCGGTACAGGTACAGCCAGTGTGACTGTTGGAGGTGATGCATTTACGAGTGGTGCGACTACGGTAGGAAATGTTAATTGCGCCGATTTAACTTTCTCAGGTGTCAAAGCTTCTATTGTGCCTGTAATTGTTAATATAACTGTTTTAGGTTATGCATTAAATCCAAGCTTAACTTTTGACAATCTTGTCATTGGAGGCTCTGTGACTGCTGCTGTTTTACCCATAGAACTCAGCAAATTCAATGTCAAAAAAGCAGACCAATCTATCATGCTCGCATGGGCAACAGCTTCAGAAAAAAACAATGACCATTTTGATATTCAAAAATCAATCAATGGTACTCAGTTCCAAACCATCGGTCAAGTGAAAGGCAGTGGTACAAATTTAGCAGGAGCTTCTTATAATTTTGAAGATAAGAACCCCTCAGTAGGAATCGCTTATTATCGCCTAAAGCAAGTAGATAATGATAGTAAATATGCCTACACTGCTGTGCGCTCAATACTATTTGGTAAAAATAAAATAGCTGTTTTCTCTACAATAGCTAAAGAAAAAATTAGCCTCACTGTGAGCGACGACCAAACTGTTCCTTTCGATATTATCAATCTGAATGGGCAATCAGTATTGACAGGGAAGGCTATTGGTCAACATACGATAGATATCAGTGGCTTACATTCTGGTATGTATTTCATCCGTACTGAGGGGGGCGAAGTCACTCGTTTTGTGAAAGAATAAGCTATTGAGTTAAGATTAATTTTATAGTTATTAAAATGGAATGACGGAGCGATATGATCGCCCCGTCATTTTTTTTGATTTTTTTTACCTCTTTTTGATTGAAAAGAATAGGAAAACGATGATTTTTATAGACCAATGTTAATTTTTTTAAATTAAATTTAAATTATATAAAAATTTATAACAATAAACTAATCCTTATTCTATCTTTGCCTAACTTAAAAAAGTTATAAATAATATTTAAATAATTTATTATATAATTATTTTAATAAAATCCCTTGCAATATAGCACGCCTACTAATTCATATTCTTTTTCAAATTTAGTTGTCAATGATTGAAGCACCCCCTCAGTATAAATTGGGTAAAACTCGAATTTTAATAAAAGTTTTCAATACAAACATGCCAACTCATTCAAAGACTCACAATTTATTTATCCGCCCATAGCACATTGTATAGTGCTGCCTTAAATAAGCTCAATTACAATAATTTATTAGCATCCAGTTTTGTATCCTCTCGACACGAGGAAAGGCTATATAACTATGCTCTTTGTTAAATAACACATTGTTCATATTTTTATACACCTATTTTAATAACTATTTAATTTTTAAAAATGAAGAATTTATTCACTTTGTTCACACTTATTTTATTCGTCAATCAAATCAATGGTCAGCTTGCTACAGCTTCTTTCACCAACGGTTCAACAATTTTAACGCCTGGAGTGAATATCGCCAGTGCAAGGCTTTTATCTGTTTCTACTAATGCAAGAGATTGTGCCAATGCAATTGACAATGCAAGATTAATGAATACAACGGACATGTCCACTATTATTTTGGAGATTACACCTAACCCAGGGTTTGCCATTACAGCCATTACAGATTTATACATCGATATTAAAATTGGTGAAGGTGACTGCGCTGTTATGCAAGATCTTGAAGCCAAAGTGAGACCCATGATAGACGGTTTTCAAACTGCGCCTGACCAACTTATAGATGAAAATAATTGTGGGCATCTTCAATTGGTTGACCAAGCAGCAGCTCCTGCTCCTTTTTCTTCTCCTGTTCTGAGTTCGCTTTCAACCACAAATTCTACAATCATTGAAATTATGGTTTTCGATTTTAATTGCTCGGGTTCAAAAACTGTGGTTTTTGATGAAATTATAGTCAATGGGTTTATGTCAGCTTTATTGCCTGTTGATTTGACAAAATTCGATATTAAAAAAACTCAAAAATCAATCATGCTCTCTTGGGCAACGGCTTCCGAGAAAAATAACGACCATTTTGACATTCAAAAATCATCTAACGGAACACATTTCCAAACCATTGGTCAAGTAAAAGGAAATGGTACAACTGCTACAGGTGCTCACTACAATTTTGAAGACAATACCCCCTCAGTAGGAGTGGCATATTATCGCCTCAAACAAGTAGATATTAACGGTAAATTCGATTATAGCAAAGTTCAGTCTATCAGATTTGACAACAATAAATTAGTTGTTGCGCCTACATTAGCAAAAGAAAGTATTAGCCTAACTGTTTCAAACGATGCGATAGTACCTTTCGAAATTGTTAATTTAAATGGTCAAAAAGTGCTTGCTGGTAAAGCAAATGGTCAACAAACGATTGATGTCAGTGGCTTGCATTCAGGTATGTATTTCATCCGTACTGAGGGGGGTGAGACAGCCCGTTTTGTTAAAGAATAATATTTAAAAGTGCCATAAATCAAGGCAAAACATAAGAGGAATGGTGAAATAACAGTAATATGTTGCTTCGCCATTCCTTTTTTTATTTAAAAAAATACCTGATAATGGGTATTATTAACATTCTTGAAAACAATATTGGTATTGTTCTTGACCTACACATATTTCCTCCCAGTTTCCTCCCACATTATTTTTCCTCCCCCCTGTTGAATGCTTTATTTTTAAACAAATCTTAAATTTTCATCCATGAACTTATTACACAGTCACAAGGGGACTACTCTGTCTTTTTTGTTCGTTTTTGCTACGGTTTTTACCAACAACTTATTCTCACAACAATTAAAACCAATTGCTCAATTAGTCCAAAACGCTAAAACTTCCAAAAGTTTCACGGTTTTAAAACCATTTCCCACTTTAGCTACAAGGGAATCAGATCAACCAAAGAAATTTCCGAATTATCTTAAAGAAGAAACTGTTGTACGCATGAATAATGCTACTCTCGACCGCCTATATGACAACAATACAGGTGCAATTTCTTTGACAATTCCTTTCAAAAATAAGGAAATTGAAATGGAATTGGTAGAGCAAAAGAATGTTTGGGATGGCTTTCAAGTCAAAACAAGTGACTCTGATGATAAAGCAGTGCCTTATGAAAAAGGCAAATTTTATAGAGGCATTATCAAAGGAGATAATGAATCTGTAGTAGCTATCAGCATTTTTAAAAATGAAATCATGGGGATAATTTCCAATGATTCTAATGGAAATATAGTGCTTGCAAAAGCCAAAAATGATGCTTCGGACAATGCCTATATCATGTATGCTGAAAAGGATTTATTAATACAAAACTCTTCAGCATGTGAAACCGCCGATGTGAATGAACGCATTAATATACCCGCCCTATCAACAAGAGGTGATGAATCAAGCGCATCCTCAAAATGGATACGCATTTATTTGGAATGTGATTATAATTTATTCCAAAAAAAGGACAGCAGCATTGACAAAACGGTCAATTATATAGCAGGAGCTTTCAATAATGTAGCCGCTCTTTATATGAATGAAAATATTTCAGTGGCTATTTCTGAAGTATTTGTTTGGACTTCGCCCGCTCCTTATTCTAAAAGCAGCGCAAGCAGTGCCTTATCGCAATTCAGAACAAAACGCCCTTCTATTAATGGCGATTTGGGTCAATTAATCAGTTGTGGTGGTGCATCAGGTGGTGTAGCTTATGTGAATACCATTTGCAAACCTGTTTTGAGATATAGCTATTGCAATATTTTAGATACTTATACTGATTTTAATACTTACTCATGGACAGTTTTGGTCATGGCTCACGAACTCGGTCACAACCTCGGCTCCAATCACACTCAGTGGTGCGGTTGGCAAGGTGGACCCATCGACAATTGTTATACGCAAGAAGGCTCTTGCAGCCCTGGACCATCGCCTCTCAGTGGGGGAACGATTATGAGTTATTGCCATCTTTCGCAATATGGTACAAATTTCAAAAATGGTCTCGGCAAGCAACCAGGTGATGTTATCAGAAACGCTGTGGCAAATGCTCTTTGCCTTGGCAGTTCGCCTACTTGCTCGGTGCCTTCAACGCCCGTTTATAGCAATATTACCATGACGAGTACGGATATTAATTGGCAGCCCGTGACTGATGCTCTTGGCTATCAAGTAGAATATAAAAAATTAAATACAACAGTTTGGACAATAGCTAAAACCACTATAGCAAGCTTTACGCTTTCCAATCTGCCAATTTTGGATACCTTTCAAGTGCGTCTTTCTACAATCTGCAACAATGGCATGAGCGCAGCCTCGCCGATAACGGGTTTTAGAACTTTGAATAATATGAAATGCACCAATGACCAGACCCCCTCAGTATCAGCCATTGCAAACACCTCAGCAAAGGTCAATTGGGTAAATATACAGGGCGCAACCAATTATTTATTTGAATACCGCTTGTCTCAAAGCCTTACTTGGAAAAATGAGAATTTATCTAAACCCACTTTGTATTTAAATAATTTGGTTGGCGGTCAAATTTATGAAGTCCGTGTCACAGCTACTTGTACAGATATTACAGGTGAAAGCTCTCCTCAAGTTGGTTTTGTAACTTTATCTAATGGTGTTATTAAAAATACAAAGAACCGTGATTTAACAAGTTTGACCACTACGAGAGAAGTATCAACAGATAATGCCACAATCACTTCAGATTGTGTTATCAATGATGCGCCCACCATAGAATCTATCGAAGCAGATAATACGGTTGTTAGCTGGACTAATTTAGAAGAAGTCAATTATTATATCGTTCAATATAAACTTGAAAACAGTAAAAATTGGTCATCCACAACGGTATTAACCAATACGATTACCTTGAAAAATCTTCTACACAAACAGACTTATCAAGTATGTGTCATGCCTGTTTGTAACAGAACAAAAGGTGCACCTTCGCCCATTCGGTCGTTTGCCGTAGAGCCGCAAGGGTTGATTTCTTCAAATGAAAAGGCTAATATTCTTTACAATATCTATCCAAATCCAACAAATGGCGTATTGAAACTTCAAATTGATAGCCCTAAAGAAGGCGAAGCGCAAGTCTCAATTTTAGATGCCACAGGTAAATTAGTCAATACTCAACCTTTAGTGCCTATTGAAATGGGTATGCAAACGCAGGATATTGATTTAACAGATTTAAACAACGGCATTTATTTTATTAGAATAGCCAATAAAGAAAAAGTAGAAGTGAAAAAGTTTTTATTAATGAGGAGATGAACATGAGTAATGAGTAATAGGTAATGAGTAATTATCGCTATTACCCATTACCTATCACCTATTACCCATATTAAATTGAGGGGGCGACAACACAAAGTCGTTCCCTCATTTTATTTTTAAATCCAAAAAAATCATGTATTTTTAGCATAAAATGCCTTGTTATTCGTTTTGAAATTTCATTATAACTCATTGACAATGAAATACTTAACCTATTTTATCTGCTTTTTAATCTTCAATCCAAGTTTTGCTCAAAACTACAAAGCAAACGAAGACGTCATTTTATTGCCTGGCGGTAATCCAATCATCACAGAAGGTTTGACCGACCTTGAAAAAGATACCTTGAAAAATGGTACAATTCCACATGCATTGGTTCAAAAATGGAGAGAAATAGATAAAAGAAATAAAATCATTCAAGACAGTATTCTCAAAACTCGCATAGGTGAGCGCGTACCCGACTTTGACGCCAAAGATACTGAGGGGTATCCGCACCGCCCTTTCATGTATCACGACCGCGTATTAATACTCCATTTTTGGAATTTTTGGGACAATTCTTTTCGCAATGAAATACCTGTTTTAAATGAAATAATTGAAAAATATAGGCAAGATGGGGTAGAGGTGCTCTCATTTACGGATGTCAAAATCGGGGAAAGCGAGCGTCAATATTTGAAAGAAACGCCTATCCACTTTCCCATTGTTGAAAACTCTTTCAAATTTGCCGACGAATTCTTATCCATGCAAATGTGGCGACCATATATCATCATCGTTGATAAATATGGTAAGATGCGTCATTTTTATAAACATGAAGATTTAGTGAAAATCAAATCCAATATCAATGAAAAATATACCGAAGTCAAGCAACCTACCTACGATATTGAAGAGAAAATACGTCAATTACTGAGGGGGCTTTGAATTAGTTGAGAGTTAGGAGTTGAGAGTTGAGAGTTGAAAGTTGAAAGACTCTCAACTCTCAACTCTCAACTCATCACTAAACTAAGCATTTTCTGTTATCATATCGCGTAAGCCTTTCACTTTGTCGTGATCTGCTCTGATCGATTGAAGGTGTCTCCTCAACATGACTTGTTGTTCAGAAGAAATGTTTTCTGTTTCGTTGTTCAAAGCATCTTCATAGGCTTCAACGGCAACGTCTTCGCCATATTCGCACGAATTGAGGATGGCTTTGCGGTCATGACCAGTCAATGTAGCTTTCACATCCATCCAGGCTCTGTAAATTTTGCCTGTTGTTTTAGTGCCCTCAGTTGCTTCACCACCCAATCTTTGAACTTCTTGAACAAGCTCGCCTTTGCATTTATGGCTTGTATTTTCAAATTGAGTGAAAAGAGTTTTCAAATCTGATTCTTCTGATTCTTTAATGGCTCTTCTATAGCCTTCAATTCTGTCATTGTTGATGACGACGAGTGCATTTAGCACGTCTATTGATTGTTCATTATTCATTTTATTGATTTTTAAATTGTTAATTGTTATTATTTTAATCTATAACACAGTAGTATATGACTGTTCAAGTTCTGGCGATCTGCGATTGGTCTGTGTGCCTTTGATAAAATCCAATAAATCGTTGTTCAATTTATCTTTTTCAGTAACAAACAAACCATGCGGAGCACCTTCATAGACGATGTATTTTGACTGCGGAATCAACTGTGAAGTCTTATCACCTGATACATTAATAGGCACTGTCTTATCTGCATCACCGTGAATAACGAGCACTGGTACATTAATTTTAGTCAAATCAAATCTAAAATCGGTCTCAGAAAATGAACGAACGCAATCGACTGTTGCTTTAGGTGAAGCCATGAGGCAATGATGTAGATTCCAATCCAAAAAAGGTTGGCTCACAGGATGACTCAGCATATTTACACCATAAAATTGTTTACCGAAATTGGCGAAAAATGCAGGGCGGTCTTTTTTAATATTGTCTACCATTTCGTCAAAAGTTGACTTATCAACCCCCTCAGTATTTGCATCCGTTTTGAGCATAAATGGCGTAACTGCGCTTATAAATACCACTTTTGAAAGGCGGCTTGTACCGTATTTGCCAATATAACGAGCAATTTCACCGCCACCCATTGAAAAACCAACGAGCGTCACGTCATTTAAATCCAAACCATCAAGTACTGATTTCAAGTCATCTGCAAGGGTATCGTAATCATAGCTTTCCCAAGGGCGCTCGGATTTGCCAAAGCCTCTGCGATCGTAAGCGATGCAACGGAGATTGTGCTGCGGCAACTCTGCTAACTGATGTTCCCACATTTCGTGATTAAGGGGCCAACCATGTATAAAAACAACTGGTTTGCCTGTTCCTAAATCTGTATAATGGAGTTTAATAGATTTGCCTGAGCCAATAGGTGATGTTTCAATAAAATTCATGACAGGTGATTTATTTAAATGGAGAAATAATTTTTTTTTAAAAAAAAAGCGTAGCGAAAGTCTTTAAGTAATTACAAAAATTCTTCCGCTACTCTCGGTTTTAAGCATCCAAAAACTTCTACTTATTATTTTTTAAATCGGTTTTTTTAACGCTTTTCATCACATCCTGTTTGGTCAACCCTGTTGTATTAATATCAGGATCAGCCGCTTTTGCTTGAGATGTGAAAGTCAATTTTTGCATGTAAGATGGACTCTCACCTTTCATTTTCTGCTTAATAATATCACCATAAGCCAATCGCGCTTGAGCAACAGTTTTCTTACCAGTAATAATATCATGAGCCAAATTCAAGGCTAAGAAGTTATTCGCTTCTTTATCGCAACGGGCACTCATAGTGCCTTGTGTGCGGTCGAATGTGACGCTGCCATCAAATCTGCCAAGTTCATCCATTTTTTCTATAGGCACTTTGTAATTGATGGTTGTTTCCATCATATCGGTATGTTCAATTGGGAAACTATGCTTAGTTTCCATTTTGTCGATACAGATTTTTTTCCAAACACCTTTGTCTTTCCAAATAAGGGCATCTTCTGTAGACATATCAGGATTGCCATATTTGGCAGTGATTTCTTCTGCTGCCATGCGAGAAGCTTCGGGCCAAGAATTCAAATCAGCCATCATGCCACCATTTCTACCCATTGGTGATTTACTACCAACGTATCTTGAAGTGTCATGTGACATTTTATTGGCTCCATCCCTATAATTTTTATCGCCCATGCGTCTTGAAGAGTCCATATTCATTCTGTCATTAGGCATTCTATCACCCATGCGTTTTGAAGTATCCTGATACTGTCTGTTGTTCTGCATTTTGTCACCCATGCGTCTTGACGTATCTTGATACATTCTGTCGTTTGGCATTCTATTTCCCATGCGATTTGCTGAGTCAGTAGACATGTCCTTCGGAATTCGCATATCAGGATCTATACCAGTAGTATCCCGTTGCGTTGGATTGTTTTGCTTGAATCTTGTCGTATCCTGTGCGGATAAGTTTCCTAATCCTACTAAGAGAATTAAAGAAAGAAAGGCTGTGAGCTTTTTCATTGTTTTAAATTTTAACGGTTATGCTTTTATTTATGTTAAAAAAAAGAAATTCCGTTCAGTAGTGTGTTTTAAATTCCTAATTGATTAACGGGATACAGACTCGACTACCACTTCGTTGGTCATAGACAGAAGGTTGGAAAACCTCTATGTTTCTGCTGCCGTTGTGCCAACCTGACAAACCAATTATCAACTACCGAACAGAATTTCATATCTTGATATGATTTATGCCCCCAATACTGAGGGGGTATAAATTCATGATTCTATCTTTATCTATTATTGCAACATTTTTTCACGCTCCCAGAAACGATGTTGGGCTATGGCATCGATAAATTCTTTCGAATTTCCATTCTTAACTACACCATTTTCTTTATTATTTTTATCCGCATGATTATCATTGTTCATCTTCAATGTAGCATCTATTTTATCTATTAATTGACTGCCCGAACCATCGGAAGCAACAGCTTTACAATGCTTATATGCTTCATTAACAAATTCAATAGCAGCAAATTCTTTTAATAAAGCAGCAGTGCTTTTTTCACCGTCTGGCACATATACAGCATCAAATAAAACAGATGCAGCCGTTAAAAAACTTTGATCTACTTTTATTTGACTGCCATTAGCCGCAGCAATAAATCCTAAATGCGGAGCAATAACTTTCGTCTGTGCACCAGCACTTTCGAGTGCTATTTTCATAGAATTTAGAGAATCACCGTTGACACCATCGGCTGCCAATATGGCTATGCATCGAGTTTTGATAGAGTCTTTTGCAGTGTTCGCCATGCTTAATGCTTTAGAACTTTGCACTGAAGACTTCGCCTTAACAGGTTGAAAATCATCAGGATTGCCGTCAGCAGGGATGCTTAAATTCATAGGCTGTTCAGGCTCTCCAAGCACTTTTATACCCAAACCCTTAGCTACTTTTTCTGCCAAAGATTTGTCAATTTGAGTCAACATGCCTACTACTCGTACGCGGATATCGTCTCTTTCGAGTTTGCCTAATTCAAATCGCAAAGCATTGACAATATGATTTTTTTCAGCTTCACTTTGACTATTGTAAAACAAAGTAGCTTGGCTAAAATGGTCAAAAAAGCTTTGACTCCGAGCACGTATTTTTCGGGCATCTATGCGCTCATTGTAAGAAACAAATCCACCATCGACCGCTTTTGCTTGAAAAGGACATCCACCGCCAGTCGTATTCGGATTGTAACTTGATTGTCCTTTATTAATCGTTTGTCTCATATGCCCATCTCGCTGATTGTTGTGCACAGGGACAATGGGACGATTAATAGGTATTTCATGAAAATTAGGTCCTCCCAAACGGCTCAATTGTGTATCGGTATATGAAAATAAACGACCTTGTAATAATGGGTCATTGCTAAAATCAATACCTGATACCACATGACCTGGATGAAAAGCGACTTGTTCAGTTTCTGCAAAAAAAATTATCAGGATTGCGATTCAGGACCATTTTACCAATGATTTGAACTGGTACCAATTCTTCGGGAATGAGCTTAGTTGGGTCTAATAAATCAAAACCAAATTTATGCTCGTCTGCATCAGGTACTATCTGTACGCCAAATTGCCACTCAGGGAAATTGCCATTTTCTATAGCTTCCCATAAATCTCTTCTATGAAAATCTGAATCTTTACCTGAAATCTTTTGCGCTTCATCCCAAGCGACTGAGTGAACGCCTAAAACAGGTTTCCAATGAAATTTCACAAAAACAGACTCGTTATTTTCATTCACCAATCTGAATGTATGAATGCCGAAGCCTTCCATCATTCGCAAACTACGCGGAAGGGCGCGATCGCTCATTGCCCACATAATCATGTGCATACTCTCTGGCATGAGCGAAATGAAATCCCAAAAAGTATCATGAGCTGAAGCAGCTTGTGGTATTTCATTGTGCGGCTCAGGCTTTACAGCATGAACCAAATCAGGGAATTTAAGCGCATCTTGAATAAAAAAAACAGGCATATTATTGCCTACTAAATCAAAATTGCCTTCTTCTGTATAAAATTTAACGGCGAAACCCCTCACATCACGAGCCAAATCTGTTGACCCTCGCGAACCAGCCACTGTACTAAATCTTACAAATACAGGGGTTTGTTGTCCTACATTTTGTAAAAATTTAGCTTTTGTATATTGAGATATAGACTCAGTCAATTCAAAATATCCATGTGCTGCGCTGCCTCTTGCATGTACGATGCGCTCAGGAATCCTTTCATGGTCAAAATGTGTCATTTTCTCCCGAAAATGAAAATCTTCGAGCAATGTAGAACCGCGCTCACCTGCCTTCAATGAGTTTTGATCGTCATTGATTCGCAGCCCATGATTGGTTGTCAAAAATTGACCTTCTCCACTTTCTGTATTTTGGGCGAGGTCATCAACTTTTGCATTATCGGTCTCAAGGATCGGTGCTTTATACTTTGCCATAATTCTAAATCTTAGAAAATGAGGTTAATAATTTATTTTAGGAATGTATTTTATAAATGTGTTCTCAATTCCATTTCATCTAAATTTCCCACATCTGCCTGCTTATCTTCAACAATCATAGCAGAGTTGACTTTTCCATCAGCATCTTGAGTGTCTTCATCTTCATCTTCGTCCATATTTGGAGCACTGTTTCTATCTTGCTGGTCTTGTTGATCAACATAATTGTAAGATTTGGGTGCCTGATCTTTATAATTTTGGTTGCCTGAATTGCCTGTTTCTGGACCGAATTCATCTTCATCAGTTTCCTCATTGGTACCTGAATTTTCAGTACTCAAACCTGAGTTATTAGTGCCTGAGTTAGTAGTGTCTGAATTTCCAGTACTCCAACTTGAATTACCAGGATTTGAATTGCCAGTATTTGAATTACCAGTCATAGTATCTGCATGATTATAAAATTCTTTAGTATCATTTTCTTTTTCGCTTGATGGATTGTTTTCTTCAATGACATCATTTAAAAATTCAGAGCCTTCTGCCAAAGTCTCAGGCTTACCTTTAGAATTTGGATCAGTTAGATAGTCTGAATCATTGCCCATATTCTGAGATTTGCCTGTTTGATTGACATAATCTCTTTCAGAATTGTTTGTAGGATGAACTGTTTTTTCATCAGCTCTTGATGCAGATGTGCCTTGATTATCTTTATTGTTTTCCATGATTATTAATTTTTAAAGTTTATAATTTGGTTAAAAATTTTAAGTATTGTGTTAAGAAAGCAACTTTTTCATGTAATAAAAATTTAAATAAAATGTCATAAAGGCTATTCAATTAATTATTTACAGCCTCCGAATTGATATAAGACTCGGCTATATCAGTCAATTTTTCATCAGCTCCTTTTTCCTCATTAAGATTCTCCTGTAATAATGAAGCGGCTTCATCTTCACCTAAAGTTTTGGCGAAAGCGCATAATGTTCCATAGGTAGCAATTTCATAATGCTCTACTTTTTGAGCTGCTGAAATAATGCCCGCATCGCGAACCATACCTTTCTCGGTATTTTTCATTATTTCCTCAGCTTCTTTAGTTAAGCCAACCATTGCCTCGCAGGTTTTAGCTTCTGCTTTTTCTCCAATAGAACCAAACACCTCATCCAAGCGCATAACTTGCTGCTTAGTTTCCTCAAGATGCATTGTTAGAGCTTGCACCAATTGTGGTGAAGTCGCATTTTCAATCATCTTGGGAATTGCTTTTGTGAGTGCTTTTTCAGCCCAATAGATGTCTTTAAGTTCATCTACGAATAGCTCGCGTAAGCCATCAGCCGTTTTAGATTTTGGCTTATTGCCATTGCTACGACCTTGAGTTTGAGTGCCGCTTTGAGCGGTCTTTGAGT
This sequence comes from Saprospiraceae bacterium, assembly GCA_043744275.1. Classification (GTDB taxonomy): domain Bacteria; phylum Bacteroidota; class Bacteroidia; order Chitinophagales; family Saprospiraceae; genus JAAFJT01. Next base: position 20,744 of record JAYTUY010000049.1, read on the forward strand.
TTGTACCTTCCATTTTAATAGCTTTAAATTGATTAATTATAATGAATTTATTTAAATACACAGTCAATCAGGTGCATACTGCTCGAAGACCAATATGTATCTAAACTTGTTATTGCACGACTAAAACTGCCTACAAAGCAAGACATTACTGAGGGGGTAGTGTGTATTATACACCCTCATCCAATTTGAAACGTGAAAATTTTTACGCGCCCACCTTCTTGCTTCGAGCAAGGACAATGATGCCGCCAACGATTAGCACAACACCAATAATAGGTGACCAACTGACAGGATTGTTTTTTTCTTTGCTGATTTCTAAAGGACCCAAATCCACTACTTTTTCTTTAGTGACATAATTAAATCCTGTGTAAGCCATCATAACGATTCCGAGCACGACGAGTATTAAGCCAAGTGATTTTGTTTGCATAGTTTTATTTTTATGTTAGAAATGCCATATTTTCCCAACCAAACGTTCGTTTGGGAAAATTTAAAAATTTACTCTCCTGTATTTTCTTCCAAATTGTCATGATTATCGCCGCCGATGCTGTAATAATTGTTCTCTTCATCTTCACTGCCATTTTCTTCTTGCGCGTCGTCTAAATCCGAACCTGGGATATCCAATTCTTTACCCACTGAATCGTCATTAAAGTTTTTTTCACGGATAATTTCAAGTTTATCATCTTCTGTCAAATCCTTCAGTTGAGTGACTTCTTCGGGCAATATATTGGCTTCCTTATGCGATTTCTCATAAATATCTTCACTTTCAGGATAAATAGGATAGCCTGGGAAGTCTTTTGTAGATGGCGTATCGCCACCACCTTGCGGATTAGAAAGATTGATATTACCAGTTTTATTTTCCATTTTCTTTAAAATTAATTATTTAGAAAAATGTTCTTTAACAAAAGCTTGTTCTTGATTTTCTGTCATTTTATCTGCTTGTTTCACTTCAATTTTAATGTCGTCAAAATGATGATCGGCTTTTAAAATATTGTGCAATTCAGCTTTGGCATCAGTCGGTCCAAACAAAATGACGGAATCATAATTTTTGATAGCTTCAGCCAATTTCTTATAATAATCGGAGTCTTGCTGTTGCTGTCTATTATGCATCATTTTTTCACCCCTGCTGATATCATGCTCTTTGTTACCTTGCATGTTTTTAGATTCAATGACACTGGTCAAGATAGAATCATTAGAAAATTGCATCAAATGTGCGCTTGAATGATCCATCCAGATGCCTAAACTTCTTGTTGCTGTCATGTTGTTGTTGTTTTAATTAATTACACTGCCCAAGTATCATCCATATGATAAAAAATATAACGATGGTACTGATACAGCCGCCACCTAATTTGCTTGCGCCATAACTGGCAATTAAACCTTTGAATAGATTATTCATTTCGTTTATTTTTTATTGTAATAAATCATTTTTCAACTCTAAATTTTCAACTCTTAACTTTCAATTCGCTCGTTTTTTTTCGCTCTTCTTTAAACTTTTTTCGAGGTTTAGCATCATCGAGTTTATTCATTTTCTGATATGCTTTTATAAGCGATTCAGGAAGTTCACCTTTATAGTCTATTTTATAAAAAGAAAAACCATTATAAGGCACTACTTCTTTACCTTCAGAAATTTTAAGGCGTTTATCTACTCCTTTTTTCTTGAATTCAGCAGTAAAAGCATTCAATCTGGCATCACTCAACTGCTTATATTGAGCGTTGACAACATCAGAACCGACCAATTTGGCGCATTTATCTTGAACTGTAAATGACATTTTGCCATTGACATGTTTTTTCAAATAATCAAGGAACATGGTGTCTTTTATAGACATTTTATCCACTTTTACTGAGTCTTTCTCACTTAAAGACTGAGCATTTATTTTATGAGTGGCTAAATAATATTTCTTCTTGGCTTCAAAAAATAAAATATACTCTTTCTCTTTAGCTGCAAAATATTGAGGATAAATATTAATGGTTGCCTCAGGTTTATCTTCTAAAAAATTCACCATTTTTTTAATGAATTTCTCTTGATTATTTTGCAATTTACTCTGACGCATACTCCATTTAAGAGTCAATAATTTTTCAATTTCAGACTCACTGTTATCCACTGCAATGCCATATGGCGTTGTCGGTGGTTTAACAAAAATATTTTTTAAAACATCCAAAATCACATCTTTTAAGTGAAATTTTGGATTTTTCAAATTGCCAGTAATTGGAATTGAATAATCAATAACATTTCCACGCTCTTTTATTAATGCCATTACTAAGGGCATTGGAATCCACTTTGTCTCTTTATTTTTCACCTTATTACTGGTACGAGGATCAATAACCAGCAAATGATTATCACTTTGAATCACGCTATTCCTCACCCGCCAATTGCCATTCAATTCTATTGTACCTCTATCCATTGGAAAAGAAGTAAAAGCAATAGTAAATGGATTGAATATAGACAAAGGCAATTTTTCAAAATTATAATTCAAATCAAAATCGGAGCTGTCTTTAGGATTCATACTCAAAACCGCATGAGCATCTCCAAATGGCTTGATGCCTGAATTCATGACTATCTTGACCCGCCTATCATTCTTATCAATAGAATCAGCCACAATACTGAGGGGGTTCAAATCCACCGTAAATTTCTCCGTTCGAGAAAAGTCATTAATTTTTATATCTCCTTTCAAAATAGCTAAACGGCTTACCTTATAATGGCTTTGGAGCAATCGACTACCTAACATTTTTAAGTAATCGGCTATCTCTAAAATCAAATTAAATTGAGCTTCGTCCGCTTTAGCTGCTTTCACTTTAGAACCACCTTTGCCAAACATGGTCTGTACATTATCCAAATAATCGTATCGCTCGTATTTAAAATAAGGATGACTTAATATGACAGAATCATAAAAATATATCCTTCTCGCAGGGCTTAATTCCTTGATGCCTATCGATAATTTATCGAAAGAAACGTAATCCTCCTTAGGATTTTTACCAAAATGAAAATCATTAATGGCTATTGTACCTGAATTGGTGACATTTTCTCTAATTTTTAGATTGCCTGTTGAATTCATATTAGCATCTAAAGTGGCTCTAAAACTGCCATAGTTAGATAAATCTTTGAGATATTGCTCTATAAGTTGCATATCGAATTTCTCCACTTGTAATGCCAAACGATAATCCTTATTTTCTACATTAAAGGTCATATCGCCCTTCATATCGCCTTTACTCGGACCTGATGAAAGAGAGAATTTAGCGGCTATTGTATCCGCATCCCAACGCTTACCCGTACTTTCAATGAACACATTTTTGATAAAATAATTAATAGGAATCAATTTGTCGTGGTAATGAAATTCACCATCATTGATTTTTATGTTGAGCGCATTAAAATGCGTCACTGATTTAATTGTATCTGCTAATTCATTGCCTGAAAACTTCTCAATCAAGTCGCTAAAATTCAAACTTCTTTTAGTTTGGATAATAGTTGCCTTAGGTTTATTGAGCGTTAAGGCACTGATTTCGTAGGTTTTAGTCAATAATTTGAGCATGGCGATATTGATATTGACCCCCTCAGTATGGAGGAAGATACTATCGCTTTTTAGCTCATAAACAGTAAAATTATCAAAATGTATATAGCCTGTAAAGGGATTCACATAAGCCCAATCCATTGTAATTTGCCGACCAGTATATTGCTCATCATACTTTTCTACCAAACGTTTGGTAATAGGCGAAATAAATAAAATCACCAATACCATAAGAATAACAAGGATGCTGGAAACAACCAGCAAGGTTTTTTTCAATTTGCTCATGTGAAGTGAACTCTATATATAATTTGCAAAATTTTGAACTATACACTTTGTAAATTCGATTCTTTTTTCCCTTCCAGTGTTTTTAGAAGTAATTTGGCAGCCGCCTCTGATGAGGCAGGATTTTGACCAGTGATTAAAAGCCCATCTTGTTGAGTGTATGAATCCCAATCCTCGCCTTTGCTATATTTACCGCCTAATTTTTTTATTTCATCTTCTAATAAAAACGGCACTACATCCGTCAATTTTACACCCTCTTCTTCTGTATTTGAAAAACCTGTTATTTCTTTTCCTTTCACCAAAGGCTCACCATTGAGTGCTTTCACTTTTATCAATGCTGCTGGCGCGTGACAAACAAAAGCGATAGGTTTCTGATTTTCATAAAAATCTTCTATCAAAGCAATGGAGTGGGCATCATTCGCTAAATCCCATAATGGACCATGTCCACCTGGATAGAAAACGGCATCGAAATCAAATTGATTTACCTCACTTAATTTGACAGTTTTGCTCAATTTTTCTTTTAATTCTGAATCTTCGTTGAATCTTTTAGTGGCAGGCGTTTGAGCATCAGGTGCTTCACTTTTAGGGTCAATTGGGGGTTGCCCACCCTTAGGAGAAGCAATAATCAAAACTGCACCTGCATCTGCCAAAGCATAATATGGCGCAGCAAATTCTTCAATCCAAAAACCAGTTTTTTGACCAGTATTACCCAGTTCGCTGTGGGATGTCAATACGATTAAAATTTTCATAGCGTTTGTTTTTTCCTTTTATGAGTATATTTAGGTATCAAAATAAATCTTGGTTTATTAGGTTATACCGCCCAATCAGTTTCAATAGATATTTCATAAACCCTTGAAAATCAATACACTGTGATGTGTTTAGTGAAATTCAAAACTAAAGAAAGAACATATCTTAACCGATTGGGACGGTATAAACATTTTTTTTTAATTGCTCAGTTACGCAATTACTTTCTTCCTCCGTTGTTGTCCATCATGTCATCTTCATCTTCATCGTCGTCTTTAGCAGATTTTCTGCCACTACTTCTTTGACTTTCCGAATCTTTTGAACTGTGTTGAGTAGAAGAAGTAGACTTGCCTCTCTCACTATCTTCGTTGCCACCTTTAGATTTAGAATCTTGAGATGAACCTTGAGATTTAGAGGTTTGAGAGCCTCCTTTGTTAGAGTCAGAACCAGCATTTTTTGATTGTGAACCCTTGTCGTTTCCGCCTTGTGAGCCAGATTTTTTTTGATCTTCCATGACTTTAAATTAGTTTAATCGGTTAAAAAATATAAATTGTTTTAAAAAAAAAATTACACTTTTATATTGCCTTCTTCTGCATCTACCAGCATTGTGCCTGTGGCTACAGAAGCCAACATCTTGAAGAAATTAATCATCCTATTTCCCTCAGTATCCCAATAGTAAGCACTATTAGTATTGACTTTGATGAGCGAAATATTAGGATCATCTTTACCTTCTTTGAACCAAGTTTTTACTAAAGGCGACCAAAGTTCATCGATTTTAGAACGGTCGTAAGTGATTTCAGCTTCGCCATTTAAGACTAAAAAACTACTTTTAGGAGGATGGGAAAAGAATAATTGGACGTGTTTTTCAGTTTTTATATCGCTATTTTTTTCGCTGTCGGCACCGCTGAAAAACCATAGATTACCATCATCGTCCACTTCTTGAACGCTCATTGGTCGGCATTTGGAGCCATCATCTGTTTTTAAATGTGTACAGAAAAGACAGATGTCAATTTTCTCCACCATTTCTTTCAGTTTTTTTACGCCCTCGTGAGCGACCAAATTTTTTGTGTTGTCCATCTATATATTATTTTTTAATTATTTTGAAAGTGTTTAAGTTTAAGTGTTTTAGTTTTAGAGGTAGTGAAAAACTGAAATTTACTGAGGGGGTATAATTTTAATTATTTTAATTAAATCGAGTTTTATACCCCTCTCAGCAGTATTATGCTTCAAACGTTTATTTCATTTTATCAGATTTCTTCTGGCACATCATAGCATGGTCAAGATGTGTACGCAATCCTGGCAACATACCTGTAGCCCATTGCTTAATATCCGCGTCAGCAGCATCTGTAGAAGCTTTTTCAAAAGCTGAAATGGCATCTTTATGACCACTAACCATCATATCGGCATATTCTTTATCAAATTTATTGGCTTTCATGTCATTGAGTTTTTTGTAAGCATCTTCTCCTTTTTTTGTATCTGCTGCTGGCAAACTAACAGATTTTTTCATAGCCAATGCCTTCAATTCACCCATTGCTTTTGTGTGCTCATCGACCATCATTTTGCCTAAAGTTTTTGTATCTGCCATTGCGCTCTTTTGTTGAGCCAATTCACCTAATTTGATTTCTTCCATATTGATTTCAGCAGCGTTTACAAGGAATTGAGCATCTTTTTCGCTGGCTCTGGTATCAAATTTAGCTTCGTTGTGTTCTTCAGCTACTTTCTTAGTATCTTCTTGTTTTTCCTGCTTTACAGCAGATTGATTATCTCCGCAAGAAGATGCGCCCAATAAAGCGAAAGCCAAGACAGCTGAATGAAGTAATGTTGTTTTTGATTGAATGATATTTTTCATTGTTTTAAATTTTAAGAATGATTAATTGAAAAGGAAAACAAAGTTGAGTGCCTTCATATAAATATGTGTGATGTGATTTTAAAATGATTTAAGTGATTCACATATTCTTTAAGAGGTTCAAAAAAACTGTTCCTTTTGGTGATTGGCTTATAATTTCTTGTTAGCCAGCTTACATTTGTAGTGAAATGTAGTGTTCATGTGGTATTTAATCCCCATTTTGTAACCTTATGGGTCATTGAATTCCCCAACGTAAAAAAGGTGTGCCAACCCATCAAGCATTTTTACTGAGGGGGTGCTTTGAATACCGCTAAAAAAGTTTAAATTTGTAAAAAAATAAAAGACATGACAATAACAGTTGAATTATTACGCGATGATGCTCTGGATTTGATTCGTCAATTGGAAATTTTGGATGTGCTGCGGATAAAAAAAATTGAAGCAGGTGAAACACCTAAAAAAAGTGCTATCACTAAGTTGCAGGGCACTCTTAAAACAGGCTTAACTGTGGATGAAATAGAGTTAGAATTAAAAAACCTCAGAAACGAATGGGAACGCGATTTTACATAGATATAAAATAAATCAAAAAAACCCTTACCTAAACAAGTAGATAAGGGTTTTTTTACTAAGGGGGTGCATTGAAAATAAACCCCTATAAATACAACTCAAAACTACTTATTTCTCCTATCATCATTACGGTAAGAATTATTATGGTTGTCACGGTCGTGATTATCGCGGCGGTCATGGTCATAATCTGAACGACGGTCTCTGTCAGAATAGCGATAATCTCGATTGTTGCGTGCGTAACGGCTTTCCTCTTTTAAAATATGGCGTTGAACATCTTCCAATTTTTCTTGATTTCTCCGGACTTCCCGACGGTCACCAAATGCTAAATCCTCATTGATTCTTCTGCGGAGAGCGTCCTCCAAACGATAAAGTCGCTGCAATTCGGGTGAAGTAGCGTAGTATGTTCTATTTTGATATGTCGGATAACGGTCATCGCGATTGTAGGTTGAACTCTTAGAATTTTGATACGCGTAATCAGTGCTGTGTTGAGCCGATACATTTAGTGCAGTCAATGCACTAATGGCTAAAATGGAGGCGAAAACTTTAATCTTGTTTTTCATGCTTTCTTCAATTTAAAAAGTAATAGAAATGGTTTCTAAACACTTATTAGACGCTGCATTTCATATTAAAATCAAGTTTTCAGATGCTATTAACTCTCATTTAACCATAACGGAAGTCTATTGTGAAAGTATTCTTAATAGATATGAAAATTTTAACTAAATTGAAAAAATCGGAATAAGAACATTGAGCAATTCAGCCGTCGAATCCACCATCATATTAGGGCTAAGGTCTGTTAATTCTTTCAATTCGCCGAAGCCGCAAAGGACAGCAAATGTTTGAGTGCCAGCGTTTTTACCTGCCAATATATCCACAGTCGTATCGCCCACCATCAAGCAATTTTCAGGTAAAATACCCATCTGATTGGCTGCCCAAATGAGAGGGTCGGCAAAAGGTTTGGTGTGCGGGCAAGTCAAAGCTGTAGCAATAGTTGTAAAATATTGCCTGATTCCTGCATTTTCAAGAAAAGCTTCAACAGTTTCAACATCCCCCGCACTCGCTATCGCGAGCGGATAATGTTGCGCCAATATCGGTATCATTTCTTTTACGCCTTCAATCGTGAGATATGACATGTTATTTTTAAAAGGCTTAAATAGCTTTCTGAGAAAATGAACAAACCCATGAATAAAGCTATCCCAACCCCATTTGTCTGAATAATACAATACTTTATTGCCTGGATTCTCTATGCCCATCACAAAGCGACGCGCCATTGATTTCGCCTTTTCAGTTGAAATAAAATATTCAAATCGCAACAGAAATATGTCTATTCGCCTAACTATTTCATCGTCGGTATCACGTAAAGTGCCATCTACATCAAAAATAATGGCTTTGATTCGAGTGGTGTCGAGCATAGTTGGTTTTTTATTTTCCAATTTAAAAATCTAATATTTTCCAATTTCTTAAAAAAAATATCAACTTGGATACACCCATTCTCCCCGATATTGCCGACTCAAAAGCTTATTCGCTTCATCATCATTGATGATTTTGTCCAATTTATAATCCCATTCTATGCTTCTGCCCACCTTTTGCGAGAGCATACCCAGCAAAGCCATATTGGTAGCATGCCTGCCATTTTCAATATCCGCAAAAGGCAATTGACCTGTTTTGATGGATTTTAGAAAATCTTGCCATACCAACTTGATATTCTGTTGGTCGGGTTCGTCGAGTTGAGGGTCTTCATGGATGATGCTTTTATTTTTATCGGCAGGATAAAATGTCCAACCTTTTTGCCAACCCATATGAAAGGTCCCCTCAGTACCATGAAAATAAATGCCGACATTTTCGCCCATCTGCTGATAGCGTGGATTCAAAAGAGAATGCTCCCAAGTGCAGACAAAATTCTCAAATTCATAGACCACTATTTGAGTTTCAGGCGCAGTGATACTCGTGCCACGTGTCGGATCAGTCACGACGGAGAAGATTTTTTTAGGCATTTTCTCTTCTGTCCACCATAAAATTTGATCAAACCAGTGCGGTCCCCAATCGCCCAATTGTCCATTAGCAAATTGGGTATATTGCCGCCAACCTCTCGGATGAATATTTTTACTATACGGCACAAGGTCGGATGGGCCGCAATAAAAATTCCAATCCAATCCAGCGGGCACCCCCTCAGTATTATTGGGTTTTCCGCCGCCCCATTGATAGTTCACAAAAGCCCGCACTTCTTTAATTGTTCCGACTTTGCCCGATTTCAAAAATGCCATTCCGCTCACATTGTGCGGCGAATAGCGGCGATGAAAATCCACGATGCATATACGCTGTGTATCGCGAGCCGCTTTCTGAATAGCCATACCTTCTTTCACCGTATGACTAATCGGTTTCTCTAAAAAAATATGCGCGCCATTTTTCATGGCTTCAATGGCTATCAGCGCGTGCCAATGGTCGGGCGTGGCATTAATGACAATATCAGGCTTTGCCATTTTGATACATTCCCTAAAGTCTTTATACTTTTTAGGGCTATCGTTGCAAAGTTTAGATATTTCCTCCGAAGCGACTTTCATTTGATTTTCATCCACATCGCAAAGGGCAACCACCTCGATAGCACCTGAGCGAATCGCTTCCCGCAGGATATTCATGCCCCACCAACCAGAGCCAATGAGTGCAGTCCTATATTTCGCTACTTTTTTATAAGTGATGAAAGGCGTACTCACGGCAAGAGTACTGAGCAAAGTGGATTGTTCGATAAATTCTCTTCTGGTCATTGAATGTCGTTTTTTTTAGTAATCAATTCTAATTGTATAGCAATTGTAAAATAAATATAACCCCCTCAGTATTTCTGCAAGAGTTTCTACAAGGGTTTAG
>JAYTUY010000050.1:0-30409 GCA_043744275.1 Saprospiraceae bacterium
TTTAGTAAACGAAAATTTTTTTTTGAAAAAAAAATTTTCGTTTACTAAACCTAACCAACCTGTGCATAATTTTCAATTTTTAATTCTCAATTTTCAATTTAAATGACTCGTCAAGAACTTTTTCAACAGATTTTAAATAAAAAATCCTATTTGTGCGTGGGTTTGGATACCGATTTGAGTTTGATTCCAAAGCATTTATTGGACTCTGATGACCCTATTTTTGAATTCAATAAAGCCATTATTGACGCTACGCTTGACTTGTGCGTTGCCTACAAACCCAATTTGGCGTTTTATGAAGCCTTAGGACTGAGGGGGTGGTTGGCACTTGAAAAAACGTTGGATTATTTACAAATCGTTGGTAATCAACACTTTATCATAGCCGATGCCAAACGCGGTGACTTGGGCAACTCTGCCAAAATGTACGCTAAAGCCTTTTTCGAGCATCTGAATGTGGATGCTGTGACGGTGCAGCCATATCAAGGGCATGACGCTGTCGAACCGTTTTTGACATACAAAGGTCATTGGGCAATCCTCTTGGCTTTGACGTCTAATGCTGGGGCTGTGGATTTTCAATTTCACCATGATTTGTATAAAAAAGTATTGACGACAGCTCAAACTTGGGGCACGCCTGACAACCTCATGTTTGTAGTAGGGGCTACTCGACCTGAGCATTTTAAAGAAATTAGAAGCCTTGCACCTGATAATTTTTTATTGGTTCCAGGGATAGGAGCGCAAGGTGGCGATTTAAAAGGCGTTTCGGAGCATGGTTTGAACGATGCTTGCGGCTTGTTGGTCAATTCAAGTCGGGAGATAATATATGCTTCAAAAGGTTTGGATTTTGCTGAAAAAGCAAGAGCAGCGGCTCTGAAAGTGCAGACTGAAATGGCTCAAATATTAGAGAAACGGTATCATTAAAATATACACCCCCCTCAGTATTTTTCAACAAAATGCAAGCGTTTGCCTGTGTTGAATGGGCTGACGCTTGCTTTTTGATGTCTAAATACCTAACTTTATTTTAAATAATTGGTTTTGAATGAAATACATTTCAAAATTTACCGTCATAAGTAAAATATTTTAACGCATCTATATCAATTGACGATCAAACACATGAAAAATTTATTTGCAACTTCACTCCTAATCTTAATTTTAGGCATCAACACCGCATCTGCTCAAACGTCGCCTTGTGGCGAATGGAAAACGTCTAAAGAAAACGGTAATTATAAGGTCTATGTCCGCGAATGTGATGATTCGCCGATAAAGGAATTTAAAATCTTAGACAAATTTTATGGCAATTTTGATACTTTGGTCAAGGTCATGAATGATGTGAACACCACTAAACGCATTAGCCGAAATTGTACCGAAGCTCGCCTGTTGAAAGACTTAGGCAACCATGAAAGTATTCAGTATTATTATTTCAATTTGCCGCTGACGCTCGCCGATAGAGATGTTATCACAAAATGCCGCATTCTCCAAACGGCAACTGCATACAGAATTGAATCTGAAACATATACAGAGGGAGTGGTGAGTGTGGCTTATAAAAAAGATGTGATTCGCTTAAAAAGTGTTAAAACGTTCTATTATTTTGAAAAATTGCCCGATGGCATGATTCGGATGGAATACATTGGCAGGGCTGATCCGAACGGTTGGATTCCAGCTTGGTTGGTAAATATGATGGCTCAAACGGAAGCACTTAAAATGATGGAGCGGCTTAAAAGCCTTGTGCAGAAATAAATTTAATTGAGAGTTGAAAATTGAGAGTTGAAAATTACAACTATTTGATAATGAATCAATTAAGCACAATTTTCAACTCTTAATTCTTATTTTCAATTAAAAAAAGCCCTTTCAAAGTACCATATTGGACTCTGAAAGGGCTTTTTACTGAGGGGTGCAATAAAAAATGAGTAATGAGTAATGAGTAATAAGTAATTACCCATTTACCCATTACTTATTACCCATTACCCATTACCCATTTACCCATTACTTATTACCCATTACCCATTACCCATTACCCATTACCCATTACCCATTACTCATTACCCATTTTTTTAAGCGAACATACGGAACAGCATATATAAACCGCCTGACAATATAATAGTCGCTGGAAGAGTCAAAACCCAAGCTAAGGCGATATTGGCAATTGTGCCACGCTGCAAGTTTTTAGTGCCTTTTGAAGCCACCATCGCACCCGCTACACCTGACGACAATACGTGCGTAGTAGAAACAGGCAAGCCGAATTGAGTAGAAAGGGCAATAGTTGAAGCAGCAATAATCTCAGCCGTTGCACCTTCCGCATAAGTCATATGGCGTTTACCGATTTTTTCACCGATAGTGACCACGATGCGTTTCCAACCAATCATAGTACCCAAACCGAGAGCGACTGAAATCAAACCGATAGCCCAAAACGGTGCATAATGAGTATAATTAGTCAGTGCTTTCACTTCATCTTTTATTTCTTTCCGCATCTTCGGGTCGGTGATGATATTCGGCTCTTCAACGAGGGTTTTCATATTTTTTGATAAAATATTAATCCGCTTGCGAATGCTGAGGCGAGACTTCATATCGCCCATATTCGCTATGTCTTGCTTCAATAATTCAATCGTTTCGCTTGTTATTTTCAACTCTTTAGGAGCAAATTGATTGTTCGGATCGGCTACGGGCAAAGCATTTTGAATATGCGTCAAAGTCGCTTGTACTTTTTGAACATCAAAATTTGGCGACAATGAATATTGCATGGGAGCGAAAGTCATCAAAGCAATCATGAGAATACCGATGCCTTTTTGACCGTCGTTTTGACCATGAAAAAAGCTGACCAATGTACAAGTGGTAATCAAGATTCCTCTAATCCAAAGGGGTGGTTTAGCATCCGCTTCAGGCTCTTTGAAGATACCTTTTTTATTTTCTCCTGTAATAACGGATCGGAGAACAAACATCAAAACAATAGCCATTGAGAAGCCAAATAAAGGGGAAAACAAGAGCGCAGAGCCAATTTTAGAGGCTTCGCCCCAGTTGACACCTACTTTTGCTTGGTTTTCAGGCAAAGTTGAAAAGACCAAACCGACGCCCAAAAGCGAACCAATGAGGGTATGCGAACTTGAGCAGGGAATGCCCAAATACCATGTGCCCAAGTTCCAAATAATAGCCGCTAACAAAACAGCCAATATCATAGCGGCTGAGTGGCTCGGGTCTTGACTCATAATGGCTTCAACGGGCAGGAGGTTGGCAATTTTCATGGCGACTTCTAAACCCAAAAACGAGCTAAAAATAACGCCTAAAAAATTCCACATACCCGACCAAACCACTGCGTGCATCGGCTCAAGTGATTTTGTATAGATAACAGTCGCTACCGCATTGGCAGTGTCATGAAAACCATTGACAAATTCAAAAAAGAAAACCATGACGAGACAGGCGACAAAGGCAATTGCCAAGCCTGAGGAGAGAGAACCAAATACTTCGAACATAATGTGTTGTTTAAAATTGATAAAATTTTGCGTATAAACATTTTAATTTTGTCGTGCAAAGTTGAGGTGGTTTTCTATAAATTGACCTATTTCTAATGTTAAGTTAATATTAAGTTTTACCCCCTCAGTAAAAAAGCTCATTTTAGCTTCTGATATTTGCGCCTTTAAAAACAAAATGTCATTATGCAAAACAAATTAATTTTGGCGACAATCTATGTTGCTCTCCTATCTATTTTCACAATTGCGCCAATAAAAGCGCAATATTTGATGGATATGATTGATACCACTAAAAATATGGGTCAAGATATGCTATCAATGGTGAAAAAATTCAATCACGTTCGCATCAGCGGTTATATTCAGCCTCAATTTCAAATCGCTGAATCTAAAGGGGCTAAATCTTTCAATGGCGGAGATTTTGCTGCCACTGTTGATAACCGTTTTATGCTCCGAAGAGGGCGTCTCCGTTTCGATTATGCGGCGTTTTCAGAAAACAAAACGCCTAAAGTGCAATTCGTTTTTCAATTCGATGGTACTGAACGGGGTGTGAATATTCGCGATTTTTGGGGGCGTATATTTGAAAATAAATACGATTGTTTCAACCTCACTATGGGTATGTTTGCACGCCCTTTTGGCAATGAGGTAAATTACTCCTCAAGTGATAGAGAATCTCCTGAACGGGGCAGAATGTCTCAAATATTGATGCGAACTGAGCGTGATATGGGCGCGATGGTATCCTTTGCACCGCAGCGAAAAGACCATCCTTTGAAGCGTTTACAAGTAGATTTAGGCATTTTTAATGGTCAAGGCTTAGCTTCAACGGCTGATTATGACAGTTATAAAGACATCATTACTCGCATTCAATGGAAAAATACCCCCCTCAGTAAAAACGTTAGTTTGAGCCTCGGTGCATCCTATTTTAATGGTGGCATTCGTCAAAATAATAAAAGCATTTATAGCATTAATAAAAATGCGCTTGACTTTTCAGCACTTACTGATACATTCCGAATAGGCGCACGCGCACCTCGTACATATATAGGTGCGGATGCTCAATTGAAAATTAAAAATGCTATTGGCAATACAGAATTCAGAGCTGAATATATTAAGGGCACTCAAACCGCTACTTCAACCTCTTCCGAAACACCAGCGGTTGCAGTCATAGACCCTTTGTACTCTCGTCCGTTTGATGGGGCTTATTTTTATTTCCTTCAAAATATAGGTAAAAAGCACCAATTCGGCATTAAATACGATTGGTATGATGCGAATATTCGTGTGAAAGGCTCGGATATTAAAAAAGATTCGAAGCTCAGTACTGCGGATTTGAAGTATAATACGCTTGGATTGGGCTATATTTTTTACATGAATGACAACCTCAAATGGGTGTTTTGGTACGACATTGTCAAAAATGAAAAGACTCAATTGGTGGGTTTGACAGAAGATTTGAAAGACAATGTGTTTACTTTTAGAATGCAATACCGGTTCTGATATTTCAATATATAGTTTTATTTTTTTAACACAATATTTTGTCATTCAGGAAAGAATCTCTTTCGTGCATTCGTACAGGTAAAAGAGATTCCTTCCTGAATGACAAAATAATGTGTAACATAAAAAATCACTACTCCGTAACATCCTCTGATTCCCGATATGCTGTGGCTTCGCGGTTGAGCCGCACTGTATTATCTCTATTGCTTTTACGCAAATTCATATTCAATAGCTCAACGCCCATTGAGAAGGCAATCGCAAAATAAATATAGCCTTTAGAAACATGCTGATGCAAACCTTCCACAATCAACATCACACCTATCAAAATCAAAAATGACAGTGCCAGCATCTGCATTGTTGGGTGTTTGTTAATAAAACTGCTAACAGCATTTGAAAACAACATCATCACGATGATAGAAATAATGACAGCTATCATCATCACGACCACATCTTGCGTCATCCCGATAGCTGTTAAAATAGAGTCAAATGAGAAAACAATGTTCACTAAACAAATTTGGATAATCACATTGGTCATCGAAATGCCTTTTTTCGTTTTCACTTCCTGTCCATGACCTTCTAATTTTTCATGAATCTCTTGCGTGCTTTTAAAGAGTAAAAACAAACCACCGCCCATCAAAATCAAATCTTTGACGCTGATACCAATCGGCATACCATGATCTTTTATAAAAGAAATATGAAAAATTGGGTCACTTAAAGACAAAATCCATCCGATGCCCAAAAGGAGCAATAAACGGAACACTAAAGCCAAAAGTAAACCGTAATTTCGCGCTTTCGGACGCTCTTTGGCGGGTAATTGATTGGCGACGATAGAAACGAAGATGATATTATCGACACCCAAAACAATTTCTAAAAATGTTAAAGTTAATAAACTCAACCACATATCAGCTGAGGCAAAATTGGGAAATGCGTAATCTACAAGTAGCATATTAATTAGGAATTAGGAATTAGGAATTAGGAATTATTTAATTTATTGATTTAGATTTAAACGGTGCAAAATAGAAAAGTTTTGAGAAATAAGAACATACCCCTCAGTATTTTAGTGCTTTTAAAAACTCCAACATAGATGTGTACAAGTAAAAAACCGACCGATTGTTCATTTTTTAAACAAATAAAATTAATCATTTACCTTTAAAATTGATGAAATATAGACGTTTAACTATAGAAGAATTGCAAAATTTGGAGCAGAGATTTATTCAATTCCTCGTCGCCAACACTATTACAGGTGCTGATTGGAAAAAACTGAAAACGGATGAACCTGAGCAAGCATCCCGTTTGATAGATATTTTCAGCGAAATGATGTTTGAAACGTCCTTAAAAAAAGTGCAATATCTTAAAAATAGAGAGCCAAAAGAAATACAAGTCTTTCGATGCGATGCCGATAAAATAGTCTTGATGGGTTTGGTAGCCGATGAAAAGACGCCCGTTGACTTTACAAAATTGGTAGATTTGAAGGAAATCATGAATTATACTGAGGGGTTGTCCATTTATAGAAATGAAAAAACCTACGATGGCAACCGCGAACAGGAGTTGTTCAAAATGATGGAAACTGGTAGCTTGATTAGTGACAATCAGCTTTTTGATTTATTGGAGAAATTGCATACTGATTAGATTTGTTTTGATGGGACACTGATTGGACTGATGCGACTGATTTTCTCTGATGAAATCAGATGTAAAAAAATCAGAAAAAATCAGTCGCATCAGTCCAATCAGTGTCCCATCAAAACAATTCTAATAATCTTATTTAATCACCACCAATTTTTTAATCACCATCCGCTTATCTGCTACTTGAATTTTCACGAAATACTGCCCATTTTCAACATTATCCAAAGACATTTTATGGTGCATTTTATCCACTGATTCAATTTTTTCAGAACGGATAACTTTTCCAAGTGCCGATATAAGCGTCAATTCAACAGCTTTTCCTTGAATATCAGACAGGTCAATATCCAAAGCATCGCTGGCTGGGTTGGGAGAAAGTGTATAATTTTCAGGCTGTGCGTAGCGAAGTTTGACCACTTCACTTGTTTTGACTGAACCATCGGCTGCTATAGATTTCAAACGATAGTAATTATCTCCATCCGCCAGATTTTCATCGGTATATGAGAAAGTGCGCAAAACATCTGAGCTATTGCCATTCACGACGGTCAACTGTTGAAAATCATGCGTGTCGTCTGCTTTTTCAATTTCATAATAATCTTTCAAATCCTCACTATTCACCACCCATTGCAAAACAGCTTTGCGATTGTCTAATTTGCCTTCAAATACGACAATTTGAGAACTTTCTAAAGCTTGAACACCTGCTGGACAACCAGCTTCGGCTACTGTAAATTGCTGGTTGGTACCGCCTGTTTTAGCATATTGAATAGCATTAGCTCCATTGGCAGTGCTGCCACCATTAATATCCAAAACCTTTGTAGCGGCATGTTTAGGCGAGAGGAAATAATACCCCTCAGTATTTTTATCAAATTGCCACTTTTGATTGTTGGTATTTTGATTGGCATATTGATAAACAGTTGCAGCATCCGCAGTAGAAGAATTGGCAACGGTCATTAATCGACCGCTGTAACCATTGGATACTTGATAGTGTGTGCCATCGAAAGATTTAATTCGCCAAATTTGTTCACGTGTGCCTTTCCAAGCATTTTGTTGAATAACAATACCATTTAGCGTTGAATTGGTAGTAATTTCTAAGGCTTTACCACTATGACGCGCTGAAATCCGATAACATTTTGCCGCATCAAATGCCGCAACCACAACAGGAGGAGTCGTGATTGGACAAGCTTCAAAAGCAATAATTTGCTTCGTCTGAGTCGGAATTGTCCATGACAAATGAGCATCAGCATTGCCGCCTCGTTCGTAATATTCCATTTTAATAGGAATAGATTGCCCTTGAGTCAAATTCACAACCACCGTGTAAGTGCTTAAAGATTGATCTATCCATTTATCAATCACCAATTGATTGTTCACCCAAAGTCGAGCACCATCATCTGCTGCCATTGTAAAAGTATAGTTTCCACTGAGGGGGGGATTGACAACGCCTTCCCACCTTACAGAAAAATTATCCGCAGGAATGCCCGCGACTGGTGCCGATGTCACCCAAGCATTATCAATTTTTGACTCTGCCCGAACGACTGTGGCTGTTCCAGTGAGATTGACATTGTTAAAATATGAAGCTTTCAAGCAACCTGGCACCGCTGTCACAGCGGCAAGAGCTGTTGGTATAGCATTAACTTCTACACCATTTGACCATAAATTACCCAAACGAGTAAACGCCTTAAAATAGTAGCGAGTGTTAGGAGTCAAACCTGTAACTGTTGTTGTAGAACCTGTGCTACTATAAACAATTCTACCAGCAGTAAAATCATTGGTAGTTGTATAATTAGTAGGCACATCAGTTATTGATGCCACCTTCGCTATGATTCTGATTTCATCAAAACTACTTGGGTTTGTCCAACTGACTGCAACAGCATTCGTTTGAGGTGTACCTGCCAAATTTGTTACATCTAAAGGTTGTACTGGCGGAGTGACCGTACAATTAGTGCATTTCAAAGCCACATTGCCTTGATGAGGATATACATTGAATGAAATAATATCTCCAACTCTTTTAGAAGGTATGATTGTGGTGTTATTATTTTGAAAAACATCAAAATCGCCAGTAATTCCATTCAAATTCACATTTATAGTAACAGGCGTTTTCAAAATAGACGCATCAATTGCTGATAAACTGTTGAAATTAACAGCCACACTATTCGTAGCGGCACTGTATGAGCTGACCATGCTCCACGCATCACGCTGCATTTTGTAAGTTATAGCCTCTGATGAAGTAGCAGACCAAAGCGAACCATCATCTATTTTCGATTT
Source organism: Saprospiraceae bacterium (assembly GCA_043744275.1). Classification (GTDB taxonomy): domain Bacteria; phylum Bacteroidota; class Bacteroidia; order Chitinophagales; family Saprospiraceae; genus JAAFJT01. The sequence goes on from JAYTUY010000050.1 coordinate 8,820, forward strand.
GACATAGTCCAAATGGCTTGTGTAATTGGCAACTGTCATCGCCGACCAAGAGCCATCGTCAATGCCATGAAATTCTCTTACTGCATAACCGCCGCTTGAAATAGCCGTGTTAACCGCTGTATTGAGAGATGTCAAAGCAGCTGGAGTGCCATCATAAACGAAGTAATTTTCGTGCAAAAAATCCGTAAAATTACTCGCATTCACCACGCCCTGAGTGCCTGCTCGTGTACCCAAATAACCCAAATTAACTTTTAAATGATTCAAAATAGCATCAGAAGAAGCATCATATGGATGTATGAAAAATAAGGGTTTGACCCCTGTATTTGACTGAATTAAATTAGTGGATTGAGTGAGTTCTGTATTAAAATCAGCAGCACTATATGTCGTTAATCCAGTACACTGACCGGCAGAACCGCCGCATTTATGATTGTGAGAATGGTTGACGCATTCATGACCAGCCGCAATCATTGTCCGCGCATTTGCCCACTCAGTAGCACCACAAAAACCAGTGATAGCACCAAAGCAAATTTTGATACCTCTGGCAGTAGCGATAGGGTAGGCATGTTGAAAAATACCCGTCACATAGTCGCTGTAGTCATCGTGTATGATGGTGTAAGCCGCTTTTTTATTGTCTTTCCAAGTAGCAAAACTTGCGGATGGGGTTTGACTAAAGGCTGAAAATGAGCTGAATAGAAAGCATAAAAAGGGGAGGAATTTGAGTGTAAAGTTGTAAATTTTGTTCATAGAATGTTTGTAATTTTCTCTTTTTAAATAGTTTAAAGTCTTAATTTCGGCATAGAGTTTTAAAAAAATAAGCAATTTTATAGTAAAAACAGGCTATTTTTTTCAAAATTAGGGGTATTTGCTTCAATAAATCAATATTTTAATAGAATAAAAAAAGGTATTTTTTTTAATAAAATTAATCATATTTTTAATGACGTGATTATCAATATTTTATACTGAACATTGAATCATAATATCTTAATGTCGATTATTTTAGTTATTTATCTATAAAAATTTTTAAAACCCAATAATCGTTACAACTTTGTGACTTGTACGTCTGAATTTTGCATTGTAAAAACCTTTTCGTCTTCATTCATGTTTAAATCGAAATTTTTCATAAAAATGTTTAAAAAAAAATTGGCTGGATTATATTGCGTGGCGATGATATTGGGGTGCAATGCTCCTGTACCGACCCCCTCAGTATCGGAGGCTAATCAAGGCAAAAAAAGATTTATAACAATGCAAAAAGACACTTTGAATACAAACGGTTTAGAAATAGCGACCCTCGGCGGTGGCTGCTTTTGGTGCATCGAACCCATTTTCGATGAATTGGTAGGCGTCGAAAAAGTTATCAGTGGATACACTGGCGGTGCTAAAGAAAACCCAACTTACAAGGAAGTCTGCTACGGCAATTCAGGTCATGCTGAGGTAATAGATGTATATTTCGACCCTCAAACCATCAGTTATGAGGATATTTTACGCGTTTTTTTCCATGTTCATGACCCGACTACCTTAAACCGACAGGGCAACGACATCGGCACGCAATATCGGTCATCTATCTTTTATCACTCCGAAGCTCAAAAACAGAGTGCAAAAAAAATAATAGAAGAAATAGAAAAAAGTAAGCTTTGGGATAGTAATATTGTCACGGAAGTCACTACCTTTGCTCGGTTCTATCCAGCGGAAGATTATCATCAGCAATATTACAAATTGAATGGTCACGCACCTTATTGTCAATATATTATTGCACCTAAAATGAGTAAATTTCGGAAAGAATATAAAAATAGATTGAAAACTTAGTAGCGCGGAACTTCGATTTCGCAAAAAAAAAGCGAAACTGGAGTTCCGCAATACGACATGATATAAGAAATTAATGTTTGATAATTAATTGGTTTTTAGTTGGAGGCGATACGAGGTATCGCCTTTTTTTATTTCCCAATTTTAAACATTTGGAAAGTTGAAACTTTCCAAATGTTGTAGAAATGTAAGTGTTGATTTATAAAACCTGCAAAACCAAACCTTTCAAATATGAGCCTTCTGGATGAAATATATTGACAGGATGATCAGCCGGCTGCGTCAAATGATGCATCACCCGCACTTTTCTGCCTGCTTCAATCGCCGCTGCTACAATTGTATCATAAAATAATTGCCTATCCACGACCTGCGAACAACTGAATGTGAACAGAATACCCCCCTCAGTAATTTGCCTCAAAGCCATCGCATTCAGCCGTTTATAGGCTTGCACAGCATTGTGTCGCTTAGAAATGCTCTTCGCAAAGGCAGGCGGGTCAACGACGATGACATCATAAATGTCTTGATTTTCTTTCAAAAAAGATAAAACATCTGCCGCTGTAGAAACCGCCGTGCCTTCAAACGGACGATTCATCTCCACATTTTTATCCGTCAAATCAATTGCTTTTTGAGAAACATCTATCGAATGAACCGATTTAGCCCCTGCTTTTAAGGCATAAATGGAGAAGCCACCTGAGTAGCAAAAAGTATTCAAAACAGATTTTCCTTTGGCATATTTCTCAATCAATTGGCGGTTGTCGCGTTGATCGAGGAAGAAGCCTGTCTTCTGTCCTGTTACCCAATCAATGGCGAATTGGTTGCCATTTTCAAGGACAATTTGAGGCGTTTCAATACTTTTAGGATTGTATAAATAGCCATTTTTCAATGAAATTTGGCTCACATACTGAGGGGGTAAGGTCTCAGCACTTTTATCATAAATCGCAACTAATTGATTATCAAGCACTTGCAGCAAAGCATTTTTTATACTTTCTATTTGACGATGCATCCCAATAGCATGGCATTGCACCACCGCCGTTTGAGCATAAATGTCAATAATTAGCCCTGGCAAACCATCGCCTTCGGCATGTATAAGGCGAAAGCAATTTGTTTCTTTTGAATCAATCAATCCCAAAGTGCGACGATATTCCACCGCATTTTGAAGGCGTTTTTTCCAAAAAGCAGCATCAATTTTTTCATTCAATTCAAAACTCAAAACCCTCACCGCAATGCTGCCATCATTATAATACCCCATCGCTAAAGGTTGCCCTCTAAAATCAAGCACTTCTACCAAATCGCCATCAGCAATATGACCGCTATTATCGCCAACCATTTTAGCAATCGCGCCTGAAAAAATCCACGGGTGGAAACGTTTTAATGGTTCCTCTTTTCCTTTTTTTAAAAATATTTTATGCATATGTTTTTAATTCAAACCCGTTTTCCGAACAACAAACTACCTATCCTCACCATCGTACTCCCTTCTTCTATCGCCATTTTATAATCATCGGACATGCCCATTGAAATTTCTTTAAATGATTGATTATCAATAAAATAGGTGTTTTTTGAGTTATCAAAAATCTTTTTTAAGCTGTGAAATTCATCTCGGACTTGACCTTTATTGTCTGTAAAAGTTGACATGCCCATGACTCCGCATATTTCTACATTTTTACAATCAGCCCATAGAGCATCTTCTATCATCAAACGCACCCCCTCAGTATCAAAGCCAAATTTAGTCTCTTCCTCAGCAATATGAAATTGTAAAAGACATTTGATTTTTCTATTATTTTTAAATGCTTGTTTATCAATCTCTTGTAGCAGTTTGAATGAATCCACTGAATGAATGGTGTGGACAAATGGTGCAATATATTTCACTTTATTGGACTGCAAATGACCGATAAAATGCCACTCAATGTCCTTCGGCAAAACAGCATGTTTATCCACCAATTCCTGCACATAATTTTCACCAAACGCCCTTTGCCCTTTGTCATAAAGCTCCATAATGGCTTCATTGGGTTTGGTTTTTGAAACGGCGATGAGCTGCGTATGAGTCGGTAGAAGGTCTTTTAAAATTTGTTCATACATGTTCTAAAATTTGCGCGAAGATACGGTTGAAATGAGTTATGAATTATGAGTTATGAGTTTTTTTTTGTCATATAACTCATAACTTATAACTATTAACTATTAACGCTTTCTTAACGAAATCTTAACGAATAACACCTAACTTCTATAGAATTAGTATGTTTATCTTTGCACTTTAAAGTTGTAACATCATTTAATTAACAAATCAAGTATTTATTATGAAGAAAGTAATTCTTTTCGCAAGTTTCGTTACGTTGGTGCTAATGTCTTTCACGACTATGCCAAAACCAGCAACATACAAATTGGATGCTGCAAAAAGCACATTTAAGTGGACAGGCAAAAAAGTAACTGGTCAACACTGGGGTTATATCAAATTTACAGACGGTCAATTGACAACAGATGGTAACAACATCGTTGGTGGTACTTTCGTCGTAGATATGAACTCTATGGATTGCCAAGATACTAAAGGCGAGTACGGTACAAAATTGTTGGGTCACTTGAAATCAGATGATTTCTTCAGCACTGAGAAATTCCCTACTTCAACATTGACTATCAAAAAAGCAACGCTTAAAAGCGGTAATAACTATGATGTAGTTGCAGATTTGGCTATCAAAGGTATTACCAATGAAGTCACTTTCCCTGCTGTTATTACAAAAGATGCGGCGAACTTAACTGCAACTGCAGCTTTTAAAATCAACCGCACTAAATATGACATCAAATATCGCTCTGGTAATTTCTTTGAAAACTTAGGCGACAAAGCAATCAGCGATGATTTTGAAGTAGAAGTGAATATCGCTGCTGTTAATGCTGCACCGGCTGCTACTGTTGCGCCTGCTGCACCAGCTGCCAAAATCACTAAAAAACCTGTTGTTAAAAAGAAAGCAGCTACTTCTTCAAAGTAATGATAAATATTAAATGATGAATGATGAATGATGAATGATGAATTTTTCAAATAAGCATTTATCATTTTTTAATTGAAGTAGTGTTTTAGAAATAATAAAATGCGTTAATCGTTGATTGTCAATGGTTAGCGCATTTTCATTTAAGGGAAATCAAAATACGAAGCGTAACATACATACGAACCAATAAAAGGTTTGCATTAAATTAATACCTTTGCAAAATTAAAAACGAACAAAATGACGTTCCCTGAATCTGAATTAATTATTAACTCCGACGGTAGCATTTACCACCTCAATTTGCAGCCGCATCAAATCGCTTCCACCATTATCACAGTCGGCGATCCTGACCGCGTGGGCGAAGTGAGCAAGCATTTTGAGAGCATTGAGCATCGGGTGCAGCATCGGGAGTTCATCACCCACACGGGAATACTGAGGGGTAAGCCGCTGACGGTCATCTCGACGGGCATTGGCACTGATAATATTGATATTGTGATGACGGAATTGGATGCCCTCGTTAATGTTGATTTTAATACGCGTGAACCAAAAGCGGCTTTAACCGTTTTGGATATTATTAGAGTTGGCACTTGCGGTAGTATGCAACCAACGGCGGAGGTGGATTCTATTATTGTTTCTACAAAAGCCATTGGCTTAGATAATCTCATGCACTTTTACGATGCTGAACAAACGGGCGATGAACTGCTCTTAGCAGACGCTTTAGCAGATTATTTGGAGAAAAAAAGTGAAGACCTTATGATTATGCCTTATGCCTTTTCATCTGATAAAAAACTGTTGCAAGTCTTTGATAATCAAGGTTTTATCGAAGGATTAACCATTACAGCACCTGGGTTTTATGCTCCACAGGGTCGAATACTGAGGGGTCGGCAATCGGAACCAAAGTTGCTGAAATTATTAATGGGGTTTCAACACAAGAAGCAATTATTGATTAATTTTGAAATGGAAACGTCTGGAATATATGGCATGGCACGTCTTTTGGGGCATCGAGCTGTTTCTATTTCAGCCATATTGGCAAATCGAGCAGACAACACTTTCAGTAAACAAGTCTCAAAGACGGTAGAAATGATGATTGAGAAAGTGTTAAATAGTATCACATCATAATTTTATTAAAATAATTAAAAAAAAATGCCATCTACTATTTGATATTTTAAAAGGAGTTATAAATTTGACCCAGAATTAGGATTTAATCTAATCGCATTCAGTAAAGTACATTATTCATTTATTACTATAAACAATTGCATGGCAAAGCAGTCTAAACCCAGAATCGTAAAAGATTTCGATAAGTTGCCTAAAGAATTACAGGCACAAATCAAGGCGGATTACCCCAATGGGTTTTCGCATAAACTTATTTCGTACACAACACCCAAAGGCGAAAAGGTAATGGCATTACCTTTTGATACTGAGGATTTGTCGTATCTCGTGAGGGTAACTGTCATGGAATCCCGTAAAATTGTTGGAGATGACGATGATTTGGAAGATGATGTATCTAAACCAATTCGCGACGATCTCGACCTCGAAGGCTTGGATATTGACGGGTTGAAAGAAGAAGAAGAGCCAAGTGTCGCAGATGACGATGAAGATGAAGATTTCGTTCCATCTCGCCGCCGCCGTAAGAGCGAAGAAGATGATGACGGTGATGATGATTATTAATTTGGTTATTGGTTGTTGGTTATTGGTTGTAATAACCAACAACCAACAACCAATAACTATCTCTTATTTCATAACAGTAATATTTCCCTTAGAAAAGAAGGTTTCGCCTTTTTTGCAAACGCCTTTCACATAATATCCATACACATCAGGGCTAACAGCCTTTCCATTAAAAGTGCCATCCCAACCATTTTCCATGCTTGTTGTATAGAATACGCGCTCGCCCCAACGGTTATAAATAGCAAATTCAACTTGAGTTAAATATTCGCCTCTGACAAATACTTTATCATTCAAGCCATCTGCATTGGGTGAGAAAGCTCTTGGAATAAAAACAAAAGGCTCGCTACACTGAGGGTTCAATACATTCACCGATACAGAAGCCGTATCCTTACAACCAAAAGCATCAGTTACTTCAACGACATAAGTCGTATTCGCCTTAGGTGATGCATTAGAAGTGGCAGCGTTCGGTGTAGTTATATCCGTTGCTGGTAGCCATTTGTACGTATAGCCTGTGCCTGTTGGCTCTGCATTTAATACAACTCTATCATCTAAATAAATCACGTTTGCACTAATACTTGCCTTAGCATCTACTTCATGAGTTTTCACAGCAACATTATCCGATAAAGTACAGCCATATTGGTTAGTAATTTTGACATTGAGTGTACCATCAGCATTGGTTTTTACTGTTGGATTTAAAACTGTATTTGAGCCTTCAATCAAGGTAGTAGGCGTCCATAACACCGTTAAAATATCAGGCGTTTGATTCGTCAAAGTCAATGGTTTGCCCACGCCTTTACACGCATCAAGTGTTTTAGCGAAATTGACATTGATGGCGAAATTATTGACAATAATGCTATCAAAAGCTGCACAACCGTTTGCATCAGTGGCTCTGACGTAGTAAATATTGCTTCTGCCAGTAGGAGTAGCACTAAAATCAGTGCCTGTACTGAGGGGTATAAAATTTCTGTTTGTTGACCATTCTATCTTAGCACTATTTGTAGCAGATGCTTTCAAATTCAAAGGATTTGGATTACAAACGATTGAATCATTATTAGCAGTTAATGAAACCGCTGCGCCATTTCTAACAGGCACTTGCAAACGAACAGTATCCAAACAGCCTAATAATGGAATCAAAGTCACCGTCACTGTTCCTGCTTGAGTATAAGTATAAGTCGGATTACTTTGAGTAGAACCAGCAGTTGGATTGCTTGGATCGCCAAAAACATAGCGGTATTGGTCAGCTATTGCACTATTATTGGTGAAAGATATTTTACGCGTATCGCAATCCTGTTTGAAAGAAACATCCGATGGATTCAAAGCCGATTTGCTAATCGACGTCACCACTACAGAATCTTTAATGGTACAACCTAATGAATTTGTAATTTCAACAAATACCACATTTCTACCTGTTGCCGTTGGATTAATGGTAGGATTAGCCGTAGTTGCACCTGCTGAAATCAAACCTGCGGGTGTCCATTTATAGGTAACAGGGAAATTAGAGTTGTTATTTTTAGCTAAAACAGAAACAGGCGTATTTTGACAAGTCGTTGCTGCATCCTGCACATCTGCTTTTAATATATTCAAATTAAATGCTTGGCGAGATGTATCCGCACAACCATCTGCACTAATTGTAATTAGGCGAGCCTCTCCTGATGTTCCTCCAAAAGTTATCTCAGGGTTCAGAACAGCCGATGTTCTATTGTCAGAAAAAAGCCATTTATAAGTCGCTCCTGTAATTGCACCAGTTGAAGTATTGGTAAATTTATAAGCAATACTATCACATTTACCGCTATTAGTGGTCGGATTGGCTGTAAATGAAGCCGTTACGCCACCTTTATTGGCAATATTGACAGCTTGAGTTGATTGGCATCCGTTGGCATCCGTCACAGTAAAAGTATAAGCACCACCTGCCAAATTATCGGTATTAGTGCCGCCCGACCATCTAACAGTGTAAGGGGCAGTGCCACCTGCAAATACAAATTGTACTTTACCATTTTTTTGACCACAAGTAGCGTCTGTTACTGAGGGGGTCGATGTAATTGTAGAATTATCTTTATTAACTGCTACTGGATTCGATACAACTTGACAACCTGCGGCATCCGTCACAGTCACTGTATAATTACCCGCTGGAAGATTTGAAGCCGTTTGAGTCGTTTGATTATCGCTCCATTTATAGGTAAAAGGGGCTGTGCCGCCTGTGACCGTCGATGCTGTTGCTGACCCTGTTCTGCCGTTGCAAAGAGCATTAACAGCATTAGTTGTAAGGCTTAAAGTGGCTGCATTGGCAATTGTAATCGTTGAAATATCTTGACAACCCGCGCCACTGACCGTAACTTTATAGCTGCCCGCTTCCAAATTATTAATTGTAGAAGTCGTCGCGCCATTGCTCCAAACATAGGTAAAACCAGTACCACCGCCATTAATAGTTGCCGTTGCAGAACCATTTTTAACACCGCTACATGCTGCATCTGTTTTAGTTAAAGCCACTGAAATAGCATTGGTTTGAACACTCGCTTGACCGCTAACTGTACAACCGACTGCATCCGTTACTGATACTGAATAATTACCGCCCGGTAGATTCGTCGCCGTTTGAGTCGTTTGTCCATTGCTCCATTTATAAGTAAATGGGGCTGTGCCACCTGTTACAGTCACCGCCGTTGCCGAGCCTGTACTGCCATTACAAAGTGAATTGGCAGTTGTTGTATTAAGGCTTAAAGCCGCTGCGTTAGCGATTGTAATTGTTGAAACATCTTGACAACCAGCACCGCTGACCGTTACTTTATAGCTGCCCGCTTCCAAATTATTGATGGTTTGGGTCGTCGCGCCATTGCTCCAAATATAGGTAAAACCAGTTCCACCGCCATTGACATTGGCTGTTGCCGTACCATTTTTAACACCGCTACAAGCTGCATCTGTTTTTGTTAAAGCCACTGAAATAGCATTGGTTTGAACACTCGCTTGTCCGTTGACTGTACAGCCAACCGCATCCGTTACTGATACTAAATAATTGCCTGCTGGAAGATTTGAAGCCGTTTGAGTGGTTTGTCCATTGCTCCATTTATAGGTGTAAGGGGCTGTGCCACCTGAAACGGTCGTAACAGTCGCCGTTCCTGAATTGCCATTACACGCTGAATTGACACTTGTTGTATTAAGACTTAAAGTTGTTGTATTAATCACTGCTGTTATGGAGCTGTCTTTACATCCAGCCGCATCTGTTACAGTGAGTGAATATGTGCCAGGTCCTACGTTCGATATAATTTGCGTTGTCGCGCCATTGCTCCATTTAAAAGCGTAAGGTCCTAAACCACCGCCAGGAATACAAGCCTCAATTCGACCATCTACCAAACCGCTACAAGTCGCATCTTTTTTAATAAACATCAAATGAATTGGGTCGAATTTGCTCACATTGACTTGCCCATCAGATACACAACCTGCGGCGTCCGTGACGGTGACAAAATATATGCCTTGAGTCAAACCAGTGACTGAAGTGCCTGTTGCACCATTGCTCCATTTGACTGTATAAGGTGTTTTGCCACCTGTAGGACTCACTTTAGCGGAAGCACTATTTGTACAATTGCCAGTAGAACTGACATTGGCTTTAAGTGGTTCGCCTTCAAAAACTGAACCTGTGGCTACTTTTTGACAGCCGTTAGCGTCCGTTACCGTTACGGTATAAGAGCCGCCCGGCAACGGAAAAATAGATTGGGTTGTTTTACCTTGAAAACTCCATAAATAGGTATATGGCTGTGTGCCGCCAGTTACAATGGCTTCTGCTGCGCCATCGCATGTGCCACCACATACCACATCGCCTACTTTCACCGATACACTGAGGGGTGCTTTTATATCCACGACTTTACTCGAATTGCAGCCTTTTGAGTCTGTTACCTCCAAAAAGTAGCTTCCTACTGAGGGGGTCGTTAAATTCGCTCCATTGGTAGTGACACCTGTCGTTAAGTTTTTCCACTTAAATGTGTAAGGTGCAGTGCCGCCTGTAGCCGAGCCGACATATGCAGTCGGAGCTGCACATGCTACGCCTTGTGGTGTTGCAATAGCTACAATGGCAGCCGGTTGAGTCACTGCTACATCTTTTGTAGCTGTTTTGCCAGCAGCATCGCTCACCGTTACTTTATAATTGCCAGCCGCCAAGCCAAAAGCCGTTTGACCACCTTGACCGTTGCTCCAGGCGTATGAGTAAGGTGCAGTGCCGCCTGAGGGTGTAGCCGTAGCATCTCCATTCGTATAGCCATTGCACGAGGGTTGATTCGCACTCACGGATATTTGAATTTGCGCTTTGAGATTGAGGGTTGTAAGAGCAACAATGGCTAATAATATCAATTTTATTGAAAGAAAACGTTTGCTCATGTCTTGTTTTATTTTATATAAAAAGAGTTTTTTTTGAGAATAAATAATTGAAATTAATCCTGTTTGATTAAAATATCTTTAATCACAACTCGACGTTCTTTAGACGCTTCAAGGCTATAAATGGAACGGACAAGGTCATTATTATCATCACTGACATTAGATGCTGATTCAGATTCGCCCAAAGGTTTGATTCTTAAATCCAATTGACCGTTTTTGATATATTTACTTAAAGAACCGCCGCTGTAAGAAGACAAAAATTTCACAACCGAATTAATGCGTCTGCTTGTCAAATATTCATTGTAAGAAGCATTAGCCAGTGGCGAAGCATAGCCTTCAATGACGATTTCAATACGCTTGCCTTGTTTCAAATATGATTTCATTATAGAAACGTAGCCTGTTAATTTTTCAAAACCAGCTTTAATATCGGCATCAAAAAACTGTTGCATTTCATTATTAGCCATCGGCACACTACCATTTTGGGCTAATAATTGAGTATATTGACTAATAAAATTGCGTTTTTGACCATAATAATCTTTAAAAGATTTATCGTAAGTCTCAGTAGTGACTAACTTAGTGGTATTCGGATTGGGTCTGTCATTATTAAAATATAATGGCAAAGGCAAACCATTGAAAGGTGTGAGGAACAAGGTATCGCGTACCACATCTACCCCCTCAGTATTATTGCCATAAAATGTAGTTGATGCAGAACTATAACCTCTTGCACTACCTTTTACCATATAATTTTTATCACCAGCCAAATCGATGCGATAATTAGAGCCTTTCCGCTTGGCTTTGCCGACGTTTTTATCATTATTGGATTCAATAGCATTTACTTCTGCATCGTTAGTAATCATCTCACCTGTGTAAGTATCTATCAAAACAAATTCGTGGCGTTGCTTTGCAGCACTATTTTTATTGGGTTTCACCGCTTTTGGGTAATCGTTAGATGAAACTGAAGTGCCTGTTTTAGGAGCACCTTTTGGCGTCAACGATTTACCACCTTCGAGACTGGCTTCTGGGCTTAGACTTTTATCCAAAAATGAAATGTATTTATCAAAATCCCAATAACCATTATTGGCAGATTTAGGGTCATAAAAAGAAAGGCTTTTCATTTCTTCATCTGTCAATTGATTGATTTCTTTGATTTCAACTTTGCGTTCTCTCATGGCAGCCACACTATATATGGAGTTGCGTTTATCATTAAAATCATCACTCACACCCTTACGTGCTTTCGTTTCACCAAAAGGAATGACTCTGATAGCTAATTTTTTATTGATGATGTAAGAATGTAAAACACGATTATTGTACTCATGAAAATGGTTAATCAACGAAATAATGCGGCGAGAAGTAAGCAATTTATTATAATCAGAAGCCGCTAAAGGTGAAGCAAAACCTTCGATGACAATTTCAAAATTCTTTCCGCTTTTCATATATTTCTCTAATAAAACTGAAAATTCCATCAGTTTTGCGTAGTGATTTCTAATGCTATCCGTAAAGAAATTAGAAATTTCATTGGCTTGAGCAAAACTCACTTTATTGTTTTTCACGCCATAAAAAGCCGTTAAATATTCTTTTTCTTTGAGATTATAACCTTTGTATGTTTGGTCGTAAGTCAAATCCGTAATAGAATCCCACGTCCGAGGATTAGGGTGATCATCATCGAAAAACAGTGTCAAAGGCAAGCCACTGAATGGCTTTAAATAGAGAGAATCCGAATATTCATATCGTTTTGATGTGCCATAAGCATCTATTACTAACAAACTTGAATCAGAAGTGTAGGTATCTTTAGTGCCATAAAGCCAATAAGATTTTCCAAATTCTATTTTATTAGTTGTAAAAGAGTTGCCTTTTAAAATTTCTGACAACACTAATTTACCCGTTGAAGCCTCACGCATATTGACTTGCGCACCATCCAGCGGTAGAAGGCTTAATTTATCAAAAACATAGATATTGAGCTTCAAATTAGGCTTCAATTCCAATTTTTTATAGATGGTAGTGGTTTGCCACAAACCATTGGTAGTAAAGTAAGTCGTATCAGGCATATGACCTTCTTTCATGCCGATAAGGCGATAATTTTTATTCAAATCCAAAGGAAAATCAAAATTATTTCCTTCACTATTAAGAGTCAACTTAATGCTTTTCTTTGAATCCACATCATATAATTCTACTTCGCAGCCTTTGAGTGCTTCGCCTGTAGTCGCTAAAAATGTCTCAGCTTTTAAGTCTAATTTGATGTCAAAATTATAAATATCGTTGCAAACGCAATCTTTATCGGGGCTGATACAGTTGCCACCTTTGCGGTTTGAAACGAAATATGAACGTCCCGTCTCACCGCTGATTGAATAATATGTTTCATCATAACTTGAATTCAAAGGAAAACCGCCAGGCGTAGGCGTTGACCAACTACCAGTTTCATTTTTATTGACATAAAAAACATCAAAACCGCCCATCGTTTTATACCCCTCAGTACTGAAGAATAAAATTTGAGCTTTATTGAAATAAAATGGTGTAATATCATCTTTTGCAGTATTCACATCCGATAAATTTTTCGGAATGCTGAAATTGCCTTGAGCATCAATATCTGAATACCAAATATCCAAGCCTCCTTTACCGCCAGGGCGGTCACTCACAAAGTACAAAACCTCCCTACCAGTGGCTTTATCGAAGCCAATATTAGGCTGCGTAGCCGTGTACATTTGGGTATTGATGGTATCGGGCAAACGGACAGGTGCTTTCCACATACCGTTAGCATCTTTATCTCGGTAGTATATTTCAGCATGAAAATCAGTTTTGTTGCGCATAGTGCCGATGTTGTAATATACACGCGACCCCTCAGTATTGAGAGCAAAATGAGCCGTATATTGACCTTCAACAGTCGAATTAATATCCAAATTTTCAGGCTTACCCTTAGCATCCAATTTATAAATATGCGTCACTGGCTTATTGGTCTCATTGGCAAAATAAGCTGACGTATAATATAGCGTGTTGCCATATTGAACAGGCGCAATATCTGTATAATTTGAATTGACTGTATTATCAAGGTGAACCAAATTGTAGGTAGGTGTTGATTCAGCGATGGGTTTTGCCCACTCGCACGCTTCAATCTCCGCTTGAGCTTCTTTGATAAAATCATTGGCATTGGTAGTGCCTGCAATTTGAGAACTGGCTATATAGGCATTAAAAAGCTTGACTGCATCTTCATAGTTGCCAAGACTTTTTTTCACCATCGCTCTTTTAAAAGTCAACTGAGGATAATTTTTAGCGAGGTCTGATTGATTGAGCAACTCAAAATATTGGTACGCCACTGTATAATGACGAGTTTGGCGAGCCGATTCTGCTGCATTCCAAAACAAATCAGTTCGCGTGGGTTGATCTTTCAAGATTATCAAATAATATTCGAGGGCAGAATTATAATCGCGGATTTCAAAAGCCTTATTGGCTTCTTTTTCATACTGCCGAACAGTCACGATTTTAGGATTGAGTTGAGCAATCTGCGCTTGAATAGATGAAGCTGTAAAAAGTAAACATGCGATAATTAAAATGTAATGTCTGTTCATTTCCGAGTTTTTAAAGATGTTGTTGTTATCGGAACTATTCATCCTATTTCATTGGGGGAATAGGATGAAAGTTTATTTATATAATTATAAGTAAGTTGGGCAAATCGGGCAATAAGTACCTGGAGGCACTTTTGAGAAAATGTAAATCAAGCTAATTTCAGGTCCGCCCAATTTATTAGAAGCCGTTTTGAACTTTGAAAAATTTGAATCAAAATTCACAGCCGCTTTCCAATTATTGTAAATAAAGCCAATATGCGGTGAAAAAGCATCTTTTCCACGTATAGTAAAGCCCAATTGCACGGCAATTTGCTTCGTCGGCTTATCTTCAATGTATAAGCGTCCACCCAAACTTCCGACCAACTCACGATGCGGACCTTGCCACTGCCCAATACCTTCGAGCAAAATATCGAAAGCAGAACTGACTTGCAAATTCACGCCTGAATAAAGGCTCACCCGATAAGGCAGTTTATACTCAGGGTCATTGATGAAACTCACATTCGGGCGAGTGAGATTGTATAAGCCTAAGCCCAAATCGAAGGCACTGCGCTTGTTGGGTTTTTGATGATGATAATTTATTCCCGCAGCTACGTTACCATAAGTATTTGAGCGGTCGAAGTTATCAATGTCGCCTGATACGAAATTAGGGTCGAATTGCTTGTTTCGATATTGGTCATCCCAAGTCAAATCGCCTGTACTGAATTTCCTTTGGTGATAGCCCAACGAAGCACCCGCCGTCAAAAAATCTTGTTGACTGAGGGGGGCAATGTAGGAGGCAGCCAAAGCAGCATTGGTGTTACTCAAATGAGAATAACCTGCAATATCATGGTTAACCAGAACACCTAAGCTCCAACGCCTATCTATCAAGGCTTTCTCACGGCTGCCCAGTCGCATATCAAAAGAGCCTGAAAAGGTCTTGTATGATACAGGCACGCCATGCCACTGATCCCGATATGAACCACTGATACGATAGTCGCCTGCAAAAACACCTGTCAAGGCTGGATTGATATTGAGTGGCGAAAAGCCAAAATTGGAATAGTGAATATCCTGAGCGAATATCAAAACGGGGAAACACAAAATGGCTATCAACATTGATAGCTTCGTGTAAAATTGTTTATCCACAGCGTGTTGTTTTAAGTTTTTAAATAAATACAGTATAAAAAAATTTCACTACTTAAAAAATCGGAAAGTAAATGTTCTCAAGCATGTTTAATTTTCCAATTCAAGCGATACTGATAGAAATATTCAACGGGTTTATTCATTTTTTAACATTCATCCTATTAAATGCCTCGTAAAATTAATAAATTATAATCTTTAATGCAATAAATAATTAAAAAGTAAATTAAAATAATTCACCTCAAATGATTTTAAATAGGGTAAGCGGTTGGAGATGTAATAAGAATTGTAAATTTGTAAGCATGATGCAAAGATTCATATATTTCCTAATTAAATGCAACTCTTTAACACATATTTTAACACATATTTATGTTTTTAATGTGAAAATCAATGATTTTTAAACACTGAAATTAGTTTATCAAATATCCGCTCTATGAATCGGCGTTCCTCTGTTATTATTTCAGCCGAGCCTTGCATTTGTTGTTCAAATTTCAATGTTTTATGATAGCTCGTTTTCAAACCATAAGGTAAATTAACCCGAACGGAGATAACCTTTTCCCCTTTTTCATTTTTAGGCAGCAGGGCTTTTGAAATAACCGTTCCCTCCACAATGCCATCTTCTTGATATGGATGAGAATCAAACTTAATCACCACTCGCTGTCCTGGAATCACTTTACCCGAGCCTGAAATCGGCAACGGTACAAGCCCCACCATGCTCGAACCATTCGGTGGCACAATTGCCATCACTTCGGCACCTTCTTTAATGTCTTGATTTTCTGCCCAATAGTTGTTGTAAAAAGATATTTTTCCACTCGTCGGTGCGGATAAAATATACTTCAATTTCCATTGTGAAATAGCCGTGCGCAACTGATTGATTGATTCCACAAGGCTATTATACTGAGTGGTGTTCGATGAGCGCGTCAAACTTTGAAATTCCATCCGATTTTTCTGCAATTGCAAAATACGCCCTTGAAATTCCTCAATATTGCTGTTGATATTTTTAATCAATTGCTCTTGATTATTGGCTTCTCTGATGATTTCTTCTAACTGGCTTTTAGAAATAACATTTTGAGAATAGAGGGTTTTATTGCGCTCCACATTCTTTTTAGTCAAATCCAAATTATTATAAGCCGTTTTCAATTTGTCTCTTTCAGTACGAATCAATCTTTCAGTGTTTTTAACTTGTTGTTCTATTTGCGATACGTTTTGCGCTTCAAAATTTTCTTCTTTTTTAAATTGAAATTCCTTCAAAATTTGTACAAATGAAGAATAATTGAGCTGTAAATCGCCTAATCGAAAGCCCATTTCAGGCTTAAAGGCTGCTAATACTGAGGGGGTCAAACTATCGAATCTGAACAACTGTTGCTCCAATTTCAACACATCTTCGTAATGCGCAGGATTTTGCAAAACCACTAATAAATCACCCGTTTGCACCGTATCATTTTCTTTGACCAATAGCTTGGAGAGGTAGCCCGTTGTCCGCGCCACAATCGGCACAGGCGGCATTTCAGTCGTGATTAATATAGACGCATGAATAATATCAGGATAGCGAACCACATAACTCACAATGCCCAACAAAATAACACCAGTGAAAATCAGCGTAGAACCCCAGCGGATTATCCAAGCTGGCGGCGTGCCCAATATTTCTTGCACATCATCACTTCGCAGTTCTATTTTTTCGTATTCTTCCATTTTTATCCAATTAGGAATTAGGAATTAGGAAAGTTGAATTAGGAATTAGGAATTAGGAAATACTGAGTGGTAAATTCCTAATTCCTAATTCCTAATTTCTAATTCCTAATTAACTAAGAACCTAATTCCAACTGATTTTTAACTAAATTATAATATGCGCCTCTATCACGTGTCAACTCATCATGACTGCCTGATTCTATAATTTCACCTTTTTCTAAGACAATAATATTATCGGCATGTTTGACCGTACTCAAGCGGTGTGCTACAATGACGACTGTTTTGCCGACAAAAAACTCTTTCAAATTGTCCATAATAATCAACTCATTGTAAGCATCCAACGCATTGGTGGCTTCATCGAAAAAGATATATTCTGGATTTTTATACACCGCACGAGCTATCAAAAGGCGTTGTTTTTGACCCTGCGAAAGCCCTACCCCATCGTCGCCAATTTTAGTATTATAACCCAATGGCAATGACTCAATATGCCCTTGAATATTGGCTACTTTCACCGCTTGTAGCAGTTTCTTTTTATCAATATGCTCATCGCCGAGCGCAATATTTTTAGCAATAGTTTCATTAAAAATATAGCCTTCTTGCATCACTACACCGCATCTTTCACGCCAAACACGATTTTGAATATTGTTGAGCGACACATCAGCGAGCTTGACAAACCCCTCAGTCGGTTGATAAAAATTGAGCAATAATTTCAATATAGTCGTCTTCCCTGAACCACTTGCGCCTACAACAGCAAGCGTCTGTCCCTTCGGAATTTTCAAACTCATATCCTTCAAAACCATCGGTGAATGATGACTTCCGTATTGAAATGACACATTTTCAAGGAATAAATCGCCATCTTCAGGTAAAACATTCAATCTTTCTGTTTTACCGTCTTCATCTTCTTTCGAGTGAATTTCGTTGAGTCGCTCCAATGAAATCTTCGCATCTTGAGCCATTTGGATAAAATGTACCATTTGCTCCAAAGGCGAATTGAGCTGCCCAATAATATACTCAATAGCCACCATGCCACCTATCGACAAAGTCCCCTCAGTAACAGCCTTTGCAGCGATGAAAGTGATGAGTATATTTTTTAATTCATTGAAAAAAGAAGCCCCTGCCCGCTGCCATTGCTCTAAAGCCAAATAGCGAATTGAAACCCTATAGAGTTTGGCTTGAATGCGCTCCCATTGCCACCGTTTTTGCTTTTCGGCATTGTGCAATTTGATTTCATTCATACCCGAAATCAACTGAATCAAATTGGATTGATTTTCAGCCATTTGGTCAAATCGCTTATAATCCAATTCTTTCCGCTTACTCAAAAATAAGAAAATCCAAACGATATAAAACACCGTGAAAAATGCATAAACATAGAAAATCGTCGGATTATAAAAATAAAGGACAAAGCCAAATATGACAAAATTGATGAGAGAAAAACTCGTGGAAAGCACGCTGGAAGTCAAAAATTGCTCAACTCTATGGTTATCGTTGATGCGTTGGAGCAAATCGCCAGTCAGTTTTGTATCGAAGAAGCGCGGTGGTAGTTTCATGAGTTTGATTAAAAAATCAGAAACCAACGAAATATTCACTCGCGTACCAATATGTAGCATAATCCACCCTCGAATAAACTCGACGGAGGTATAGGACATAAAAAGCACCACCTGACCCAATAAAACAAGCTTTATCAAACCGACATCTTTATTGTTAATGCCGACATCTACTATCGTTTGAGTCAAAAAGGGGAAAACCAATTGCAAAAGAGACGTCAAAAGTAAACCGACAACTAACTGAATCAGTAGCCGTCTATATTTTTTAAGGTAAGTAAACAAAAAGCGGAAGCCTGATTTATCTACTTTATCACCTTCTCGTTCATAAAATTCAGGGGTGGTTTCGAGCAAAAGAATGATACCGTGTTTCTCTCCATCAATTACGTCGCTTGCCCAACCATCTAAAAATTCTGCTTTCGTCAACTTCACTTTGCCCGCAGCAGGGTCAGCCACGCGCACATACTGAGGGGTGATTTCATAAACCACCACAAAATGCTGTTGCCGCCAATGCGCAATAAATGGCAAGGGCAGTCCATCCACTAACCTATCCCAACCAACTTTAGCGGCGAGGGTATTCATGCCTATTTTTTCCGCAGCGTCTGAAATATCAATCAGCGCGACCCCATCTTTGCCGATAAAAGTGATTTCCCGTAAGTACTCCAGCGAATAAAAACGACCGTGATGCCTTGCCACCATGCGTAAGCAAGTGGCACCGCAGTCCATCGAGTCGTGCTGTTTATAAAAGGGAAAATTCTTTGACATAAATTTTTGTATAAAATATGTTCACCAGATTAAAAAAAAATTTAACTACCAAATATGATTGCCCCAGAGGGGTTAAATATCGGTAGTAAAAAGTAATGATGAGCAATGAATTGGGATAGTCAACCCTTTAACCAACCTTCATTCATCGCCCACCTTTTTGTTATTGTTTTCTCATAATGTTGCTTGTCAAGTCTCCTGCAAAATTTATTGAAACATATTCAAATTATGAATATTTAAAAATTTCAATAATTGTACCGTTAATAGCTATAAATTGATTTGAGGTGAGACTATTTAGAATACGGTAACTTGTCATTAGAATACGGTGAACTTTATATAAATACCAAAAAACATGCCGAACACATTATTATTAATGGTAATTTAAACATTTTTATTTAAAGTATAAAAACTATTTAAATTTATTGAAATAAAAATGCAGTTAAAAGGTTGAACCTCTTAACTGCATTTTACTATCAATAAATACCAATTTGCTTACATCAAACCGAATATTTTTGAGTATTTCATCAATTCGCCTGGATTGGAGACTTTGATTTTACCCATCATAAATGCCATCATGGCGTTCTCTTCGCCTGACACTATTTTCATTAATGTCTCTCCTTTTACTTTTACGACACATTCAGGCGTGCCGACCAAACCATCCAATACGGTTAATTGACCATCCACTACTTGAACGGTTTTTTGTCCTTTGTTGTCACCGTCAATATCGAAGTGAAAAACAGTGTTGTGCCCTGCAATAGCATCGGTATTGACTTTTGAGGCGAGTGATTGTATGAAATCTAAAGCATTCATTTTAATTAGTTATTTTATTAAGTTAAATTTTTATAAATTATTGATTATCAAATAGTTAGGTAATTATTTGCGTGTCAACTTGCAGCAAGTTTTAAAACTTGCTGCAAGTTATTACTCATTTAAATTTTAGAATCCAACCAACCCAAAGTATAATTAAACACCTCCATTTTATTGGGTTCGTTGTGAACTTCATGATACATGCCTTCCCATTTTTTATACTTCACATCGCCTTTAACGCGCTTAAAAAAGGCTTCGCTGGCAGGCTGTGAAGTCAATTTATCGACAGTGCCGTGCATAATAAGCAAGGGCAGAGGCACATCGCCACTATATTCATCGAGCCAAGCCGCTGCTTCTGTCATAGCCATACCTGCACTGGCTGTTATGGAACTGTGCACCAAAGGGTCATTGACGTAAGCCTCAACTACTGAGGGGTCGCTCGAAATACTATTAGGATCTAATCCGCTTCCTTGCGTCATTGTCGGATAAATAGAGCGCATAATTTTGCCCAAAGTAATCATAATTGGCTTAGGTTCAAATGCCAATTTTATCCAAGGTCCAGTGGCAACAACGCCAGTCAAAGTTGGTTTTCTTTTTAATAAAAAATTCAAAACCAAATTGCCGCCCATCGAATGACCATATAAAAACATAGGTACTCCTTTATATCTCTCTTTTACACTATTTATAAAGCCTTCAATATCATCCATATACGTGTCATACTGAGGGGTATGCCCGCGCTTGCCTTCGCTCTTGCCATGTCCGCGAGTATCCAGACCGACAACTGCAAACCCATTTTTATTGTAAAAATCAGCCATGTGGTGGTAGCGGTTGATGTGTTCACCGAAACCATGAATTAAGCAAATCACGGCTTTAGGATTCGGTATGCCCCATTCTCTTGTATAAAGTTGAATGCCGTCTTTAGAAGTTATAAATTGTTCAGTCATATTTATTTTTATAGATAAAATTTGTAGATTCGCAACATGAATCGTCGGCTCAATATTACAGAAGTTTTTCTAATTCAAGCCATTCTTTACACCCTTTTATGGATGTGGAATGATTATGTGGCAACTATTTTAAGTCTCAGTTTTGCGGCAATCGCTCTTTTTATACTCTCAATTTCGCTTATTGCTGAGTGGATTGACCGCTCGAAAGTGCCACGTTTGTATTTTTATTTCATGGTTATTTCAATCATCACACCTATTATTATTGGCTCTTTTTTCATGTATTTGAAAAAAGGGGCTTTGGATTGGTATGTTCTTTAGAAGTTAGATTTTTAGACAATAGATGTTAGATGTTGTTATTTAACATCTAACATCTATTGTCTAAAA
>JAYTUY010000051.1:0-30076 GCA_043744275.1 Saprospiraceae bacterium
TTTATTTGTAGTAATTACAATTTTTACTATTAATACAACGAATCCACAATTCCAAAACTTAACTTTATAATCCGAAATGACGAATCACCAATTTTACAAACTTACTATTGCCTTACTCCCTTTATTTTTAAGTTTTAGTGTTATTGCCCAAACGCCACGCCGTGCTTGTGCTACCACAGAATTAATGCAAGAGCAAATCAGGCAAAACCCTGAATTGACTGATAAAATCGATGAAATAGAGCAACAGACTCAACGATTTATCGCTCAACCTCAATTAAAAACACGCAGCGGTGTTATTGCAATTCCTGTAGTTGTACATATAGTATATAGAAGTGCCAACTCCATAGAGAATATCAGCGATGAGCAAATCCTTTCTCAATTGGACGTTCTCAATAAAGATTATCGCCACATCAACGACGACCGCACAAGCACCCCCTCAGTATTTCAGCCTTTAGCATCCGATACAGAGTTGGAATTTAAGCTTGCCAAACGCACGCCTAATGGCAAAGCCACTACAGGCATCGTTCGCTATACTTCTTCACGCCTAACGCCGTGGGGAAAAAACGATGAAGTAAAAATGGCAGATAAAGGCGGCGTGACGCCCTGGGATGCTACCAAATATTTGAATATATATGTGTGCGCCATCGGAAGCGGTGTATTGGGTTATTCAACAATGCCTGGCACGACGACGCAATATGATGGCGTTGTGATTGATTATCGTTATTTCGGTACTAAAGGCACTGTGGTTTCGCCATTTGATAAAGGTAGAACAGCGACGCATGAAATCGGGCATTGGCTCAATTTGCGCCATATTTGGGGAGACAAAGCTTGTGGCGACGATTCGGTATCGGATACGCCCGTGCAAGAGGGTCCGAATTATGGCTGCGTCAGTTATCCACATAAATCTTGTGGCAATCAAAGTTCAGGTGATATGTTTGTGAATTTTATGGATTATACGGACGATGCCTGCATGAATATGTTTACAAAAGGTCAGAAAGCGCGTATGCAAGCCATATTTGCCAACGGCGGCGTTAGAAATAGCTTGATGTACAGCGATGGTTTGATTGTGCCGAACGAAAATTGCCCTGCTCCATCCAATCTTTCTATTTCCTCAATAGCGACTGTTTCAGCCACTGTAAAATGGACAGGAGTGGATGCTATCACTGATTATGTTATGGAATATAGGATTAAAGGAACAGCTGATTGGTTTTTGTTAAATGTTAAAAATGCGACTTCTTTTAAGATTTTAAATTTGACATCTAATAAAATTTATGAATGTCGAATCAAATCGGTTTGTACAAGTCCAGCTTCGGAATATTCTTCTTTGTTGACTTTTACAACTTTGCCCACCTCTACTGATTGCACGGATATTTACGAATCAAATAATACATTCGCCACCGCTAAAGAGATTCCTATTAATAAAGTGATTACTGCACTGATTAATAATTCAACAGATAATGATTATTTTATTATAAAAAATGATGATCAAAGACGGGATATAAAAATTTCATTGTTTAATCTGCCTTTTGACTATGATGTTAGATTGTACAATGCCAATCACCAATTAGTTGGTTCTTCTACCAAAACAGGCAAAACGGATGAAAAAATTATTTTCAATAATGCTCCAGTTGGCACATATTACGTGCGGGTGTATCCGAATTCAGGCAGCAGTGCCACTGAATGTTACAAACTAAGTGTAGAAATTAGTAGCCTTGATTTTTTACGTGAGAATGAAAGTGGAACAGACAATCAGATGGTGAGTGTTGATAAATTGAAAGTATTTCCGAATCCAGCGACTGAATTTTTAATTATTGAATTGGAAACGGAATATGAGGGCGATGCGACCATTCAAATTTTGGATATGACGAACCGTGAAGTAGTGCGTTTGAATAAAAATATCTCGAAGGATATTAACACTTTTCAAATGGATGTGAATAATATTAGAGATGGCATTTATATGGTGCTCATACATTATGGTAGCAAAACTCAATGTAAAAAAGTGATAATCAACAATTTTTTATAAAATTTTATAAAAGTAAAATTCATAAGGTAAGAATAAATAAGAACACCCGTTTCACAATGATGTGAAGCGGGTGTTTTGTTGTAGGGTGATTTACGTTGTTGTTAGCTTTTACTCTCTGCTTTTTCAATTTTTTTACCAGGTAAATTTAGCAAAATAATGCATACTGATAAATAAGTGAGCAATAAGAAGTCCTGTGATAACGCCATGTCGAGAGGATTTTAATCGGTTAATGAATGAGTTTAAAATGCAAAATTAATATGTTTAAAAGTGTCGTATCTTAATTGAATGTAAATTATTTTTCGACAGCTAATTGTATAATATCAAATTTTGCATAATGTGACAATTTAACGTCTAAATTTTTTTTTTGTTATATTATAAAACCTAAGACGAAAGTTTTTTCATAAGTAACATACTAAATGGTTAAATAATTATCATTTATCTCATCCAAAATTGTTGCGTTAGTTAGATTTGTAATCATTTAATTAAGAAAAATAACAAATTAAAAATCCAAATCATCTTGATTTACGTAATTAATTTTAGTAGAGTTTTAAAAGCAGTCTGTTATTTTTATTTTACTCAATTAGTGCACTAATACAAAATCCTGCCTTGTTAAATAACAATTTGTCAAAAAATAACGTTACAGTATTAAATTTCGTTTATAAATAAAATGCGGTTATTTATTTTGAATAAATAGACAATTAAAAAATATTTATAAAAATGAAATGATATTTTGTATAATATTTTTTTTAGAACCACATTATTTAACAAAAAACAATCTACAATGAGAATAATTACTACTTCCGCAAGAGTACTCTTCATGAGTATTTGCTGCTTTGCAGTTTCAATTTGTTGTTTAAAAGCTCAAACAGTTGGCGATTATCGCTCAATAAATAGTGGAAACTGGACCACTATTTCAATTTGGCAAACTTACAATGGATCGGCTTGGATAGCCGCTTCTGCACCCCCCTCAGTATCAGCATCAAATATTACCATTCAGCACGCCGTTGTCACAACCGATTCAGTAACAATTTCTGGCACTTCTACGCTTTTGATAACTTCGGGTGGAATGTTTGATATTTATAAGACCGTGACCAACAGGGGAACTATTAACAACAACGGTATCATTAATTGGTACACAGGCGATATTGTCACTCGGGATAGCCTTGTATCTGGACGCATTAATAACAATGCAAGTGGAGCCATAAATGTTCAGCCTTACACACCTATTTCTATGGTGAATCAAAGATTGACAAACTCAGGTATTCTTTTCAAATTTGGTAATTCAACTTGGAATATCAATGAGATGAGAGCAGGCAACGGCTCATTTGATAATAATGCTTCAGGAGTTATGATTTTCTATGGCAGTTTGATTAATCTTAATACTTCAAGCAGTATCAATGGCAACCTTGAAAATTATGGTACGCTGACACTTGGCAATTCAAATGGGATGAGTTTCAAAGGTAATCAATTGAGAAACAACGGTTTTATAAATAACAATTTTGTTAAATTTGAAGGAACAGGGCAGCAAAGAATTACTGGCACAGGTACTATCCAACGCCTAATCGTTAACAATCCAGCAGATATATTGGCTCAAAATGGACTGAATATTAGCAGCGAAATACGCTTGATTTGGGGTAAAATTAACCTATTTGGTAATCAATTAACCGTTGGTACATCGCCTACAAATGAGGGTATTTTATTTGGCGGTAGTGATACATCATACGTGTACAATGGCTCCATTCGGCGGTGGGTCAATGCTTCCCAATTGCAGTTGCAGCAGTTTCCAATAGGTACGGCAAAGTCATTTTTGCAAGCGACTATTACACTGGATTCTATTAATTCGGCAGGTTCTTTAACTGTGCAATATTACACAACCGATCCTTTAGAATGGGGCTTGCCGTTAGTGGATGCCGATGGTTATCTAATCAATTCTACTTGCGAAACATGTGGTATTTGGGAGATTAAAGCCGCCGATGGTTTGAGTGTCAAAACGTATCGATTAGCCTTGCTTCTGAACAATTATCCAGGCATTAACAATCCAACTAATCTACGCATTATTCACCGACCTATCCCCTCAGTACAATGGGTGCTCAGAGGTAAACACAATTCAGGAAGTGGCGTATCAGGGCGGTTTACTGCCAGACGAGATTCATTGAATGTCTTCGGCGAATTTGCTATCGGCGGAGGTCTCGACAACTCACTTTTGCCTGTTGAATTGACCACTTTTAATGCTTATCGAAAAGGCAATTCAACGGCTGTCGTGTGGGAAACTGCCTCTGAGCGCAATGCTAATTTTTTCCAAATTGAACGCAGTTCAGATGCTCGAACATTCACTAATATTGGTCAACTAAAAGCTTTTGGGAATACTACCGAAGCCCACAAGTATTTATTTATGGATGACAAACCCGATGCAGGTATCAATTATTATCGCCTAAAAATAGTGGATGCGGACGATAAATTTGAGTACTCCAGAACCGTGAGCGTTCAGTACGATAAGAAAATAAAAGTATGGGTATATCCGAATCCAGTGAGCGAAAAGTTGATTTTAGAGCGCGATACTGAGGGGGTCGGCAATTATGATTTAGAAATCGCTGATGCCGTTGGTAGGATTTATTTTAATGTAAAAAACATTGATAATCAACAATATAGCTTAAACTTTAGCCATTTTACAAACGGCATGTATTTCGTAAAAATGATTAATGGAAAGGATATTTCTGTATTTAAAGTCATTAAAAATTAGTGACACAACATGCAGCAAGTTTAAAACTCTGTCCATTACCCACATCTTTTTTGAACACTATAGAGCCGGAGGCTCGGTTCATATTGTCATGCTTTCAGCTTGATGGTGCTTTGCACTCATAGCCGTGGATTTCAATCCACGGTTTAGAAAATTGAGTGATTTAATTGAGTTCCGTAGGAACGGCACATATAAAAAAGGTTAAATGCGCCGTTCCTACGGAACTCAATTAAATATCGGTACACTTTTCGGCGGATTGAAATCCGCCGCTATGAGTGCAAAGCACCATCAAGCTGAAAGCATGACAATATCATCCATCCCTACGGGATTTTTAAGTCAAAAAATGATATGGGTAATGGACAGAGTTTTAAACTTGCTGCAAGTTAAAATGTATAAGCTCCAAAAAAAAAGCGCGAAACTTTCGTTCCGCGCTTTTTTTATTTCCCACCTTTCAAAGTCTTAAAATACTCTTCCACCAATTGTTTATAATATGGTTTCAAAGTAGGCGACACTTTTTGATATTGCTCAACTTCTGCTTGACGCTTTTTGATATACTCTTTCAAAGAGGCAGGCATATCATTTTCCTGAGTTTTAGCCACATCGGCTTTGCGTTGTTCGTCCTCTTTGCGCTCGCGCTCTGCTTTTTCAGATTCGAGCAAACGAGTGAGGATTTCATCATTGCGCTTCATGGTGCCATTGTCCAATTTTTTATTGACCAATTCCGTCTCCGTTTTTTCCATTTGGTCAATAATATCTTGCAAACCTTTATCGCCTTTGCCACGCTCTTGAAGTTCTTTTTGCTTTTTCTTCAAAGCCTCACGCATAGCCGCCTGTTGAGCTGCCATTTTAGCAAACTCTTGTGACTGCTGACCTTTGCCCATGCCTTGCATTTTCTCCTTCATTTTTTTCAGCGATTCATTCACGCTTTTCTGCCCTTCACCCATTTTATCCTTAGGCTCTTTCCCTTTGCCGCCTTTGCCTTGACCAGGTTTAGGGCAACTCTCGTTGCCTTGCGCATCGCTCATTTGCTGCTGCATTTGATTCATGGATTCAGACAACATCAACGCCAAATCGTTCACGTTTTTCATGGTGCGCTGCTCCCAATCTTGACCTTCATATTTCTTACGATCTTCGAGTTTATCAAGGGCTTGCGACATATTTTGCTTAATATCAGTCACTTTTTCAATCACAAAAGTTTGAATAGCCGCTTGACGTTGCGCCAAAGCCTGCAATGAATCTTCTATCAAACCAAAGTCACCTTGCAATTTTTTCTGCTGCTGAACCAATTTCACATAGCGCGGCGTATTTTCAGTAGAAGCACCAAAATCTTTCATCAATTGCTCTTGGTCAAACGACAATGTGACAAGATTTTCCAATAATTGACGAATCGCTTTGATGTCTTCTTGCAATTGCTCTTGCTGACTTTTCTGCTGCGATTGCTTCATTTTATTCGCCTTCTCCTTCATTTTGTTAGCAGCCGATTTTTGCTTTTTCGACGCCTTCGGATTGTCCTTTTTATCAAGGTCTTCCTTACTATCTTTCATGTCCTTTTTGATGTCCTTATCCTCTTGTTTGGTATCAGGCATCTCTTCAGGACGTTTCAATTCTTTATTCTTTTTCTCTAATTCCTCTTGTTTTTCTTCTAATTTATCAAATTCCTTATTCAATTCCTCTTGCTCTTTCTTCAATTCTTCTTGGCTTTTTTTATCCCCCTCAGTATCTTGGCTGAGTTCGTCTTCCTTTTTAGCCATTTCTTCGAGTTTATCAATTTGCTCTTGCATCATGGTTTCTACTTCCATTTGCTTAAACATTTCCTGCATTCTGTCAAGGTTTTTCTCCATTTCCTCGCTGGAGAATTTGGCTTCATCCATCTTGTCGAGGGCTTGATCTTTCTCAAGTTTTTGCATCATTTCTTCGATTTGCTTCAACAATTCCTTCATTTCAGGGTTTTGCAAATCTTCAAACATCTTCTGCAATTGCTCTTGTTTTTTCAAGATATTTTCATCTTGCTTACTAATCTCTTGCTGTTGCTTTTTATTTTCCTCAAAATTTTGCTTGGCTTCTTGGATTTGCTTTTCCAATTCCTGCTGGCGTTGCATCAGTTTTTCGGCTTCTTTTTTCATCTGCCAGTCCACATCTTTTTGTTGCAACATTTTTTCACGCAACTTCTGCAAATCTTCTTGAATTTTCTTAGCTTCTTTAACCGCTTTCTTCAAATCATCTTTGATTTCATCATTATTTTTAGAAATCTGCTTTTCAACTTCCTCAACAGTCGGCACAGCATATACCATCAAATTGGTTTTAGCTGATTTTGAACCATTCACACCATCATTATCGAACACTTCAAAATAATACGTGACTTCATCGCCCGATTTCAAATTCAAATCCTGCGTATTAAAGGTGTATTGATATTGAGCATTTTTATTAGTGGGATTTGGCAACGGTATTTTTTGAATCGCTGCTTGCTGACCACTCGCACTTTTGATTTGATAATTGAAACTCAAACCCCTCAGTCCATAATCGTCTCCCGCGTCGCCTACAAAAAACAAGCGTTTTTTATTCAAACTGTCTTCAAATTTCTCTACATTAATCGTTGGAAATAAATCAGGCACAACCGTAATGGAGTAAGAAACTGAATCGCCTTTTGGCAAATAAGCATTGGAAATCAACAACTTATACGGCTCATCAGTCATCATTTTTTTGCTAAAAGTAAAACGCGTATCGCCTTGACGAACGATAGACTGAGGGGTGCCACCCATAAACGACACCTTAATATCATCCGTATTTTCAGCATTGAAAAGCCAAGCGATATTCGTCCCAGCAGGCACTATTAAATCGCCTTGATTGTTCACCATCTCATCCGCCCGACCGATATATTCGGGATAATCCAAGCGCACATCAAAGCCTGCAATATTTGGCTTTTTCAAAACTTCAAGCGCGTACTCAGGGGTAGCCACAGGACCGCTGAACAATTTGAAAGGAATATCTTTCTGAACGTTAGAAAATTTATAGCTAAAAGTCGTCGCATCTTCCTTCGTCAAACGATATTGATAACCGTTGACATCTATAAATACATCGTTAGGTAAAATATTGCCATCTACCTTTACTTTTAAGTCAAAGTCTTGAAACTGAACGACTTTTAAATTAGATTTATCTATCATAAATTTAAAAGGCGCATCTTTTTCAAATTCTTTATTGTAATTAAACAAGCGACTCGTCGCATTTTTAATCAAACTCGGCGCAGCAAAAAGCATAAATAACAAAAGCAAAAGCGGCGGCAAAGCATACCTCAAATACTTCCGATTTTTCTGCAAATCAATAGCTGCTTGAAATGGCACAGGCTTGATTTCCTCCGATTTTTGATTGATTGAAGCCAATATCAAATCCCGATTCTCTTGCGTATCCGCTTGCTTGCGAAGCTGCAAAATATTGAGCAATTTATCTTTCACATCCGTGAAATGCTCGCCCACAATCGTGGCTGCTTTTTCATGGCTGATGATTTTTCCTAAATGAAAAAAGTGCAGCAAAGGAATTGCCACCCAAATACCCAAGGCAACACCGCTTGTAGCCACAAAGCCCCAAAACAAAGGCGTTTTTACTGAGGGGGGGAAATAAAAATAATTTTCAGCAAAATTAAGCCCCAAAAACAAGGCGAGAATCAAGCCCACAGAATACAAACTGCCGCGTATCGCTTGATTGATATAATATTTGCGGATAAATTCGTCGAGTTTAGTAATCAGTAATTGATAATTGTCTTTCATCATTGTCTAATTGATATTTTGCTTATAAAAATGCCTATTTTTAAGGAAATACTAAGGGGGTACTATAAACCACAAATATAACGATTTTATAAATGGAATGTTGCTATTTACAGGAGAATGAACAGCCTAATCAAGGTGTTTTTCGACCAAAGATAAAAGACAAACGGCTGATAAGAGCGTTGCTCAAATCAGCCGTTTAGGTGGTTATTATTTTCATAAAAATTTAGTTTCTCGTGCAAGTCATTGAGCATGATTCCGTGGAAGAACCCGAAGCGATGCTGTAACTGTAAGCAATATTCATCACTTTACCGTTCATTACGCCGTTGCCGATGATAGCAATATCTGTTTGTTTTCCTTCTACAATACCGCTAACGGTTTGTTTTGGGATAGATAATGCATTGTTGTCAACAATTGCTTTCACCTCAGCATTGCCCAAAGGACCGAAGTTAGAAATAGTGATTTCGTCGCCTTTTTTCATTGAAGGCGCAATTTCGAGGCTAAATCTCGCGTCTTTGTTTTGAGTGCAAGCCTCAGCCGCTGAATACATACCCACAAATTTTTCAACATCAGAGTCAACCGTTGCTGACATACCATTGTTGGAAGTGGATACTTCTCTGTTGCAAGCCATTTGAGTCATTGCGCAGAAAACGCAGAAAATAGCAGCGAAAATTAAATTAGATCTCATAGGAAAATGGTTTTGATTAAAGATGATGTGATGATAAAATTGCCTTAGAATTCGATATTATTAACAAATCAAATTAGCGTCCAAAAACGATGAAAACTGTTTAAAAAGCACTTTTTTAATAAAAAAAATGCTTTTTAGTTAAAAAAAATAGCTAACCCACTGGAGTAGCGAGTTAGCCATTAAACACATTTTCTTTCATTAACTAAAAACTCTTAAAACAACTTAGCCTTTACTCTAAACACCGAATTAACGTCGATTTGCACTTCGCTCGCGATGGTTTTATCGCTCACAACGTTCACTCTGAGTTTGAATTTGTCTTTTTTAATATATTCTGCAATATCATTTTCCAATATATCCAACGCTACCTCATTCCCCACGCTTTCAGGAAAATCCAATTTTTGAGCAATTTTTAATTCACTCAATCCACTGGCAGAAATAGAGATTTCAATGGATTTTAAAAAATCAAACCGTTGAGTGCTTGGCGATGTAATTTTCATCACCATGCTTGTCAAGTTGATTTTATCTATATAATTTTTGGCAGTACCCCGTGACGAAAACTCACTGTCTGAATTAGTATTAATATCAGGCGTCAAAATATCAAAAGGCGTATTGATGCCGAAAGTAGGTGGCACAGTCACTTTTGTGTTGTAACTCATGTCAAATTGAGTCAATTCCTGAATTTTTTTACAGGAAATATGAGTCAACAGAAAAGCACTGCTTAGTAAAATAAAAAAGTTTTTTTTCACGCTTAAAATCATAAATAAAATTGAGTTTATGTTTAATATTATAACTGTGGATGATAATTTTGTTTTTCTTAGTTGTTAAAAATCTATACGAGTTTAGACAGGTGTTTGGATTTTCATTTTGAAAAATTTAATAAAAAATAATGTAATTTTCGCCTTGAATGTAATTTGAAATTATTAATTAACACCTCAATTATTGAATAATTTCGCCTTGAAAAATTTTATTAAAACAATGATAATCAATTAGTTATGAATATTGACAAAACAACCAAAATCCGAACAGGCGAAGAACTTGACGTTGTGAAACTCGATGACTATTTAAAAAATAAAATTACTGACTTCGGCGAAATTGAAGAAGTCAGTCAATTCCCTGGTGGTTTCTCCAATCTGACATATTTGATAAAAACGGATAGCAACGAGTATGTTTTGCGCCGCCCACCCTTTGGTGCGAGTGCGAAAGGCGGGCATGATATGGGGCGTGAGTTTCGAGTTTTGAGTTTATTAAAACATGCAGGCTTCAATAAAATACCAACGCCGCTGTGTATTGACGAATCGGACGAAGTAATTGGCGGTTCTTTTTATGTCATGCAACGCCTGAATGGTGTGATTTTACGCGCCAAAGATGCTCAAAATCCCGCGCTTACTGAGGGGGTCATGCCGCAGCTTTGTGAAAAATTGATTGAGAATCTGGCTGATTTGCATAATTTAGATATTGAAAAAACGGGCTTAATAGCACTTGGAAAACCCGAAGGTTACGTCCGCCGACAAGTGGAAGGCTGGATTCAACGCTATAAAAATAGCCAAACCGATGATGTGCCGAACATGGAATCCGTAGCCGAATGGATGCTCAGTTATCAACCTCGCGAGCAAAAACCCGCCTTTTTGCACAATGATTATAAATTTGACAATGTTGTTTGGAATCCTGAAATGACTGAAATAATAGGCGTTTTGGATTGGGAAATGTCAACCGTTGGCGACCCTTTGATGGATTTGGGCGCGGCATTGGCATATTGGTGCGAAGCAGACGACCCTGATTTTGCGAAACTGTTCAACCTGACGTGGATAAAAGGCTGTTTGACACGCAAAGAAGTTGTAGATAAATATGCTTCTCTCACAGGACGCGATGTCAGCGATATTGTTTTTTACTATGTTTTTGGCTCGTATAAAAATGCCGTCATTATGCAACAAATATATGCCCGTTGGAAAAAAGGTTTGACGCAAGATGCTCGTTTTTCAGGGCTGATTCATGGCGTTTTTGAGCTATCAGGTATGGCGATGAAAGCCATAAAAAAGAACCAAATTTGACCAATGACTAATTTTGTTTTAATTTAAAAACTTTACATAACGTTGATAATGAATAAGTTATAATTTTAAAAAAAACTTACAAAATGAAAAACCGCTTACAATCGCTCGATATATTTCGAGGCATCACCATTGCATTCATGATTATCGTCAACACAGCTGGAGGGTCACCATCTTTCGCACCGCTCCAACACGCTGCATGGCATGGTTTCACGCCCACTGACTTAGTGTTTCCCTCCTTCGTTTTCATCACAGGCGTCTCCTCATGGTTTTCATACAAGCAATACAACCATATTTTGACGTCTGATTTGTTCATGAAAATAGCCAAACGAACGCTCATTATTTTCCTTTTGGGCGTCGGTTTGTATGCATTTCCATTTATCGGACACCCCCTCAGTACATGGCGCATTTTGGGCGTTTTGCAACGCATTGCTTTGTGTTATGGCATCGGCAGCGTGCTGTGTTTAATATTGAATACAAAACAAATTGTTGGATTAAGTGTTACTCTATTACTGGCATATTGGGCTATTTTATTAGCTTTCGGAGACATGACGATGGCAGGTAATGCAGGTCAAAAACTCGATTTATGGCTTTTCGGCGAAGGGCATCTCTATCATGGCGAAGGCATCGCATTCGACCCCGAAGGTTTGCTCAGCACCATGCCTGCTTTGGTCACTTTTTTAATCGGCTATTTAGTCGGTGGTTTTATTGGTCAAACTCAAGATAAAATGCTGATAATCAAACAATTAGCCATTTGGAGCATCATACTGATTACAGCATCTTTAATTTGGAATTTGGTATTTCCAATCAATAAAAAACTATGGACAAGTTCGTATGTTTTATTAGCAGGCGGTTTATCTATGTCCATTTTTACATTCTGTTATTATTTGGTGGATGTAAAAGGCATTCAAAATTGGGGCAAATTTTTCAAAATATTCGGCACCAATGCCATACTTGGCTATATGGTTTCGGAGTTGCTTGTCCCTATTTTAAATATGATTCAGACAACCGATGCTTCGGGTAAAATCATCAATGCACAAGAAGCTATTTACAACAATTTGTTCGTCTCATGGGCGGGTAAGACTGAGATAGCATCGTTCCTTTTTGCTCTCATTTTTATGCTTGTTTGTTGGGCAATTGTTTGGTTGTTTTATCGGAAAGGCGTGTTTTTGAAGGTGTGATTTTATTAATCTGCCAATAATACATTTAAATAATCGCGGAGCGATTGAATATGAATAACCTTCGATGAAATCGGAGGGATGAAATAAGTGAATTGCGCTAACCGCAAAGCGGTTGAATGTGAAATATTGTCAATTACTGTATTTTTTACATTCAACTGCTCCGCAGTTTTAGACCTTCTCTGGTAATACCCCCGATTCCATCGAGGGTTATTCACATTCAATCACTCCGTGATTTTCAAGCCATTATTTACATTAATTGAAAATCAAAAGAGAAAATATATGCAACCACTCGCCGAACGCCTACGCCCCACCTCGCTCGATGACTACATAGGGCAAAAACATTTGGTCGGTGAAAACGCCGTTTTGCGCCGAACAATTGAGACGGGGCGCATCCCTTCGATGATACTTTGGGGACCACCAGGCGTAGGCAAAACGACTTTAGCGAACATCATCGCCAACCAATTAAAACGTCCGTTTTTTCAATTATCTGCCATCAATAGTGGTGTGAAAGACATCCGCGAAACGATAGAAGAAGCTCGGCGCAAGCAATTTTTCAATGCGCCAAATCCTGTTTTGTTTATCGATGAAATCCACCGATTTTCAAAATCTCAACAAGATTCGTTGCTCGGTGCAGTTGAAAAAGGTATCGTCACTTTGATAGGGGCGACGACTGAAAACCCATCGTTTGAGGTCATCCCCGCCTTGCTTTCAAGGTGTCAAGTGTATGTTTTAAAGGAATTGGAAAAGGATGATTTGATGCATTTAATTAAAATTGCCCTTGAAAAAGATGAATTTTTAAAGCAAAAGAAGATAAATATCGAGGAATACGATGCCATGCTTCAACTCAGCGGCGGCGATGCGAGAAAGCTGTTGAATATTTTGGAATTAGTGGCTGAATATGCTTCCAATGACATTGAAAATAGCCCAAATACTGAGGGGGGTGATGCTCGCGAAAGCAAAGCAATCACCAATGATATGGTCATCAATATTGTGCAGCAAAACATAGTTAGGTATGATAAAACAGGCGAACAGCACTACGATATTATTTCTGCATTCATCAAATCCATGAGGGGCAGCGACCCCAATGCCGCCGTTTATTATCTCGCTCGAATGCTCGAAGGCGGAGAGGATATTCTATTTATTGCTCGCCGCATGGTCATTTTGGCTTCGGAAGATATAGGTTTGGCGAACGCCAACGCGCTCTTGATGGCGACCACCACTTTTCAAGCGGTTCATCAAGTGGGTATGCCTGAAGCGCGCATTATTTTGAGCCAATGTGCTATTTATTTAGCCACTTCACCTAAGAGTAATTCTGCTTATATGGCTATTGAAAAAGCTTTGGGCAAGGTGCGAGAGACGGGCAATTTGAGCATTCCGCTACATATACGCAACGCCCCGACCAAGCTCATGAAAGACCTTAACTACGGCAAAGGCTATCAATATGCCCACGATTTTGAAAATAATTTTGCTCATCAAGAGTTTTTACCCAAAGAAATAGAAGGCACCGCATTTTTTACCCCCTCAGTCAATGGGGCTGAAAATGCCATCAAAGAGCGAATGAGGCAGCTTTGGAAAGAGAAATACGGATATTGAATTGAAAATTGAAAATTGAAAATTGAAAGTTAAGGCATGTCCAAATTTTCAATTTTCAATTCTCCATTTTCAATTACTAACTCGTGTGGTCGCTCACAATCAGCCATTGCCCCTTTATTTTCTTAAAAATGAGGGTAAAATATCCGCCGACATCCCCTTTTTCAGGGCGCGTCAGATGCCATTTGCCGAGCAGCCCGCAGGTATTTTTTGAGTGAAAATCCATTTTTAAAATATCGAATTTCAGCGCACCCATCGTAGCACGGTCGGGATAGTTTTTTTTATAATTATCGAACGTTTGTTGCCAACCATAAGTGATGCCTTTGCTACCAACAAACATGAGCGAATCGGAATGCCAATAGCCTTGCATAAACGCTTCGATGTTGCCAGCCGTCCAGTCTATCGCTTGTTTATTCATCAGATTTGAAATGGCAAGACGGTCTTTTTCGCTTTGAGCAAAAGAATTTTGAATAAAAAAGGCTGCTAAAAAGCAAGCAATAAATAGTTGTTTTTTCATAACTCAATAAGATTTAATTTGCAATGAAATGAGATTTACTAAATTTTTAAAATTTAGTAAATCTAAAACGCACTAAAACATAAGATGAAATTATCAAAAATAATCAATTTAATGATAACAACATTTTTATGAAATAGCCCTAACCTCTCAGTATTTTTAATCTAAATTACCAGAAGGTTTAAAATTTATCTTCAAAATAAAGGTGAATTTAAAAATAAAAATTGGAAATAAAATAATTTTCAAAATTAAATTTTAGAATGAAAAACTGCGCTCAATTTTGAAGAACAAATTTCATATCTTTGCGTTGTTATTTTAAATAAAATCCAAATTATATTTTGCACCAAATTAACTCATTTTATTTCATCTCTTTTTAAAAATGAATGACTTATTGACACCTACCGAATCCTCTCTCGAGAGCCTTGAACTCATCCGCCAATCAGCTCGTGATTTTGCAGAAGCCCACATTCGCCCCTATGTGATGGAATGGGATGAAACCCAAATATTCCCCATCGACATGATGCATAATTTGGGAAAACATGGCTTTTTGGGCGTCCTTATTCCTGAAGAATACGGTGGCTCAGGGCTTGATTATCAAGCGTATGTGACCGTTATTGAAGAAATTGCGAAGGTGTGTGGCTCGATTGGTTTGAGCGTTGCCGCGCATAACTCATTGTGTACCAATCATATATACATGTTCGCGAATGAAGAACAACGCCATCGTTGGCTACCCAAACTCGCCAGCGGTGAGTGGATAGGCGCATGGGGTTTGACGGAAGCGAATACAGGCTCGGATGCGATGCGTATGACCTGCACGGCGGTTCAAGACGGTGATTATTGGGTCATCAATGGTACTAAAAACTGGATTACGCATGGCAAATCAGGTCATGTAGCAGTCGTTTTGGCTCGAACAGGCGACCCTTTGGACTCTCGCGGCATTTCGAGCTTCGTTGTTGAGCGCGGTACTGAGGGGTTTTCGGCGGGTAAAAAAGAAAATAAACTCGGCATGAGAGCCAGCGAAACGGCAGAAATGGTTTTCGACAACTGCAGAGTTCATAAAAGTCAAATGTTGGGAGAACAAGGTGAGGGCTTTGTTCAAGCAATGAAAATATTGGATGGCGGGCGCATTTCTATCGCTTCGCTATCGTTGGGTATTGCGAAAGGCGCGTATGAAGCGGCAGTGAAATACTCAAAAGAACGCCATCAATTTGGTCAGCCGATTTCAAATTTTCAAGCCATTAGCTTCAAATTAGCGGATATGGCAACGCGGATTCAAGCTGCAGAATTGCTCACGCGTCAAGCGGCTGATTTGAAAAATAAAGGAAAAAAAATGACGAAAGAAGCAGCAATGGCTAAATATTACGCTTCGGAAGTAGCCGTTTGGGCGAGCAACGAAGCAGTCCAGATATTCGGTGGATATGGTTACACGAAGGATTTTCCAGTTGAAAAATTCTATCGCGATTCTAAACTCTGTACTATCGGAGAAGGCACTTCGGAGATTCAAAAATTAGTGATTGCCAGAGAAGTTTTGAAGTAAAATTATGGAAAAACCTATTTATGTCATCGAACCTTTCAAACATGGAGCCGATTTTTGGTTGATATTTTCAATTTCTATCGTCGCTCTTTCGTTGGCTGGGGCTTATTATTTTCATAAAAATAAAAGCCTTGATTACAATCGGCGCAATATTATGGTGATGATATTGGGGTTCTTTGCCGTTATTTCGTTTTGCACAACTGTATTTAGGCTATACTCAAAATGGCGATTGCAGCCCATTGAAATTTATAACAACCACATCAAAACGCCTTATGGCGATGCCCCCCTCAGTAGTATTTTGGATTCGTATATAAAACTTGAAATAAAATACAAACCGATGCAATCGAATATTGCTCAAGACTCGGCACATTATCTATTTATCATTGAGCGCAATAACAAAACACATGTGATTTCGGAGGGCGATTATCCGATAAAGGAGGTTTTGGATAAGCTGAATGAAACGATGAGGTAGATAAGTAGTGATGAGTTATAAGTTATGAGAGATGAGTTATGAGATGTGTGTGCCTGAAATAGCTTGACCTGAGTGATGAGTGATGAAAAAAATACTGAGGGGGTGCTTCAACAAAATGAAGCACCCCCTCAGTATTTTGACTCATTCAGCACAAAATTTTATTTGTTTTTCTGTGAAATAACTTGCAGCAAGTTTTGAACTTGCTGCAAGTTGCGTGAAAAGTTAGCAATCAGCTAATCGATACATTTTTCTTAATTACGTTCGTAAACGTTTTCAATTCGATGACATAATTGCCTTTCGGAAATTTTGAAAAATCGATTTCGTATATAGTATTCACTGGCAATTGCCATAAAGTCTCATCTTTAAAAAGGACTTTTCCTTCCAAATCTTTGACCGTAATATTGCTCAAATTGACGTTGATTTTTTCAAAGTCAACATAAAGCATTCGATTTTCACTATCGGTAAAGATAGACCAATCTTTGGTGTTGTCTGCCTGTTTCGTTGTTTCGTACCCTGTGGTGTTGAGAGATAAAAGCTGCGCATGAAGTGTGGAAAATGAAGAACAAAATGCAATAGCCAAGGCGATGAGGATTTTTCTCATTTTTGAAATTGTAAGATTTTAGATTATAAATTGTAAGATTATTAAATTTTTACCAACTACAAAGCAAAATGTGTTCTCGTGAGCAGCAAATTTAGAAAACTTTTTTAATATGAAACAAATTTTAACTATATTCATATTTTTTTTAAAATATTCAAATCAGACTCTTTCAACGATAACAGCCACAAACTTATTGTAATGAATTTTATAAAAAATCTCATAAAATCTAAAAATGTGACAGAATAAAATCATTTAAATTAAATAAATACATCTAATACAATCAAAATATTGCCATAAATAACGGGCTTTGAGTTTAAAAAATCAGATAATACGACCCATTCGGCTTGTTCAATATCCTCTTCCGTCTGTGGAATGAGTTCATTATCGGTAGTTTTCATCTCATACCAATAGGTTTTTTTAAGAATTCGCTTGCCTTTTAGCTCATAAGTGTGGTATGTATCAATGATGTGTTTGCCTAAAATGACATTTTGCAGCCCTGTTTCTTCTTGCACTTCTCGGACGGCAGCTTGCTCAGGAGATTCGCCTTTATCGATTTTACCCTTTGGTAAATCCCAAAAATCACGTCTAAAAATGACTAAAACTTCTTTTTTTTCATTGAAAACAACGCCACCAGCTGCTTCAATTGCTTTAAAAATGCTTGAAAAATCAGACCACAAAGCCTCTAAATCGTTGCTAAAAATGACAATTTGATGGTATTTATTTGATTTTTCAAGTAAATCAATATAGTTATATAAAAATTTCTTTTTACCTAAATACTTGGTTATCAATATATTATCATCATTTTTCCATTCGGGGAGCACCCCCTCAGTATTTGTGAAAATCAATGGCGTTTCGTTGATAAAAACTTTATACATTTGCGAAATTTTTTAATTACTTTTCTATTAAATATTTTTAATTTGATATGACAATTGCACAAGAAGTCGCTCAGAAATTACTGCAAATTAACGCCGTAAAATTGAGTCCACAAAATCCTTTTACATGGGCTTCGGGCATCCAATCACCGATTTATTGCGATAATCGAATTACGCTCTATTACCCCTCAGTACGTGACAGAATTATCGCCGCTTTTGTTGAAAAATCTAATCAATTTGGAGACTTCGATATGGTAGCGGGTGTAGCAACAGCGGGTATTCCGCATGGCGCGCTGATAGCCGATAGGTTGAAAAAGCCATTTATTTATATTCGGGAAAAAGCCAAATCCCATGGTCGGCAAAATCAAATTGAAGGAATGCCTCAAAGTTCAGGTGACGGCTTAAAAGTATTGGTCATTGAAGATTTAATTTCTACTGGCGGCAGTAGTTTGAAGGCAGTTGAGGCAGTGAGAGAGGCTGGGATGGAAG
This sequence comes from Saprospiraceae bacterium, assembly GCA_043744275.1. GTDB lineage: Bacteria > Bacteroidota > Bacteroidia > Chitinophagales > Saprospiraceae > JAAFJT01. The sequence continues at coordinate 18,502 of JAYTUY010000051.1, forward strand.
TTGTAGGCGTTTTAGCCATCTTCACTTACGGTTTTGATAAAGCAGTCAGCATGTTTAAAGAAGCAAATTGCCCTTTCGATACGCTCTCAAATTATGATACTTTAATTGCACAAGCTATTGAAAATCAATACATTAAGCAAGAAGAAATGGAAACGTTAAAATCTTGGCGATTGTCGCCTGAAACTTGGGGCATTAAATAAACCAAAAACGTATATTATGTTAGAGAATTATTTTAACTTTGCACACTATTTTTTTTGACATATTTTATTTTTACAGAAAAAAAACTCTGTAATTTGTCTCTCAATTCGTTGACAAAAAACCAAAATTTTATGTCAAACAGTGTTAAAAAACGGCGTAATCAAACGTCACCATTTTTAAACTGAAATCCAAAACTTTAAATGAGCGTCATTAATACCACTTCTGAACAATTTCTTTTTCAATACTTAAATAACGCCTCGCCTACGGGCTTTGAAGCGCCGGGTCAAAAGCTATGGCTCGACTATGTTCGACCTTTCGTAGATGAGTGGCACCTCGATAATTATGGGACTGCCTATGCTGTCATCAACCCTGATAAGCCTTACCGCGTGGTGATTGAAGGTCATGCTGATGAGATTTCGTGGTTTGTGAATTATATCAGCGACGATGGTTTTATCCATGTCATCCGCAACGGTGGTTCAGACCAAGTGATTGCTCCTTCCAAACGGGTCAATATTCATACTAAAAAAGGTATCGTAAAAGGTGTATTTGGCTGGCCCGCTATCCATGTCAGGACGGGTAAAGATGCCAATATAATGCCTGAGCTGTCCAATATTTTCATCGATGTGGCAGCTAAAAACAAGGAAGAAGTTGGTGAAATGGGCATCCACGTAGGCTGCGTTATTACTTATGAAGATGAATTAATCAAACTCAATGACCGTTTTTATTGCGGTCGTGCTCTGGATAATCGCATCGGTGGCTTTTGTATTGCGGAAGTTGCGCGACTATTGAAAGAGAATAATATTGAATTGCCTTTTGCGCTTTATATCGTCAACTCAGTGCAGGAGGAAGTCGGGTTGCGCGGTGCAGAAATGATAGCGAATACCATCAAACCGCACGTTGCCCTCGTCACGGATGTCTGTCACGACACTGGTACGCCGCTGATGAACGCCAAAATGCAAGGCGATATTAAATGCGGCAAAGGTCCCAGCCTCAGCTATGCCCCCTCAGTACACAACAACCTTTTAGACCTCATTATCAATACAGCTACCGAAAAAGAGATTCCTTTCCAACGCCAAGCGTCGAGCCGCACGACTGGGACGGATACAGATGCTTTTGCTTATTCAAATGGTGGGGTAGTGTCGGCTTTGATTTCCCTCCCTTTGCGCTATATGCATACCACTGTGGAGATGGCGCATGTGGATGATATAAACAATGTCATCAGGCTCATGTACGAGACTTTACAAAAAATAGAAGACAATCATAATTTCAAATATTTCTAATATTTCTAAGAAAACTCTTTAAAAAGCCTTGCACAATCCGCAAGGCTTTTTAATTTTACTGAAAATAATCACTTTGAAATTTCTTAAAAAAATATTCGATTTCCTCATTTATGGCAATTTTTTTATAGCCCTTTGCGCCGCTGCTCAAGCTGTGCAGACTTTGTATATTCGCCATTTGAGTGTGGACGGCAATCCGCATATTGTCTTTATTTTCGCGGCTACTTTTTTTTTATATAATATTCATAAACCCATTACTTTTTATTTAAAGAAAAATATTTTAGAGCACAACCCTGCGGTAGAGCGAACCGAAGCTCGATTTATCCACGCCAAAGCTTTTGAGACCCCCCTCAGTATTTTGACGTTTACGGCAGGATTGATATGTTTGGAAACTTTTTTTAGGTTTTATATTTCTATCAAATGGCTATTATTTTTTGTAGGATTAATATCAATGGCTTATGTTTTACCCATTTTTAATGGGAAAAGATTGCGCGATGTGCCATATATCAAAATATTTATCATCGCGGGCGTGTGGGCATTCGTGACGGTTATTTTCCCCATCAAATCATTTGGTCAGGAATGGTACTCTTGCGATACGTTTATGGTAGTGGAAAGAATGGCGTTTGTTTTAGCTATCACTATTCCCTTCGATATTCGAGATATAGCTTTCGATACTAAAACGGGTGTGAAAACGATACCCCTCAGTATAGGCATTCAAAAATCGAAATGGCTATCTCTTTTTTTTCTAACTCTCTCATTTTCAATAGCTTGTATGATTTACATGATGGGCGTTTATCTTCTAAATACCCTCATCGCTATTGGCGTTTCAATACTCATTAGTGCATTCGTCATCTATAAAATTAATGATAAGAGGAATGATTATTATTATTATTTCTTAGTTGATGGTCTGTTACTCTTACAAAGCATATTAATTATGAGTTGTTAGTTAGTAGATATGAGTTTGGAATTGAACTCATACCTCATAACTATAAATGGGGTTAGTTTAAAAACTAAAATTTCTTATTTCAATTTAATCAAATTTAATTTTTATTTTATTGAATTAATAAAAATAAAAAATGGCATATTTCTAAAAAGTGAAATAAAATTTTGAAGACTCATGACGTTTGCTTGGAGTTTGGTTAGAAATTAACCTAAGTGTAATTTTGTCTTGTCAATATCATAAACGTATTGAGCGACTAAATACCAATTAATATCAAACAATTTAAATGAGTCTTAATTATGAAAACTTTAATGAGTAACAGAAGTATGGCAATGGCAGCGTTCGCGCTTTTATTAGTTATTTGTTGCATCGCCGCCGTTTATCCCACCTCTTTTCCGACGCCTGACCCTGCCAAGCCTTATGATGCTGCTATGATGGCGAATATTGCTTGGATGTTGGTTGCTACGAGCTTGGTACTCTTAATGACGCCGGGTTTAGCATTTTTCTACGGTGGTATGGTTTCTAAGAAAAACATTATTTCTACGATGCTCCAAAGTTTTATTTGCTTGGGTATTGTCACCATCTTGTGGTATGTCGTCGGTTTCAGCCTTGCTTTTGGCGATGATGTAGGAGGTATGGGCATTGTAGGTGACCCGAGGTCGTTTTTCATGTTCAATAATGTCGGAACGGCTGTGAATCCAACAATCGGCGGTGGATTACCATTAGTCCTTTTTGCAGCATTCCAATTGAAATTTGCTGTTATTACGCCTGCCCTCGTGACGGGTTCATTTGCTGAACGTGTTCGTTTTTGGGGTTATGTTGTATTTATCAATTTGTTTATCATATTTATTTATTGCCCTTTAGCCCACATGGCATGGCATCCAGAAGGTCTTTTATTCAAAAAAGGCGTTTTAGATTTTGCAGGTGGTACGGTTGTACACATTGCAGCAGGCACGGCAGCGTTTGCAGGAGCGATTATTTTGGGAAGGCGTAAAGGCGGCGAAGTGTTGCCTGTTAATATTCCATTCGTGATTTTGGGTACGGGTTTGTTGTGGTTCGGTTGGTTTGGTTTCAATGCAGGTTCAGCATTAGCGGCTAATGCGTTGGCTATCAAAGCGTTTGTTAACACCAACTTGGCATCAGCAATAGCAGCTATTACTTGGATTATGATTGATGTAATGAAGGGTAAGAAACCTTCTGCTTTGGGTGCTTGTATTGGTGCAGTGGTTGGTTTGGTGGCTATAACACCAGCTGCAGGTTATGTTAATTATGGACCGAGTCTTTTCATTGGATTTGTAGCAGCTATCACGAGTAACTTCGCAGTGATGTTATTCCGCAGCAAAACGACTGTAGATGATACTTTGGATGTATTTCCATGTCATGGTGTGGGTGGTATCACAGGTATGTTGTTGACAGCGGTGTTCGCTACTGAGGGGGGCAAAGGCATCATCACAGGCGAATGGAATTTGATGTTTCAGCATCTCATTGCTTTGGGTATCGTGTTGCCTTTCACATTCTTTGGCTCTTATTTGATGTTTAAAATTACCAACTTTATCACGCCACTGCGTGTAGATGAAGAGTCAGAATTAGAAGGTTTGGATATTAGCCAGCACGACGAAACAATAGAAATAGATCCGATACTGGAACCCGCTATTTGAGCGATATAAAAAATAATACATTTTAAAGTCTGATTTGGTTAGTCAAAACATTTAATTAGGGCGGAAAGCATCAGATGCTTTCTGCCCTTTTTTTATTGCTGAGTATTGGATACCCCCTCAGTATAAATGCCGTTTTTGATTATATTTTATTGATTATCAAACTGTCAAGTCGTTTAATCTATCAAAAAACCGACTTGAATTATACCATTTATCCTTTCTATATAATTGATTTTACCTGGGCGAACGAATGAATAAATTGCTCCAATATTGAATGCAATGGCTTCATTTAAAATAAATTGATAACCTGTTTTAAGATATAAATCAAATCCACCTGCACCTTCTCTTATTTTCTCTAAATAAGTGAATCCATAGCAATCACATATATGAGCACCTGTGCCGATACCCACATATGGGCTGCGTGTGATTCGCAAAGGATAATATTTTAAATCCAATTCAATACCGCCAAAAACATCTTTAACAGTTGAAAAGCCTTTGATTTTAGGATTGTATATTGAAAAATGAGTAGAGAAAGTATGGATGTTCATACTTGAAGAAAAGTGTCGAGCCCAGAAATATTCAAAAGACACATTGATGCCCCAAGTGCTTGCAGATTTTACGGTGGTTTTATCTTTATAATCGCCTACTGAAAAACCAACTTTGCCGAGCGTGAGACCTTTTTGAGCAGCAGAAGTGGATGCGAAAACGACGACTAAAAGAGCAGAATAAACAAGGTTATAAATTTTCATAAAGTTGGCTATGGATTTAAATAATGGCAATAAAACGCAGTAAATTTAAATTTTTTGCTTGAAATCATTTTGTAAATTATATAATTCGATGTAATTTTATGAAAAATACCTTTCTTTTCAAATCATTCCATTATTGAAACCATGAAAAAAAATATACTTTTTATCATTATTTGGATTGTTTTAATCAATCATTTGACTGCTCAACGAGGCTCTTTCAATCAAGGTGCACCTTTTAGAGAACAGACTCTCATGCAATTTCCATCTGCCATAGATGCCTCCAATGCCAAACAGATTAAAGGCTCGCGTTTCTACGATTCAGAATATCGGAAGGGTGAATTATGGGCGTCGAATGGCTTGCATTGTACGGATGAATTAGAGTATAAATTTGATGAGGTGGAGAATTCTATTCAGGTGAAAACCAAAAGTGGAAAAGAACTTTTATTGGATGCCAATAGTATAGACTCTTTTCGCTTATATGTGGATGATACCACTACTATTTATTATTACAAAGCACCTTTGCCTGATAGTAAAAAAACAGAGAACAAGATTTTTCAAGTAGTGTATTTGGGGAATAAAATATTGTTATTCAAAATTCCGCAAAAAGTATTAAAAAACTTGAATTATAAAGGCTCTTTTGGCGATGGAAGAACGCTGGGTGAATATGTGCCCCGCCCTCAATATTATATCAAAGCGGGCAATAAACCACTCACTTCTGTGAAATTAAATAAAAAAGATTTGGTTAATAAAATTCCTTTTAAGAAAGGTGAATTGACAGAACTGTTGGAATATGTAGAGTTTTACGAAGAACTGACTGAAAAAAAAGTGCTTGAAATTATCCAGAAAATTGATAGATAAACAAAAAATTTCGCTTTAAGATTTTGATCATAGTCACCCCCTCAGTAATAATATATCTTAAAACAATATTTTGTTATTTTTCAATATAAATTGGGGAAAGGCTTAAAATTATTGATGAAAATATTGACACTTGCAGCATATTGGAATATAATATGCTATTTTTATTTTTTTGTGAAATAAAAAAACTGGAAAACTCCTTGTTTTATAAAATTAAATCTAATTTTACTCAGATTTTACAATCCACCCGTCTAACATCTTACAATCCACCCGTCTAACACCCACTGCAATTTTAATTTAAAACCTGTATTTTTTTTTAACCAATAGTTCATCTTAAATTAAACTAATTAGTATGAAAAAACGAATTATCCTATCGACTTTATTGTCGTTAGTTGCCGTTCTGTTTGGTTATGCTCAGAAGACAATAACCGGTGTGGTTAGTGATCAAAAGGGCGAACCAATGGTAGGTGCGAGCATTATTGTCAAAGGAACAACTAAAGGTATTGTTTCGGATATTGACGGTAAATACTCCCTCGAAGTACCAGCAGATGCAACAACACTTATTATCAGCTTTGCTGGCTACAAATCTCAAGAAGTGCCGATTGGCGTTTCAACTGTGATGAATGTGAGCTTAGACGAATCTCAACTACAAGAGGTGGTCGTCACGGCATTGGGTATTAAGCGCGAAAAGCGTGCTTTAGGCTATGCCGTTGCGACGGTAGGCGAAGACGATGTATCCCAACGAGGCGATGGCGACGTTGTTCGCTTGCTTTCGGGTAAAGCTCCTGGTGTGGACATCCTTGCATCAAGTGGTTTGTCAGGTTCGGGTACAAACATCATCATTCGTGGTGTTTCATCTTTAACAGGTGGCGCAACCCCTTTATTTGTTGTGGATGGTGTCCCTTTTGATGCTTCTACCAACTCACAACAGGATTTTACAAACGGCAACCAAACATCCAGCCGCTTCCTTGACCTTGATCCGAATAGCATTTCCAGCATCAGCGTTTTGAAAGGCTTGAGTGCTACTACGCTTTATGGTGAAGCGGGTCGAAATGGTGTTATTTTGGTGACCACCAAGAATGGTTCAGGCGGTTCTAATTTGAATAAAAAATTAGAAGTAACGCTGAATCAATCCTATTTCCAAAACGAAGTATCCAATTTGCCTAATTATCAAAACAATTGGGGCAATGGTTTTAACAACAACCCTTCCAATGCTTTTAGTAACTGGGGTGCAAGAATCACAACTCCTGCGCATAAATTTGATGGCACAGATGGTTTTCCCGCTACGCACCCTTATGATAGAGCGGCACTGAGGGGGGCATTTCCTGAATTTGTAAATAATAAGACATATGAGTACAAGGCTTACGATAATGTAGGTAGATTCTTCAAAAAAGGAGCGGTCAATACCACATCCGTTAATATAGGTGGTAAGTCTGAAAAAGTGTTTTTTAATGCCAACTTTGGACATGTTGATGACCAAGGTTTTGTTGAAGGCAATAAGTTAATTCGTAATACTTTTGGCTTTGGTGGTAGTGCCAAATTAGCTAACAAGCTCACACTATCAGGAACAATGAACTACGTGAAAACGGATTTTAGTTCTCCTCCAACAGGTGCTTCTGGTGGTAGTGGTGCTAACTTATCTGTATTCGGGGACTTACTCTACACGCCCCGCACAGTGGATTTGATTGGCTTGCCTTGGGAAAATCCTGTTGACCATTCAACAGTCGGATACCGTGGTGGTAATGATATTCAAAACCCTATCTGGACAACAAGAAACTCATTTGTTAAGCAAAATGTTAATCGTGCTTTTGGTAATATGACTTTGAGATACGATTTGCTTGATAATTTGAGTGCTACATATCGGTTGGGCTATGATAATTATGGTGAATATCAAGAATTTGCTTCCAATAAAGGGGGCGTTGATAATTTTTCATCTGGTGTTTATAGAACCGCCAATGGTATTAACACTTATTGGGATCAAACTGTCATCTTGAATTATAATAAGAGCTTGACTGATGCTCTTAGCTTAGATATTAATGCAGGCGGTAACAGTTTGCAAAAATCGTATAGCACTTTTTCTATCCTCAGTACCCAACAGTTGGTTTATAACTTGTTTGACCATGATAATTTTATTACTCAAGCAAGAAGCGGTGACTATAAAACTAAAAATCAAACTTATGCAGGTTTTGCAGAAGCGACTTTGGGCTATAAAGAATTTGCTTATTTGAATATTGGTGGTCGTAACACATGGTCTTCTGTATTAGAAAAAGGCAATAACAGTTTGTTCTATCCAAGTGTGAGTTTTTCATTCATACCTACAACAGCCATTGCTGCATTAAAAGGCAGTGATATATTGAGCTATTTGAAATTGCGGGCAGGTTACTCAACCAGTGCGCGTTTTCCAGATCCATACTTGACGCGCAATGTATTGGATATAGCTGCCAATAGATTTGTAGATGGTAGTGGTAATGTCGTGAACTCAAACGCAGTAAGTGACCGTTTGGCAAATCCGAACCTCAAACCTGAATTGTTGAAAGAAACAGAAGCAGGTCTTGAAGCTCAACTATTTAAAAAACGCATTCGCATAGATTTTACTTATTACAACCGTTTGGCGGATAATCAAATCTTAGATAGGCAGCTTGACCGTTCAACTGGTTTTACTGTTACGAGTATCAATGCAGGTGATGCATCTGTTAGTAACAAAGGTATTGAGTTAGGTCTTGGTTTTACACCTATAAAAACCAAAGATTTCAACTGGGATATTGATGTCAATCTAACAAGAAATAGAAGTTTAGTTGTCAGCCTACCAGATGATGTTAAGCAAGTATATTTGGGTGGATATAGCGATTTAGGTGCTTTTGCTATCAAAGGTCAGCCATTGGGGGTTATACAAGCGACTTATGTTAAAAGGTTAGGGGATCAAGCAGATCCAGCAACTGGTAAAGTTATAAGAGACCTCAATAGCCCTCGTTTAGTGGGTGCTGATGGACTTTATATTGCTTCTACAGATATAGGCATCATTGGCGATCCGAATGCTGATTATAGATTGACTAATATCAATACGATTTCATATAAAGGTCTTTCTTTCCGTATGCAATGGGATTATACGCATGGAGGCGATGTTTTTTCCCAAACAGCTTCTACATTAGTTGGTCGTGGTTTAACAAAAGATGTTGATTTTGACCATCAATTACCCATTATTATACCAGGTGTAACAGCAGATGGTAAGCCTAATAATACAATAGTTGAAGCCAGTCAAGCTTATTTCAATGGTTATAGCGGATTTTTCGGTTATAGAGATTTGTCCGTATTTGATGCCACAACTATCCGTTTGCGAGAAGCCTCTATTTCATATAGTTTGCCTACCAGTACTTTAAAGAAAACACCTTTTGGTGCTTTATCTATCACTATAACAGGTCAAAACTTATGGTATCGGGCACCTTATTTCCCACGTGGTTTGAATTATGATCCAGAGTCAAACAGTTTGGGTGTGAGTGTGGCGCGTGGTCTTGAGTTTTTCTCAGGTCCCACTTCACGTCGTATTGGCGCAAGTGTAAGGATAGCGTTTTAATCTTTAATTAAAAAAAAAAGAATTGATATGAAATTAATAAAAATATTTTCCATCTTTTTTGCGCTCATGATGGTAGCGGCTTGCGACAAGTTGGATGATAAATTACTCGACAGTCCAAACGGCCCCACTCCTGAAACAGCGGATGTGAACCTCTATTTCAACGATGTACAGTTGGATTTTAAAAACTTCTATGGAGGAATGTCCAATTTTGGTGAGCAACTCACCCGCATGGAGCATATGTACGGACCGCTCTTTGCCAACGCGTATTCAGGCGGTAGCTTCAATGGTGTTTGGTACAATGCTTATGCAGCCATTTTCAAAAACGCCAATGCGATGATTCCTGTTGCTGAAAAAGCGAATCTAACTACTCACGTAGGGGCTGTAAAAATCTTGAAAGCCTATGCCCTGATGGTATTGGTGGACAATTTTGGCGATGTGCCTTTGTCAGAGGCTAATAATATCGAGATTACCAATCCAAAATTAGACCCAGGTGCGGATGTTTATAAAGCAGCTATTGCACTTTTGGACGAGGCGATTACCTCGTTAGCCAAAACACCAGGTGCTAATCCGACGACTGACATATATTACGGTGGAGATAGAGTAAAATGGTCAACTTTAGCAAAAACCTTGAAATTACGCGCCTATATGACTACGCGCTTGGTGGATGCTACTGCTAAAGATAAAATCAATGCCCTTTTAGCTGAAAATGACCTCATTGATACCGATGCTGAGGATTTTGTATTCCGTTTTGGTAATAAATTTGAAAATCCAAATTCTCGCCATCCCAAATACAATGACTCTTATCAAGCTACAGGTGGTGTAAGTCCTTATATTTCCAATCACTTTATATGGTCTTTAAGAAAGGAAAAAGGCATGGATGACCCCCGTTTGCGCTATTATCTAATCCGCCAAACATTGAATTATAATTACGATGCCTTTACCATTCCTTGCAATGCACAATCTCGTCCTGCACATTATCCTGTGGAGACATCTTTCTGTATTGCTGAATTGGGTAATGGCTATTGGGGTCGTGACTTTGGTGACGGTTCTGGTATTCCACCTGACAATAAAACTCGTACAGGTTGGGGTATTTATCCTGCTGGCGGTGCTTTTGATAATGATCAAGGCGGCAATACTGTTGAAGGTCAAGGCGGTAAAGGAGCGGGTATTCACCCAATTTGGATGTCTTTCTTCACTGAATTGCTCAAAGCTGAGTCTGCTTTGGTTTTAAAAACGACTGGCGACCCTAAAGTGCTATTGGAATCAGGCGTGCGTAAATCTATTAATAGAGTCATTGGTTTCCCTACATCTGTAGGTATTACTGTACCGACTACGCGCGTTCCCTCTGCTGACTCTATCACGGTGTATGTCAATAAGGTAAAAAGTCTTTACGATGCTGCCGCTACTGATGATGCCAAATTAAACATCATCATCAAAGAATTGCGTTTGGCTTCATGGGGCAATGGTTTGGAAATTTATAATGCTTACCGTCGGACTGGTAAGCCTGATAATTTTCAGCCTACTTTAGCGCCTGACCCAGGGTCATTCATTCGCTCATTCTATTTTCCTTCTGACTATATCAACTTTAATAAAGGAGCGAAACAGAAAACAACAACAGATGTAAAAGTATTTTGGGATACGAATCCTGCTAAACTAAAATAAAAAATATTGATTATGAAATCATTTAAATATCTATTTTTCATTTCAATTACGGCATTAACCATCACATCTTGCGCTTATAAAGATGATGAATGGGTCGGTAAATTTGAATCACAAGGCGTTGGTTCTTATCTTCGAGTGGCTAATGTCTCTACTAAACCCAGTTATGATATTGACTCAGCTACTATCGAGAATGTCAACTTCAACCTCGATGTAGTAGAATATGGCGAACCCGTTAAAGAGGTCAATATTTATGTGGTCAAAGGAGCCAGTAATAATTCTGCTACTTGGAAAAAAATTAAAACCATTGCAGGAGCACCTACTATGACCTTGAATATCAAAGGCTCTGAAATATTGGCTGCCTTAGGTGTTGCCAAAACAGCCATCAGAAAAGGAGATAAATACACTTTTTATAACGAAGTGATTGATGCAAAAGGACGCAAGTACAATATGGAAAACGTCAATGCCTCATTTGAATCGTTTGACCCGTATGCATCGCCCAACTCTTATCGCTCTTGCTTCCGTTGGAAACCGCAGACAACTATTAAGTAATTCATTGCTTTGTAATGTAAAAATATAGGGGTGGGTACTTGTTACTCACCCCTTATTTATTTTAGCCTCTACTTATTTAATTTTTGAGATTAAAAGCATTATTCGTTAATTCGCACCATTAG
>JAYTUY010000052.1:0-7811 GCA_043744275.1 Saprospiraceae bacterium
AGTCGTGGGTTATTATTACCCACCGATTAAAAATCGGTGGTTTCAAGATGATAGATGCCATTTTCAAGCCCACTTTAAAAGATATGGGTAATGGACAGATTTTAAAACTTGCAGCAAGTTATTTCACAAAAAAGCAAATTAAATTTTGCATTGAATTAATCAAAATACTTACTATTCAACTCCATTTTCTTAAAATTTAAACTAAGCAATCCATCATCAATTGCCAAGTATCTTCATAAGGCAATATTTCAGTGGCATATGCTTGATTTTTGACTTGGACAGGTGCCGATTTGAGGTCAGCGAGAGTCCTCACCGTTTTTCGTTCAATTTTTTTACGACGATATTGCCCTTTTTCCAATTGATTAATCAAGCGAATAATCATATTGGTTCGATAAGTGTCTTCATTTTTATCTACATGGCGTGTCCTATATTTATCTAATGCTTCTGCTCTAAATCTAATAGAATCGTAACTTTTTTCATGAAGTAACCATAGAATCTGAGCAATTAATGCTGGAATATTCATTCCTCTTTTGTCTTTTTGAAAAGTCGGTTGTGATCCAATAAAAGCATAATAATCAAAAGCTTTGGCGAATTTATGCTCCCCTCGTTGCAATTTTATTTTTCCCGTTTTAATCAAATACTGCATGTATGTTTCAACAATGCTCATTTCCTCCTTCACGATAGGCGTCTGATTGACATATTCTGCATGAGTCAGCATTTCTAAAAAAATTTTCCACCCCTCAGTATATTCCTGATTATGGAAGCATAATTGAATAAAAGTGAGACCATCTTTATACCAATTATGAGTGCCTTCCAACACAAGGTTTCGGCTGCGCGTAGCGGAATCCCTGCCTTCCTCAAATTTTCTCAATTGCATACAACACACCGTTTTTTGATGCAGAAAGACGGCAATAGCATTTTTGTATTCAAACGGTTTATTTTCAAAAAAAACAATCGCCTCTTCCGAAACTTTCAATGCACTCTCATAATCATTAACACACATGCAACTCGTCACTTCTATCATACGCGTAGATAAATGCAACCTATGCGAATCAAATCTTTCACAAAACGGCTTCAATTGAGCCAAATAATCCAAAGCTTTTGCTTGAAGGTGCCTTTGAGTTGCTTTGATTTTGATAAAATGTTTTGACAAATCGTCGTAAAGCGTTTCAGCAAGATATTCTGCTTGTAAGAGAGCGTGAGCTTCTCTATGCGTTTTTTCGTATTCATCAGCCAAATTACTGAGGGGGCGGTGAAGGTGGTAAGTCCTCGTTAATAGGCGACTGGCATTAACCATGACTTCTGTTATTTCAAACTTTTTAGCCAATTCTAAAGTCGTTTGAGCTAAATCTATGGCAGCTTTCATTTTTTGACGACCAACTAAAATACTGATTGTTGCCCAATTTTTATGACAGATATAATAAGCCTGTTGAAATTCATTTAGAATTGGTTGTTTAAAATCTAAAATCACAACAGCACTCGCAAGCCTTTTTTTAAATTCACTTTTGAGCGTTTTATAAGCAGGGAAATTTGGTTTTTCATTGTATAAATCTTTGGCGGCATCTTCATCATTGCGGTATTTTCCTTGAGCAATACCATCAAAAAATTGGTAAATAAGGGTTTTGTCGTCACCGATGACGATACTCAATTCTTCTTTTTTAGCTTTAAATTGCTGAATAAGATCCACATACTGTTTTAAAATTTGCATAAACGAATGGATTTTATTTATTTTTTTTCAATAAAATATGACTAAAAATCTAACTATACAAGTACTTTGAAACGATTTAAAAAATTATAAATATTTGATTATCAATACATTAGATAAAATTTAACTTAGTATTTGTTAAAATTCTATGCCTTTCTAAAGACTTAATTTTGTCCAATTCAGGCATTCTATCCCATCCTATCTTTGTATCATCAATCAGAGCAAAAGCCGGCTTGCGAAAATTGATATTATTTAACCTTTATTTTTAAATCAAATAAATAAACACCATCATGATCCAATTAATCATTGATCTTTTTATTTGCTCTATCGTCACTGATGATATAGGGGCTATTTAAGAAAAGCCATAGGCTTGTATTTTAACCTTTACAAATTTAAACACCTCAAAGATTAGAGCTTTCCCGAAAGGTTGAGAGCGGAGGTTAAGAATGAATGCCTTAGTTATCAATTTTTATTTTTATAAATGTATTTACTATACAAATGTAGTTATTTTTTTAATTATAAATACCATTAGCTAACTAATGTGGTGAAAAACTAAGGCATTCTTCTTTATTTATTTACATAATTCATTGATATTCAATATTTTATGTTTTAATACTAAAAAATAAATGTAAAATTATAGGCTTTCTAAATTTCAAACTTGTCCATTTTATTTCATTTTAAGATAAGTAACTTTGTATTATAAATTAAAGCTAACACTTATGAAATAAAAAAAGATATTTTTAATCGTTCATACTCAGTAAGCACAACGAACTATTTTTTCAAATAAATAAACGCATAACTTTTTATACTCAAATTTAATAAACACCGCTAAACTATTTTTATTCAAATAAATAAACACATAACTTTTTATACTCAAATAAATAAATGCAAAACTATTTCACTCAAGTATGTAAATGCATTTATTATTTGAGAAGGTATATTCGGAGTTTTACGTCTTTCTAAACACGATTTGAAACTCCGAATCTTCTTGAGTTACCCAATTGGAAATTATATCCATCAAGTACATCACGTCATTATAATCTCTTTAATTTTTATGTGTTAAAAATTGATTTTATTTGAAATACAGAATTTCAATAGAACAAAATCTTTACACCTTGTATTGACATCCACTTAATATTTTTCCTACTTTGATAATTTTAACCTTTGCTTTAAGTCTCATCTTAACGTTAGCGTTTTGCTGTACAAAAGCAAAATATATGGTGTTTTAAATTAAAGGTTAAAAATTTTGCTGCGAAGTGGTAGTTTCATGAACTACCACTTTTGTTTTTTTCAAAAAAAAAGCCGACCCCTCAGTAAGGAATCGGCTGGTGTTATTTTCAAGCGATTTTTATTGCTCTTGTTCTTTCTCTTTCACGGTGCCATGTGTTAACGTAATTTTCAAACCGTCATTTTCTTCATTCATGATGGCTACGAAACTGCTGTTTTCAACAGGTTGTTCGTTCAAAATGAATTCAGCGAGTGGATCTTCAATGTATTTTTGAAGTGCCCGATGCAACGGACGCGCGCCAAATTGTGGATCATAGCCCTTTTCAGCAATAAAATCTTTCGCTTCATCACTCAAAGACAACAAATAACCCATATTTGATAAACGACGCATCACATCTTTCAACAACAAATCAATAATTTTATGAATCTCTGGTTTGCCTAAGCTATTAAATACCACCACATCATCAATACGATTCAAAAACTCTGGAGAAAATGTCTTTTTCAAAGCAGCTTGGATAACCGTTTTTGTATTATCCTTTTCTGCTTCTTGACGCGATGCCGTTTGGAAGCCAACTCCTTGTCCAAAATCTTTCAACTGACGAACGCCAATATTAGAGGTCATAATAATTAAAGTGTTTTTGAAATCCACTTTACGTCCTAAACCATCTGTCAATTGACCATCATCCAACACTTGTAACAAAATATTATACACATCAGGATGCGCTTTTTCAATCTCATCTAACAAAATAACTGAATACGGCTTGCGACGTACTTTTTCAGTCAATTGTCCACCTTCTTCATATCCCACATAGCCTGGAGGCGCACCGACTAAGCGTGAAATGCTGAATTTCTCCATATATTCACTCATATCTATCCGAATCAAAGCATCTTCGGTATCAAACATATAGCGCGCCAAAGCTTTCGCTAATTCTGTTTTACCCACGCCCGTTGGTCCTAAGAAAATGAATGAACCAATTGGTTTTGAAGGGTCTTTCAGACCAACACGATTGCGCTGAATGGCTTTCGTAATCTTGACAATCGCTTCATCTTGACCAATCACCATTTCACGCATGTCATCCGTCATTTTCACTAATTTACCAGACTCGCTTTGTCCGACTTTACGGACAGGAATACCCGTCATCATCGCCACGACTTCAGCAATATCATCTTCAGTCACAGGATAACGCTTAGATTTTGAGTCTTCCTCCCATTGGTTTTTATCCTGCTCAAGTTGGCGACCTAATTTGGTCTCCATATCGCGCAAATCAGCGGCTTTTTCGTATTGTTGATTTTTAACAGCAGAGTTTTTCTCTTCTTTCAAATCTTCAATACGTTTTTCAAGTTCTTCGATATGCTTCGGAACGTGTATGTTTTTGAGATGGACTCTCGCACCAACTTCATCTAAAACGTCAATGGCTTTATCAGGCAAAAAACGGTCTGTGATATACCGTTCGCTCAAAAGAACGCACGCCTTAATCGCATCATCCGCATAATTGACATTGTGGAATTCTTCGTATTTAGAACGGATATTATTCAAAATATGAATCGTATCTTCAATACTCGGTGGATTGACCATCACTTTTTGGAAACGGCGATCTAATGCACCATCTTTCTCAATATATTGACGATATTCATCCAAAGTTGAAGCACCGATGCATTGCAGCTCGCCTCTTGCGAGGGCAGGCTTGAAAATATTTGAAGCATCCAAAGAACCTGTTGCACCACCAGCCCCTACAATCGTATGAATCTCATCAATGAAAAGAATCACATCGCGGCTTTTTTCCAATTCGTTCATAATCGCTTTCATGCGCTCCTCGAATTGACCACGATATTTTGTACCCGCCACCAAAGCAGCCAAATCCAACATCACCACCCGCTTATTAAATAAGGTGCGGCTCACTCTTTTTTGCATGATGCGCAATGCCAAACCTTCTACGATGGCTGTTTTACCAACGCCTGGCTCACCAATCAGAATAGGATTATTCTTTTTACGGCGGCTGAGGATTTGAGAAACGCGCTCAATTTCAACTTCGCGACCAATAATTGGATCCAATCTGCCTTCTTCAGCGAGCTTTGTAACATCGCGACCGAAGTTGTCAAGTACAGGCGTCCGGCTTTTTGAATTGCCTTTGCGCTGATAGCTGCGAGATTCATCGTCGTCATATTGTTCGCCTTCATCACCCGAAGATGCTTGATTGAAAATTTCTGGCGGTCCGTAATCTTGCTCTTGACGAACGTATTCCAACTCAGTTTTGAACGTTTCATAATCCACATAAAACTGGTTTAAAATCCGTGTAGCGACGTTTTCCTTCTGCTTGAGAAGCGAAAGCATCAAATGTTCAGGTTGAGCTTCGTCGTTTTTAGCATCACGGGCTTCAAGTACCGTGAATTTCAAAACCTTTTCGGCTTGACTATTCAAATTGATGTTTCCAACGTTGAGGTGAGAACTGGGTCCACTGTATCGTTGTATATTTTCTTCTACCCTCTGTCTCAATTCTTCAACATCCACATCCAGCGAAGTCAATACTCTGATTGGCAAGCTCTCTTTGTCCATCATCAAACCGAGCAAAAGATGCTCAGAGCCAATGTAGTCATGTCCAAGTCTTACAGCTTCGTTGCGGCTATTGGCAAGAATTTGTTTAACTCGAGGTGAAAATTTTTTACTGTTCATTGTATAAAGTATGTAATCGAATTTTAATTCTTAAAATGGATAACACTGTTTTCAATTTTTAGTTGTTAATGCCTCCACTATAAGAACGTTAAAACTTACCTTTTAGTTAGCGTTGAAGCCTTAAAATAATATCAAATAGTTTTACGAAAGTATAAAAAAATTTGATACATTAAAATACTTCTGAAAAAATGATGCCATAAGAAAACAGCTTAATTAAATCAGCCATTTTGTCATAATGCCTTTTTAGAATTATAGATAATGATGGTTACAAACTAATTTTATTTCAACCAAATCCCTAACTATAATTTAATCACAAATTTAGACATTTTTTAATGTCTTGCCATATTATTTAACATCTTAAAATTAAAAGTTTTAATCTCAATTTTTTAGTAAATACGATTTTCAACTACTATATTTTCCAATGTAATATCGCTAAGTCTAATAATTATCAATCCTTTTTGTTTTTTTTATTCAAAATACTGAGGGGGTACATTCTCACTAATAAATCGAAAAATAGTCATAAAAAATTGATTTCAAAGGTATTATAAATTTAATAAAACCTAAAATATAAAAATTTATAAAATTTTAAATCAAAATACTATCTTTTTCTGATGTTTACTTTTTACATTTGTCTTATGAACTTTTTCCTTTAATTTATCAACAAAATTTAATATGAAGTACTCAATCGATAAACAAGAAAAGTATGCCGTTTTTACGCTGCATGAAGATAATCTTAATTCTATTCTTGCGCCTATGCTCAAAACCGAATTTAAGGTTTTGAACGAAGAAGGCTTGCCTAATTTTATCCTTGATCTATCAGATGTCAAATTTGTTGATTCGTCTGGATTAAGTGCCATTTTGACAGCAAAACGCCTTTGGGAAGATGTCGGTTCTTTCGTCATTACTGGCGTGAATAATTCTAATGTCAAAAAATTAATTGAAATATCCAAATTGGATTCAGTGCTTACTATCATCCCAACTGTTGATGAAAGCATCGACTATATATTCATGGAAGAAATCGAGCGTGAGCTTAGCGAAGAAGAAGAAATCTAAAGAGTATTCACGACGAATACCTCCTCAGTAAAAAACGACAAAAGCATTGATGCTCTTGTCGTTTTTTCATTTGGCGAAATAATTATCTCAATATGTTTTCTTATTCAAAAGCTTAAACCAGAATGCTCGCCACACTATATATATGTGATTAAAAATATTGGGCAAAAAACCAAAATGCTTTTTCAAAACCTCATACCTATCTTTCAACGATTGCTGATGTTGCTTTTTGGAAACACCGCCCATTAAATATTCTGAAATAATAGTTTGCGTATTCGTTATATTTTCAGCACTTTGTAAACATTTTATCACCCAATCAATATCAGCTGCCAAATTTCCTTCCAAATACTGAGGGGTCAATTTTCGATGCGGTAGAAAAGATTGATGACAAACCACCATCCCATTTTTCATACTTTTCCAAGTCAATTGCTCAGGCAACTTCTGAACGGTCAATTCACTCCGCGTACCTATGTGATGATATTTTTCATTGACGAGCATCGTTTCGCCATATAAAATATCCGTTTGAGGTGTGGCTTGTGCCGCTATTTTTTCAAGTGTATCTCTCGAAATTAAACGATCTCCAGCATTTAAAAATAAAACAAAATCGCCCGTTGCCATTTTCAAACCTTTATTCATGGCATCGTACAAGCCCTTATCACGCTCAGAAATCCAGCGAATCGAGTGTTTTTCAGCCTGTTTTTTAACGATTTCAAGCGTCCTATCCTTCGATGCCCCATCAATGATGAGGTATTCAACATGCGGATATGTTTGATTCACAACGCTTTGAATTGTGCCTTCAATATAGGCTTCACCGTTGAAAACGACGGTTATGATGGAAAATATGGGTTTTGTCATTCAGGAGGAATCTCTTTTGTGCATTCGTAAAGGTAAAAAGAGATTCCTCCTGAATGACAAAATTATGTGTCAAAAAAATTATGTATCGCTGAACTCCAGTTCCGCATCCATCTAAAATTGCTTTTTGAAAGGGAGTGTGTAAAAAGGGTAAAATAGAGCAAAATCAATTTTCCACTCAGAATAATGTTTGGTTTTTGCGAAATATAGATTTACGAAATCTTAAAGATTTGTGGTGCGACATAAAGTTATGTACTACCCTTGGGACATAAAGTTGAAACCGCCTTAGCGTTCTTTGAAAATACT
>JAYTUY010000053.1:0-30000 GCA_043744275.1 Saprospiraceae bacterium
AAAAAAATAATTTACCGTTTACTAAACCTTGTCGAAACAACTTAAGCTATTTATGGAAATCCTTTGTAAACTAATGATTGGGAATTTGGAATCCAAGAAAAGCAGCCTGTTTTCCATTTTTTTGGCTTTCTAAAAACTGCTCGCCGGTTTCTTTGATGGTGTTTGAAATGGGGGTGTAGGTAAAATTGGGGAAGGCATTGAGTGATTTGTCATTTTTGAAATAAAATTTTGTCGCTGATGTCCTCGCAGTCTCTTTTGTAATCAAAGGGCGTTTGCCTGTGAAGCGACTTTTGATGGCTTCTACACGCCAAGCTACTTGTCTTAAAAAAGGTGTCACCCGAATGGTGGCGGGATTTTTATTCAAGACTTGAGCGATTTGTTCAAACATATTTTTATAAGATACATTTTCTCCACTGAGTATAAATCGTTGATTATCAATGCTTGATGTCATTAATTCGACCATAAATCTCACGACATCTCGCACATCCACATAGCCCGTGACCCCCTCAGTATAAAAGCGCAAACCGTCCCAAACTTGTTCAAAAAGCTTGCCTGTGCCTTGTCCCCAGAACTGCGAACCGAGTATGACTGAGGGGTTCACTATCGCCGCAGTCAAGCCTTCGGATATGCCTCGCCAAACTTCTTGTTCAGCTTGGTATTTTGAAATAGCATAATGTGAGTTGAGCGGCGAACGTTGCCATTTGTTATTTTCTGATACCTCTGGATGCCTTTCTTCACGCCCGATGGCGGCTATACTACTCACGTGAATCAGTTTTTCAATGTTATAATCTAAAGCCATATTGACCATATTGGCAGTGCCTGTAGCATTGATGGCATACATCTCTTCGCGGTCGCGTGGGTCGAAACTGACGACTGCGGCACAATGAAAAACGATGTCAATTCCTTCTGAAAATATATCCTCCAAAAACGGTAAATCCAGCACGTCGCCTTCCACCCACTGCACTTTATCAATGACCTCAGTTACCAAATCCATGCGGCTTGTCGAGCGTTTCATGGCTATTATATTGGTGTAGCCGCTTTGGACTAAATAGCGCGTGAGGTAAGAGCCGACAAAGCCTGTTGCACCTGTAATGAATATTTTTTTATTTTTCATATCAGAAAATTTCATCGCAAAGAACGTGAAAAAATAAATGCCTTTTTTTAAAATTTTAAAAAATCTGAAACGTCAGTTTTAATAAATCAGTCAGTTCATCTATTAATAAATACAGTTCAATTAAAATATAAACTATAAAAACAAAAAAAACATTGGAAACATTTAAACTAAAATTTGTTTCCTGTGTTTTCCTGTCATACTTTTGCAACGCAATTAAAAATGACAGCAGATTTGAAAAACAGCATTTTACAAAAAACAGAAACCCTGTTTTTGAAGTACGGAATTAAGAGCGTGACAATGGACGATATTGCACGTGAATTGGGGATTTCCAAAAAAACTTTGTATCAGTTTTTTGAAAATAAAACCGATTTATTGAGGCAAATGGCTGAGCTTCATGTTCAAAAAGATATAGAAGCGACGGTGAGGTTTCAAACAGAATCGAAAAATGCTTTAGAAGAATTGTTGCGCTTTGCACAACATGCTATGAACGAAATCACCAAGTTTGCATCACCGACTGCGATTTACGATTTTCAAAAATATTACCCCGAAATTTGGAAAATTTTTGAAGACTTTCAGAATAAAAATTTCTACAATCATGTGAAAATCAATTTGGAACGCGGCATCAGAGAAGGAATTTTTAGAGAGGATTTGGATGCCGATATTATTGCCAAATTGTATGTCAGCAAAACGATGTGCGTGATAGATGAAGAGATGTTTCCGCATCGGCAATACGATAAGGTTCGCTTGTTTAAGCAATATTTTTATTATCATATTCGAGGTATTGCCACTACAAAAGGACTTAAACTCCTTGAAAAATACCTTGTCGAAATCATGAATGAAAAGCCCAGTTTATAGTTTAAAATACTCAAAATCAAATAGTTATGCTTTTTTCTCATAAGAAAATCACCTTAATTTTACTTTTTTTTACGCTGATACTGAGGGGGGGACTGCAAGCCCAAGATGTTGTGAAAATGACACTCGATGAAGCGATTGCCTACGCCCTTCAGAATTCAACGTCTGTCAAATCCAGCCTGCTCAATGTCAAAGATGCCGATTTGTTGATTCGGGAAAATAAGACATCAGCTCTCCCGAAAGTGAATGCGGAGGTCAATTTGCAGCATTTTGTTTTGCAGCCTGGTGTACCTGCTTCTGCCTTAGGCTTCGGAAATGACCCTGTTTCGGTTTATTCAAATACCTACACGAGCAATCGTTTTAAGGCACTTGAAGAAAAAAACGGCATCACGGCAGCTCCTTTTAATCCCCCAGTCGCAGATGGTAAACTGAAATTTCAGCTCAAAAACAACTTCAATGGCGGCGTGACGGTCAACCAACTCCTGTTCAGCGGAAGCTATCCTTTGGCTGTTCGCGGAAGCAATTATTATAGGGATTTGGTGAATGTGCAATCTGCTAAAAAGCAGGATTCGCTTAGAAATGTGGTCATTGATGCCTATTTGCCGACGCTTTTGATTGATGAAGGCATCAAAACGTTGGATAAAAACATTCAAAACCTTGAAAAGACCTTTGCGGATGTGAAAGCAACCTTTAAAGCTGGATTCATTGAGCAATTGGATGTCGATAGGCTGGAGTTTTCGATTAATAATCTGAAAGCTCAGAAAGATAACCTGATTCGTCAACGTGAAATACCTCTGAATGCCCTCAAACTGACTATTAATTTCCCTTTAGAAAATAAATTGGAGTTGAATGATGATATTAATTCATTGCTCAAACCTTTCAGCGAGGCGGACTTGGCGGAAGCGGTGGATTATCAAAATCGCTTTGAAATTAAGGAATTGACTGCTACTAAAAAGCTCGTGGAGCTGAATGTGGAGCTTGTTCGCTCTACAAGGCTGCCAACGGTTGTGGCTTTTGGCAATTATCAATATTCTTTTCAAGGCAATCAATTCAGCAATTTATTTGGTGTAGCATCAGCTCTCGTTGGCATCAAAGCGACTTACCCGATTTATGATAGCAATGAGCGTAAAATCAAGACTCAACGCGCTATTTTAAGCCTTGAACAGTTCAATTTAGTGCGCGGCGATATTGAACGCGTCATTACTTTTCAAGTCAATAATTCTCGCATTGCTATTGTGAATGCTCAGAAAAATCTTGAAAATCAACAGAAAAACTTGGCTTTGGCTGAAAAAATATACAATGTTACTCAGAAAAAATACAAAGAAGGCGTAGGCTCAAGTCTCGAACTCATTACCGCCGAACGCGATATTTATGCGGCTCAACAAACCGTCCGCCAAGCACAATATGACTTATTGGTGGCTCAAAGAAGCTTGAGAAAAGCGTTGGGGAAGTGAAAAGTGAAAAGTGAAAAGTGAAAAATTTGTACACTATTCACATCTTTTCACTTTTCATCTTTACACTCACACTTTTCGTTTTTCACTTTTCACTTTTCACTTTTCACTTTTCACTTTTCACTTTTCACTTTTCACTATTTAATTGAATATAATGAAACAGATATTAACGATCACCTTGACTTTAATTATAGGACTATCGGCTTGTAATAAAGATAGCCAGAGCGGCGATAAAAAAACGCAGTTGGCTGAATTGAAAAAGCAGCAGGCAACGCTCAATGCCTCTGTTGCCAAGCTTGAAAAGGAACTGAATGCGGGCGATACGACGAAGAAAGCGAAATCTTACTTCATTCAAGTCACTTCAGCGACCCCCTCAGTATTTAACCATTTTATTGAGATGCAAGGCTCTGTGGTAGCGGATGATGAGTATTTTTTGAATGCCAAAGTGCCTGGAACTATCACACGCATGACGCTCAACGTGGGTGACCGCGTATCAGCGGGTCAAGTTGTGGCATATATAGATGATGATATGCAGCAGCAACAACTCAACGAAATTCAGAAGCGTTATGAACTGGCGAAGGAAATTTTCATCAAACAAGAATCTCTTTGGAAGCAGAACATTGGTTCGGAAGTACAGTTCCTCAGTGCTAAAAACAATAAGGAATCTCTTGAAAAAGCGATGGAATCGGTGAATAAAAGCCGTGAATATTACAAAATAGTAGTGCCTCGCTCGGGCGTGGTGGATGAAGTGACTTTGAAATTGGGTCAAGTTGTTTCGCCTGGTGTGCCTTTGGCTAAAATTGTCAATTTTTCTAAATTGAAATTGAAAACGGATGTGCCTGAAAGCTATGCAGGTAAGGTGCGTCAGGGCAATGCCGTGATGGTGTCGTTTCCCGATTTGAAAAAAGAGATTTCGAGCAGAATTAGCTATATCGGTGCTTCGGTGAACCCTATGAATCGCACTTTTAAAGTAGAAGTGCCTTTGAGAGCGAACGAATCGGGCTTGTTGCCGAATATGGCAGGTATTCTGAAAGTAGCCGATTATACTAACTCAAATGCTTATAGTGTACCGATTAATATCTTGAAAAAAGACTTGGAAGGCAACGACTTTGTCTTAATTGAAAACGGTGGAAAAGCGGTGAAAGCCACTGTGAAAGTTGGGCAATATTATGCCGATAAAGCAGAAATTATGAGCGGTTTGAAGCCTGGCGATAAGTTGATTACCACTGGTTTTGAGGATTTGAGCGAAGGGGACGCCGTGCAGGTTCAGTGAAAAGTGAAAAGTGAAGAGTGAAAAATTTGTACACTATTCACATCTTTTCTCTACCGACATTATGCACCTCTGGTGCTTGTGCTTTTCACTTTTCATTTTCCACTTTTCACTTTTCACTTTTCATTTTTCACTATTCACTATTTGAAATCATGCTTGACAAAATAAAAGAGTTTAAACCTGCCAGTTGGGCGATTGATAATCGCACCAGTATTTATTTGATTACGATATTCGTGGTCTTGGCGGGTGTGTTGCGCTATCAATCGTTGGCGAAGGAGCAATATCCAGAAGTGGTGTTTCCGCAGATTATGGTGAACACGATTTATCCTGGCACATCGCCTGAGAACATGGAGGCACTGGTATCGAAGGAAATTGAGAAAGAAGCGAAGTCTATTACGGGCGTGAAGAAAATCACTTCTAATTCGGTTGAAAATTTCTCCTCAGTGATGGTTGAATTTAATACAACTGAAGACGTGGAGAAAGCCAAACAGCGCATTAAAGACGCCGTTGATAAAGCCACGTTGCCTTCCGATTTGCCTCAAAAACCCAGCGTTATTGAGATAGATATTTCGCAAATGCCCATTATGAATGTGCATATTACGGGCAATGCCGACCTTGATAGGCTCAAAAAATACGCCGATATACTTCAAGATCGCATCGAATCCCTTAAAGAAATTAGCCGCGTGGATATTATCGGGGCATTGGATCGAGAGATACAGGTGAACGTGGACATGTATAAAATGGAAGCGAATAATATCACCATGCGCGATTTGGAGCAAGCGATTGCTTACGAAAACATGACGGTTTCGGGTGGTACGGTGGATATGGGTTCGGTGAAGCGCAACGTCACGATTGCTGGGCAAATCAAAGACCCCCGTCAGATTGGCAATATCATTGTACGCGGTGGTTCGGGGGCAGTGTTGCGAGTGAGTGATTTTGCAGAGGTGCGCGATGCACACAAGGAAAAAGAGAGTTATGCCCGTTTGGAAGGCAAAAACGTGATTACGCTGAATGTCATTAAGAAAGGTGGGGAAAACCTCATTACCTCGAGCAATGAGATTGAGAAGATATGTGAAGAAATACGTGAAACCGAGTTGCCTAAAGAAATCAGCATCAAAATAACGGGTGCGCAGGTCAAAAAGACGGAGGTGGGCTTGCATGATTTGATTAATACCATTATTATCGGTTTTATACTCGTGACCTTGATTTTGTTGTTTTTTATGGGTACTACCAACGCTATTTTCGTCGCGCTTTCAGTGCCTATTTCTATGTGCGTAGCGTTTTTGGTAGAGCCTGCTATTTTTACGGGCTTGTTGGGTTATAAAAACTTTTCGCTCAATTTTATGGTGCTTTTCTCTTTCCTCATTGCTTTGGGGATAGTGGTGGACGATGCGATTGTGGTGATTGAAAACACGCATCGCATATTCGCCAACGGCAAAGTACCGATTATAAAAGCCGCCAAATTAGCGGCTGGCGAGGTGTTTTTACCCGTTTTATCAGGCACTTTGACCACTTTAGCACCGTTTTTTCCACTATTATTTTGGCAAGGCACGATAGGGAAGTTCATGTTTTATTTACCGATGACCATGATTATCACGCTCTTTGCGTCTTTGATTGTGGCTTATATCATGAATCCAGTGTTTGCAGTGAGCTTTATGAAGCCACATACTGAGGGGGAGAATCATCGGGCTATCACGCGTGGTTTCATCAAAACGTCTATTGTTTTAGTCATTATCACTATCATTAGCTATATCGTGAGCTTTGGTTTGGGCAATTTCGCTCTCACCATGTTTGGCTTGTTTTTGCTCAATAAATTTGTCTTGGTGAACGCCGCTGAGGCATTTCAAAAGAAAATATGGGTGAAAGCTCAAAATGGTTATGCCAGTTTGATGCAATCTTTTATTAAAACAAAATGGCGTGCTTTGGGTGTGTTGGGGGCTACATTAATACTGTTAATTATGTCCATTGCAGCGTTTGTTTCATTTCCGCCCAATGTTGTTTTCTTTCCGACGGGCGATCCCAATTTTATTTATGCTTATGTCAAACTACCTGTCGGAACAAGCGCGGTATATACGGATAAGGTGACTCAAGAAGTCGAAAAACGCATATTTAATGTGGTGGGTAAAGACAATCCTCTGGTGACGTCTATTATTTCAAACGTCGCCGTTGGTGCCACCGACCCACAGAGTTTTGACTTGGGTGTGAACCCCAATATGAGTAAAGTAACAGTCGCTTTCGTGGAGTTTGCAGAGAGAAATGGCAAATCTACAACGCCGTATTTGAATCAAATTAGAACGGCGGTGAAAGGCATTGCAGGAGCAGAAATTACAATAGCTCAAGAAAGCAATGGACCTCCGACGGGAAAAGATGTGCAAATCGAGATTACAGGCGAAGATTTTAAGGAGTTGGCTGCCGTTTCTACCAATTTGAAACGCTATTTGGACTCGCTGCAAATAGATGGCGTCGAGGAATTGAAATCAGACTTAGTGATGAATAAACCCGAACTCTTGGTAGAAGTGGATAGAGAACGCGCCAATCGAGAGGGCATTTCAACGGCTCAAATCGGGGGTGAATTGCGAACGAGTATATTTGGTAAAGAGGTGTCGAAGTTTAAAGCCGCTAACGACGATTACCCCATCAATATCAGAGCGCAAGAAGACCAACGCGCCAGTGTGTCGGATGTGTTGAACTCTAAACTCATCTACCGCGATATGAACATGGGCGGTCAATTGAGACAAGTGCCGATGTCTGCCGTTGCGGACATAAAATATGGTGTGACTTACGGCGGTATCAAGCGGAAAAACCAAAAGCGCATTGTCACTTTAGCGTCGGGCGTGGTGACGGGTTTCAATCCAAATAAAGTAGTTGAAGATGTGAAATCTAAGCTCTCAGGTTTCAAAGCACCCGAATCGGTCACCGTCAAATTCGGTGGGCAGCAAGATGAACAAGCGGAAGCGATGGGCTTTTTGGGCACTGCTTTAGTGGCATCAATGGGCTTAATTATTTTGATTTTAGTGATTCAATTTAACTCAATTAGTAAAACTCTCATCATTTTTAGTGAGGTTTTCCTTTCAATTATAGGTGTATTGCTGGGTTTTGTGGTTTTTAGAATGGACATGTCTATCATCATGACGGGCGTGGGTATCATCGCTTTGGCGGGTATTGTTGTCCGAAACGGGATACTTTTGGTCGAGTTTACAGAGATACTTTTGAAACAAGGGATGCCTTTGAAAGAAGCCATCGTAGAAGCAGGTCGCACGCGGATGACGCCCGTTCTCCTCACAGCATCGGCGACTATTTTGGGCTTAATTCCTTTGGCTTTTGGTTTTAATATAGATTTCGTCACGCTTTTCACGCACGGCGATCCACATATTTACTTCGGCGGTGACAACGTCGCATTTTTTGGACCCCTCAGTTGGACGATGATTTTTGGCTTGGCGTTCGCGACGTTTTTGACTTTGATACTGGTGCCTGCTTTGTTGTATTTGGCGGAAAGTATTAAAATGCGTTGGATTAAAGGCTATAGCCCGAATAAAACGGATGAAGAAATGCACGCCCTTGCGCCACCAACAGAAGAATAGTTTAATTGATTTTTGTACATTACTTTTTGCGATAGTTTTTCGTACAGGGCAAGCGTTGATGCTATGCCCTGTTTTTTTTGCCTTGCTACGAGCATTTCACCTCGTCTTCAACATACGCATGCCCGTTTTGCTCAGTAAATCACTAATAACTGCAGGTTGAAGATTTTTCTGCAAAAGTCCACATGTATGCAACTTTTGAAGCCCGATAGAATCAGAATCATCTTTCTTTCGTCCAGTCACATTCTTAACATGGGCGGCATGCCGACTTTTGACGACTTATTGAAAATTATATTGTCAAATTTCATTTTTACCATAAAAATCAAGATATTCGTTTAGAAATTTAAAACTTAGCACTAACCTGTACCGTTTACGCAATCAAATTTATCTCATGCCTATTCAACGCCGTTTTAGAACCATATTGACTGTGCGGTTAATTTTGGAATATCGCGAACATACACTGTACCTCTCTCAAGTGAAGAGCAATGGTGAGAGTTTTACATTGCCTGGCGGCAAAATTGAAGGAGAAGAATATGCAAAAGAAGCCCTGATTCGGGAAGCTTTTGAAGAAGCAGGTATTATTTTGAGTAAAAAATCGCTGAACCTTGTGCATGTCGTGTATAAAAGATTACACAGCACCACTGAAATTATTTTCTTCTTCCATGCGGCTTCTTGGAAAGGTGAATTAAAGGTCAAAGAGCCTGAAAAATTTAAAGATACCGTTTGGTTGCCCAATGACGAGCCGCCTTCTCGGTTGCCCGCCGTCATCAAATCAGCGATGAATAAAATTGCAAAAGACAAAATTTTCTCCCAATTCCCAAGCGTAAAAGCGAAAGAAAAGTCAGTTGAAAAAGTGAAGGAGAAACTGGTTGAAAAAGTGAAAGAAAAACCGAAGGAAAAAAAGAAAGTGAAAGCACCACCACCTGTAAAAACAGAGAAAATTAAATCAAAAAATAAAGTTAAAACGAAAGAGAAAATTAAAAAAAGCAAGGTTGAAAAAATACCAGAAGAAACCGATTTTGAAATTTGAATTACAAGTGATTTCAAATTCCAAGATTCCAAATTCCAAATTCCAAGATTCCAAATCTGGAATCATTTGAAATTTGAAATTTGGAATCTTGGAAATCACTTCATTTTAGGGCGCGGACGCTTACCTCCTGGCACATAACCACCTCTAAATCCTGGGCGCATCATCGTATTCGCTTGCCCGCGTTGCTTAATAGCTTTATCAAATTCTTTAATCTGTTCTTTGAGCATCGGCTCAGTCACTTTAAGGTCTTTTATTTGTCGATAGTAGGTCTCAGCACCGTTCCAATTATTTTTCATGGCTCTAAAATTGGCGAGAGAAAGCAACACCATTGCCTTCTCATTATCCGTTGGCAAACCGATTTTTTGAGCCGTTGTCAAGTATTCTTCAGCCAGTTCATAGTCTTTTTCATTGCCTGCAATCGTGCCTTTGAGCATATAAAAATAAGCCCGATTGGGCGTGTACAACCACTTAGGAATGAAAGTCAAATCCAAGCGTTTTTGAGCCGCTGCCATATCGCCCGTTTGCAAAGTCATAGCTGCCGATTGCACTGTGCCGAGCAAAATATAGCCAGCCAGCAATATCAAACCTGCTAAAATCAAGGGAAATGACCACCAAAAGCCCCACACAAACGACATCCCGATGCCACCCAAAATCAGCACCGCCATCAAAGCAAAACGCAAATAAATATTGATTATAAACATCTTTTTATTTTTTTTTAAATTACTGTAAATTCATCATTTATCAATCATAACTCATCATTCTTCTGAAAAAGTCCGCAAAGATAACTCACTTTTTTAAAACATCGCCCCGATTGAGCAAAATATAATTGCCCTGCACATCCAAATACACCCCCTCAGTAAAAACGCGTTTAAAATGGTTTTGAAAAAATGACAACGCTTCTTTTTTATCATTTTTATGAAAAGCCAATTTATTGAAAAGCAAAACACCATTTTCAGTCAGCATTTCTTTCAAATTATTGAGAAAATCGTCTTGCTCAAGCTCGCTTGGCACAGCGTCGTCCAAAAAAACATCCATACAAATCATGTCAAATTTTTCCTCGCAAAACACCGCATACGTGTAGGCATCTAAAACTTGAAATTCGATGCCCGATTTCAATTCAGGCAATACATATGTGTTCGCCAGTCGCAGCACTTCGGGATCAATCTCCACAGCCGTATAATAATATTTTTTATGAAACATTTTTTCAAGCATCAATGGAATGCTGCCCAAACCAAAACCGAGAATCAAAACGTTGTTAATCGGCAGCTTATCTATGTCGATTTGCTTAAAGGCTTTTGAAAAATTGTCGTACAAATCGCCATAACTATAAATGGCGTTGGCGGTACAAAGCTGGTATTGTCCATTTTTCAAAACGATATTGAGAAACGGGTTGTGCTCACTTTCCGATGTCTCAATCGGAATTTCTCTAATATAGCTAAGCCACCGTTTCCACGTAGGTTGTTTCATCAAAAATTGGTGTAAATGATTGAAAATAAATATTTTAAAAATAATAAAAAATTCCTATAGCATTAATTGAGATACTATTTATGGCGTAATTTTGTAAAAAAAGTAAATTTTTGAATTAAAATTAAACTTTTAAAAACAAATTCAGTCAAAATACCAAAACCAGCCTGAGCGTGAAGGAAACCACAGATGAATTTATTTTAAGTTTACTTTCTGAGCAAGCGACTTACGAGCGCGGGTTTAGGCTCTTGATGCAGAAATATCAAGAATCACTTTATCGCCACATTAGGCGGTTAGTGATTAACCACGACGACGCTGATGATGTGATTCAGAATACTTTTATCAAAATTTTTCGCAATATAGAACGCTTTGAGGGAAAATCGCAGCTTTACACCTGGCTTTATCGCATCGCCACCAATGAGGCTATTACTTTTTTGAACAGTAAAAATAGAAAAGAAACTGATTCGCTGGATAATACAAACGCAGCATTCACTGCCAATAATTTGAAAGCTGATGTCTTTTTTGATGGCGATGAAATACAACTAAAATTGCAACAAGCTATAGCAACTTTGCCTGATAAACAGAAAGCAGTTTTTAATTTGAGATATTACAATGAAATGCCTTATGAAGAAATGTCAACCGTTTTAGACACGTCGGTAGGAGCGTTAAAAGCATCTTATCACCACGCTGTAAAAAAGGTGGAAGCATTTTTTAAAGGCGTTGAAATAGATTAATTACAAATACGAAAGAACATGAAAAAGGAATTTGAAGATGAGTTGAGGGAGATTTCCCCATTCTTAGCCGATTTGAAAAAAAGCAAAGAAGGCGAAGAGCCTTTCAGAACACCCAAATTTTATTTTGATACTTTGTCGGATAAAGTCATGGAGAAGGCAATAGCCAAACCTGTGATACCCCCTCAGTATTCTACTCATTCTGCCCATTTGAGCTTGTTTGAATTGGCTCAAGAGTGGGTAGCATCTATCATGCAGCCTCGTTATGCGATAGGTTTTGCGACAGTAGCATTATTGGCAATTGGCAGTTGGTTTTTCATTCAAAAAAACCAACAAAATGTTGATTCATTTGCTTCTACTGAAGAAATCCATCAATACATCGCAGACAATATTGATGATTTTGATGAGGCTTTGCTTTTAGAACATGGTGTTTTGGCAGATTCAGATGTCTTGAATCCTGAGCAAAATGCGAAAGAAAATATGGATAAAATCAATGCAACCGATGATGAAATCGAGCAATATTTGAAAGAGCATTTAGATGAAAAAGATTTGAAAGAACTGCAAAATGAACTATAAAACACTGGATTAGTTAATTTTAAAATTGAAGAAAAACATGAAGAAATTATTTTTTTTAATGCTGTGCACCACACTCACTATCAGCATTTTCGCTCAAAATAAAAATAAATTGGAAGCGCAACGGGTAGCATTTATCACTCAAAGGCTCAATTTGACGCCCGAAGAAGCACAGTTATTTTGGCCTATTTTCAATCAATATACTGAAAAACTTCAGCAAATTCGGACGGCTGCTAAAACTGAAAAAACGGTAGAAGATATGACTGATGCCGATGCTGAAAAAGTTATTTTAGGAGAATTTGATAAAGATGCCAAAGAATTGGACTTAAAAAAAGAGTATTATCAAAAATTGAAAAAAGCCATTTCTGTTAAGAAAATTGCTCGACTTTATAAGGCTGAACGCGATTTCAGAACCCTTTTGCTTGAAAAAATTCAACAAAATCGTGAAAATCGTAAGCAGATGAAGCAAGATGGCAAATGAAGTTTTATCTTATTTTCGATTAAAATTAAAATAGATTGTTGAAGGCAATGATTGCGCCATCAACAATCTATTTTAATTTTGAGTAAATAATTGATGACACATTTAAAATATTTAAAATTTCAATGCCACATACTGAGGGGGTAATAATAGGCGTTCATTGTTTTTAATTAACTAAAAACCGTGCTTTAATAATGCGAACTATTATATTTTCTTTGCTCCTCACACTGTCTGCTTGCTCGAAGCAGGAAACACCTGAAACAACGCCTAATACAACTGTGACCACAGGTACAACTGGTACAACTGGTACAACTGGAACCACAGGTACAACAGGTACAACTGGAACGACCGGCACCACAGGTACGACTGGAACGACAGGTACAACTGGCACAACAAGTGGCTCTTTTTTTCCTGCCGAAACAGGCAATTTCCAAAATGACATGCTGGCTTATGTCAATGCCTTACGCACGAAAGGGTGCAAATGTGATGGCGTGCAGATGCCTCTCGTGCCTGCCTTAAAATGGAACAAATTGTTGGAAAATTCTTCTATTCGACATGGTAAGGATATGTTAGCCAATAACTTTTTCAGCCACACAGGTAGCGATGGCAGTTCGATGTCGAAGCGGGCAACAGATACAGGCTATAAATGGTCAGCATTGAGTGAAAATATTGCTTGGGGCTATAAATCATTGCCTTCTGTCATCGATGGCTGGGTGAAAAGCGGTGGTCATTGCCGCAATATGATGAGTGGTACTTATACCGAAATGGGGGCTGCAAGGGCAGGTGACTATTGGGTTCAGGATTTTGGAAAGCCGACGAATTGAGATATGAGTGATGAGTGATGAGAGTTGTAAATTGTAAATTGAAGCCGATGAATTGAGTTAATTTTTTCTTAAATTACTGAGGGGTGTCTAAATTGCATTTGACATGTCTTGAAAATTGATTATATTTGGTAATTGATGCTATTTACCAAATCTATGTTTCTTAAATCAAAAGCAAAATTTTAAAATTTATTTGCTCATCATTTAATAAACAATAATCATGAAAAAAACAACCACTCTTGCACTCGCCTTTTCTCTTTCCTTCTGGGCATGTCAAAAAGATTCAGTTGTAGTTAATGAATATGATTTGGCAATGTCAAAAGTTAAATTTGAATGTACTGGAATAAAAGATTCTATTTTTTTCCAAGCCAATATGGGCGATTCTCAATTTTGTATGTCTTCTGATAAAATAGCCGCTAAAGCAAACGCAGGTGTTAATCTTAATTCAAATTATTTTGAGGTTTATTTCTATTCAACTCGTGGCGATATAAGTTATCAGCCAATCATTAAACTTGAAGGGCCAAAGGTAAAAAGTGGATTAAAAGCATTTGAAATATGCGATATTCAATTAAAACAGGGTATTTCTAACCCTATTCGAGGCTTTTCAGAAAATGATAGTACAAGTTTCAATATAATATTTGAAGTAGATGAAGCCCCAAAAGGTAAACTGCAAAGTGGGTCAATTTATACAGCTACTTCTTCAGCAGGGGTACAACTCAGTACTGCGGCTATTGTATTTGATGAAGTGGTAAGAACTGAAAGCATTAATTCAGTGCACTACGATGTTAAAGGACATTTTAATTGCAAATTGTACATACCTTATGGAGGCATTGAAGGTAAATTTTTCAATGATTTATCAGATGCTCAATTCAAGTTTTCAATTGATGCAGCAAAATAAATGTCATCCTATGTTCGGGAAATTTTAAAATTTCCCGAACATTTTCCGAATTAAACAAGTATCCCCTCAGTTGCCACTTTTATCGCAATGACAATTCTTCATTTCAACTTTCAACTTTCAATTTTCAACTTTCACTATCTCGCTGGTTTATATTTCGATTTATCCAAAATCAATTGAGCGTCTCTTATTCCTAAAAGTTGTTGCATAGTGGTATTCGGATTGCGCTTCATGTATTGCTTGATGATTTGCCAACCGATGTAATTGGCTGTTTCGCCAGGAGCTTCGGGCGGCATACTTGGAGAGTTGGGGCTGGGCGTTACGAGTTTGGCTATTTTTTTGAAATTGGTTTCATAGAGGACATTATTTTTTAAGAAACTTGACCAAATGCCTGATTCATTGTCTTTGCACCATTGAGTTTGAACGGCATTATAGCCAAATTTTATACTGTCGGGTGTATTCGGCAATAATTGGTCGAGAATATACAATTGCTTTCCATTAAAAATCATCACATCGAGCATTCGCTCCCCCCCCTCAGTATTAGCTGCCATTTGAGCAATTTGCAGCCGCATAGCTTTGGTAACAAGGTGTTCTTTGGTCAAAGTTCGGCGCACGTAGGCATAGCGCAAGGTTTCCATAAAATTATAGTCTGAATGATTTTCGCCTAAGAAAAAATCTAAGCCGATGCCGATTGAGTCTCTTCCGAAGTTGAAAACATCATAATTATATTGAGAAACGAAGGTAATAAACGTCAAATCGGGTTGATTTGGGAAATAATACTTGTAAAACCGAGCCGCTTGTTCGAGTTCTTTTTTGTAAGGCTCAAAATTTTTGAAGACAATTTGAGTGGTGTCGGCTGTTTTACGAACGGTTGTATCCGTCAAAAACTGCTTAATCATGGCTTGATACTGAGGGGGTGTCTGATTCGGCTGTTTTGCGCCGATGATAGCATCGAAGAATAGATTGGCTACTTTTGGATATTTGGCTTCAAGGTTTTGGATACCCCCCTCAGTATTGAGGGTATCAATAGCAAAAAGGTCTTGTTCAAATCTTTGAATTTTGACATTCGTTGAGATATTGGATACGTCGGGGATATTTTTTTTCTCATCGTCGTTACAACCTATTATTAAGGTTGTCAATAAAATGGCTATTGAAATTTTAATACTCGATTTTTTCATAAAAAAGTAGGAATATTGATGACTAACTTTTTGAAAATTGAAACTTAAAAAAAGCTGTAAGTAATTATAAATCAATTATTTATCCATTAACTAAAATCTATCTCTGTATTATCGCCGATATTCAAACTGCGTTTGATGCCTCGAATAGATGTATCGCTACCTACTACCGATTTATTCAAAATAATTTCTTTTAAATAAGAATACGAACCAATGATAGAGTCTTGAATAATAGAGGCTTTGATAGTGGTATGGTCAGCGATAGTGACGTATGGACCAATGATAGAATCACTGATTTGGCAATTGTCGCCTATACTAACGGGATGAACGATGATTGTATTTTCAAAGATGGGCAAATCAACGTCATAAACGTTGTTTTTTTCTAAAAGTGTTTTATTGGTTTCGAGAAGAATTTCTTTTTTCCCACAATCAAACCAATTATTGACAGCGAAAGTGGTCATTTTGATGCCTTGTGTCACCATCCGTTGGAGAGCATCGGCGAGTTGAAATTCGCCGTTGGTGCGAATCTCATTTTTCATATTATATTCTAATGCATTGAGTAAAGCCTTGACTTCCAATATTTTATACAAACCAACGATGGCTAAGTTGGAATGTGGAATTTTAGGTTTTTCAATCACTTTTTTCACAAAACCTTTTTCATCCAACATGACTACACCAAATTCACGAGGGTCTTTTACTTCCTGAACACCCAGACACGAAGTAGGAGATTTAAGCATTTCACTCAAATCCATATCAAAAACAGTATCGCCTAAAGCAATAAAAAGTTCTTTTTCATCTTTAATTTCCTCGCGCGCTAACCATATGGCATGACCTAAACCGTTGCGCTCGTCTTGCACAATGAAAGTGCATTTGAGATTTCTGTAGCGATTTTCAACAAAATTTTTGATTTTTTCTCCTAAATACCCGATGACAAACACAAATTCGCGGAAATCAGCTTCCAATAGTTCATCAATAATATGTGCAAGTATGGGCTTTCCGGCTACCGGTATGAGTGGCTTTGGCTGTGTGTAGGTATGCGGGCGAAGGCGTATACCCGCTCCAGCAACAGGGATGATGACTTTCATATTTTTAGATTTCAGGACGTAAAGTTAGCACATTAAAACGCTAAGTAGTTACGAGTTTTTAGTTTTTGGTGTTTAGAGACATAAAGTGTTTAAACTTCTAAATACTCTAAACTAAAAACCAAACACTACTTACGGCCTAAATCTTTATTGAACCTCTATATTTTTTTCAACATTAAACTCCTGAACTGTGAAATAGAATGTGGTGCCACCTTCATTTTCAAGATTTTGCTTAAACCAAATATCGCCACCGTGCAACTTGACAATTTTACGACAAATGGCTAATCCCATACCTTCACCAGGAAGGTCACGCATATTGATGCGTTGAAAAGGTTGAAAGGCTTTTTCGCTATAAATTTCATCTAAACCTTGCCCATTATCTTTGATTGAAAATTGCCATAAATTGGTATTAGGTAATTTCTCAGAATCAATAATAATATGTGGTACTTCGTCAGAACGATACTTGATAGCATTTTCAATCAGATGATGTAAAACTTGAGTGATACTGCTTTTTTGCAGCCATAATTTTGGTAAGTCATGATACTCAATTTTGACTGCATTTTTCTCAATAGTTTCTCTCAAATTAAAATTGATAAGCTCCATCAAGCGATTCAAATCCGTCAATGAAAGTTCTCTTTTGCGGTCAATGGTGCTATATTCGAGCAAATGAGTGATGATATTGTTCATCATTTGAGCATTATTGGCAATAAAATCGAGGAAAGTATCTGCCTCATCATCCAACTGGCTTGAATACCTTTTTTTCAGCAATTGAGCATAGCTGCCTATATTTCGCAAGGGGCTTTTAAGATCGTGCGAAGCAATATATGCAAACTGTTCAAGCTCTTCATAAGACATTTGAAGAGCTTGAAGGCTTTTTGCCAACTCTCCAGATTGCTCTTCGAGTTGTTTTTTTTGATTAATGAGTTGTTCGTTGGCACTTGCAATATATTTTTTTTGAAATTGCAATTCCTCTACGGTGCTTTGAAGAAGATTAATGGTAATGACTTTATCTTTGGCGTTCTGCTTGTGCAAAAAGTCCATTTTAATATAGTCCTTATCCAATTCTTCAAAAGATTTTAACAACTCAGTTTTGTGTTCATCAACTATAGTCAAAGTGTGCAATCTTTCTTTAAATGCTATATAGTTGTCGTTATTTGAATTTATCATAATCTGTATAAAAAAACATGTAATAATTATTCCATATTGTATGAATTATTTTTGCTTAATGACCACTAAACTGCACGTTTCATTATGAAACTCACAAATTCCATTGTTCAAATTCCCAATTTCACCATAGCTTAAAAAACCAGCCATTGGTTTTTTCCATATGTTATAAATCCCCTTAACTTCATCTTCTAAAAATGGTCCAAAAGCTGCTTGCCTGCCTATGCAAGAAAATAAAATCATGGCTTCTGCATCAGGCATATTTTGTTTTAAATCTTTAAATTCACTGACTGTTTTGTTGATAACATCTATGCTTGGTGAAATTGAAAATCTAAACTTTGAGCCCTCTTTAATACTGCCGACCAATCTTAAACTCTTATCGACTTCATTGACCTTGATAGGCATTCTCAACACCTCGCAATCATTGTCTTTAACTACTTGGAAAGGATATTGAGCGGATACAATTGATAAGCTATCTACATTCTCAGATTCTGCCGCGCCTAAAAAGCGGTTAATAAAATCGAGAGCTGGTACATCATTGATAGAGTAAATAACATTGTCTTCGGCTTTAGTAACAGTATTAAATTCACCGATGGCTTCCCAACCGCTGGTCGCCAAACCTTTCAATTCTACATGGTCGCCGTCAAAAATAAGGGCAGCTATGCCATTATTTGTTATATCTCTTGTTGAAAAAATATACGAATTTTCTATCATTGAATCATCGCCCGCCATACCACCAAAAATAGGTATTTCACGGTCTGCGCCATATTTTAATCCCGCTACTATTTGTTCGCCATCATTCAAAACACCTGATGAGCAAACAATCACTGCTGGATTGTCGAAGGCATAATCAATGAGTAACCTCATTCTTTTGGCATTACTAAACACCCCCTCAGTATTTCTTTCTAAATGGAGCTTGTAATGTTTTTTTGGAATATCCAAAAATAGACAAGTGATTCCTCCTTCTGCTAATGAGTCATCGGTGATTTCTCCAGCAGTAGTACAACCGAATAAATCGATGTTGTAGGAATCAAAAAGCCGTATCATATCCTCGAAAGGTTGTTTCGGAGAACAGAATACAAGGGCTAAAGTGGGCTTGTACCCATCTTTCAAATTGTTCAATAATTGGTCTTCAAGCAATGAAGTGTGTTTTAAAAATAAAGATTTAGCTTTCATCGTTTATGTTATTTTTTTTATTAATTATGAGGCAATGTAAATGCCTAACAAATTTAAATTGACCACATTACTGATTGATTTGTGACTATTTAAAATTGACAATTCCTCTACTTTTTAGATAAAAATTAAATTTATAAAATCAGGTATTTAGTTACTTTGAAAGGCTCTACTTAGGTATATTCTATAAAATTTTTATTTTTCTCTTATTTTACAATGAAAATTAAATTTTCATAATTAATTAAAATAATCTTAATAATACCGAAATGATGTGACAATAACTTAGAGCGTTTTTTGATTGTTTTTTAAAATTATTTTGATTATTTTTAAATTAAAATATAATGGTCGGTTAAATGATAGAGTTTCAGTAATTTCGCCCCGCAATAAAATATAGGAATATTTGACAGTGGAAATTTTGAAAAATTAATTTATCAGACAATTTTTATATGAAAGTTACCGACTACTTTGAGGCAGCAAAAGATAAGACCTTGATTTCATTTGAAGTGCTACCGCCTCTTAAAGGTGGCTCGATGCAAGCTATTTTTAACACGCTCGATCCTTTGATGGAATTCAAGCCGCCATTCATTGACGTCACTTACCATCGTGAAGAGTTTATTTATCGGAAAAGACCCAGCGGATACTATGAAAAAACAGCCATTCGCAAACGCCCAGGTACGGTTGGCATTTGTGCCGCTATTATGCATCGCTACGGCGTAGATGCTGTGCCGCATCTTATTTGTGGCGGTTTTTCAAAAGAGGAAACAGAGAATGCATTGATAGATTTGAATTTTTTGAACGTCAATAACGTGCTTGTACTGAGGGGGGATGCCGCTAAGTTTGAAGACAAATTCAATC
This sequence comes from Saprospiraceae bacterium, assembly GCA_043744275.1. Classification (GTDB taxonomy): domain Bacteria; phylum Bacteroidota; class Bacteroidia; order Chitinophagales; family Saprospiraceae; genus JAAFJT01. Next base: position 19,707 of record JAYTUY010000053.1, read on the forward strand.
CGCATCCTGAAGGTCATGCCTATGCTGTTGATCTCGCTAAACAGGTCAATGATATGAACAATGGCACTTATCTCGATCCGAATATTTCAAATGGTTTGAAAACGGATTTTTGTATTGGCATCGCTGGCTATCCTGAAAAACATTTCGAATCGCCGAGTTTAGCCACAGATTTGGCTTATACCAAAGCAAAAATTGATGCTGGAGGCGATTATATTGTGACGCAAATGTTTTTTGACAATAAACATTATATCAAATATGTAGAAGAATGTCGTAAAATGGGTATCAATGTTCCTATCGTGCCAGGCTTAAAGCCCATCACAAAGAAGGCTCAACTGACTGCTATTCCGCGCGTATTTTTTATTAATCTGCCCGATGATTTGCTCAAAGAAATCCAAAAAGCAGAAACGGATGAAGCCGTAAAAGAAGTAGGCATTGAATGGTGCATCGCTCAATCCAAAGAGCTCAAAGCCGCTGGCGTGCCTTGTTTGCATTATTATACAATGGGCGATTCAGCTATTATTCGCCGCATTATCGAAGCAGTTTATTAATTAGGAATTAGGAATTAGACGTAAATAATTGATTATCAGTTATTTATAATCAATAAAATACTGAGGGGTATATAAAAAAAGTGAACAATCTGGGCATTACCCAATTATTCACTTTTTTTATTTTAACCATAATATACCAAAATGATATAAAATTCCTAATTCCTAATTCCTAATTCATCATTTAAAAAGATTATCATAATCGCTATTGCTTGAAGAGCCTTGTTGCTTATCGGCTTGCGGAGCAGATCTGAGTTGAAGCGTCTCTTGTTGCTTAGGGTCTAAAAGCATGAGTGAGCTTTTTGATTCCCATTCTTCAAGCATTTTCATGCCTTCTTCTTCAAAAACACCATTTTGCAAGTCAATAGAACTCATCACACTGTTTGACATTTCCATGAAACGCTCCATTTCGCCAACTTTACTTGCCACATCATTATTAATGCTTTCCATCGCCATTTCAAACATCGCACGCTTATCTGGATCGCCTGATAAAACACTCATTGCCGAACGCATAGCCGAGTGGCTGGTGCGAATCACCGCGCGCTCTTGCTCCTTCACTTTCACTTGGTCTTTCATGTCCTCAACGAGCAAGCCAGAGTTTTCATACATTTTGTTTAAAATGCGCTCCATCACTTCTATCTTCTTCGCTAAGACATCATATTTTTCATTGCTCTCTTGCAAACGAGCCGCTTTGCGAGTAAAAAGCACAATTTCAGGCTCTTTTCCTTGCTTTTTGGCTTGATCTGCCAACTTCATATTGGTATCAATCTCCTTATTATTGGATGCCATCAACTGATTCAGTTGGCTTTTTTGACCTTTCAAAATGCCAATCTGCTTACTCATTTTGCCCAAATTATCTTGAAGACTTTCAACATAACTTTTCAAAATCCCAATCGGATCTATCTGTACAAACATACCCGTAATGCTCCGCATGACAGATTTGTAGGCAAACCAAACAAGGTTACGCATACGAGGGTCGAGCACCATATATACGACAGCCGCTAAAGCTACTAATAGCAATGCCAAATAAAGTGTATTAGCCGCCAAAGCAATCAAAGAGGGTAATATTTTCATAAATAAATAACCGCCACCTATTAAGATGCCCGCGCCAAATATTAATCCAGTGACACCCTCAGGCTTTTGCCAAAAAGTTTTAGGTTTGAACTCCATTGAAGTCGAAGAAACAGGTGTGATATTCGCCATTTTTCTTAGTTTTTTTAAATTTTCATAAAAATTGTTCTCTCGTTTTATAAGTACTTTTGAATATTCTCAATATCTTTTTCAATCTGATTCAAGATGCTTTGATGGGCAAAAGTGAACTTGGTTTTGGCTTCTTCAATTTTGCTATAAGCCTGTTCACGCTCATAATCCATGCCGCGTACTTTTACGCGCAGGGTTTCGATTTCATCTTGCAACTGTTTGATTTTCAATTCATTATCTAATATTTTTTTACTCATATCATCTACCTGCCGCAAGTTGTCGCCTATTTTCAAATCTTTTTGCTTTTCAGAAGCGACGTCGAATTGTTCCTTTTCTTTTGAAACAATGGCTCTGTAGTGATTGGCGGTTTCGAGCAGTTTTTCTTTCGTCAAGCCCATTGTCATAGCCGTTCCGTAAGCGGATTTGAAGGCGGTGGCTTCGTCGATATTCATTTTAGCGATATTCGATAAAGCTTGCTTGAACTCCACATAATCGAAGCCCGGTAAATTCGCTTTTTCAATGGCTTTGCTGATAAAATCAACACTTCTTTCATCCAAGCCGTGATTGTCTCCAAACATATTTTTTATCATTTCAGTAATGCGATAAGCGTATTGCTTCTTTAAATTATAAATTAAATAGCGAAAATAAACATTTCGAGTATCAAAACAAATTTCATTGACATTTTTGTTCCCCCCCTCAGTATTCATTCGACTAAATGCCCCCGTTTAAGGCATCGAATGTCTTAGTTTTAAGACGAAATTAAGTGACTTCAACGTTGATACTTTAATTTGATTTAATATTTCAGGAATATGTTTCAGTACACCTCTGTTTTCCTTAATTTTCTTTAATTTTACGCGCCAAAAATTTGATGTACTTATTTATGATAGACAATATATCAACATATTTTTCTAATTCACCTTTTTTAAATCGGCTGAAAGAACAATCTAAAATCAACTCTTTACCTGGTTTTCAAGGCGTAGCGTTGTATGATGTCCTCATTTTTTTATACAATGAAATTTTCCTCAATCCTCTGTTGATGATGCGAGCAAATGCCATTGCGTTTAGCTTTTTCATGTCCTTATTTCCTGCATTTTTAGTATTGTTTTCTTTAATTCCCTTTTTACCCATTGATAAAGCGGATGTTTTAAAACAATTGCACGACGGCATTATCGAAATAATGCCCAATAAAACAGGCGAAGATTTGTTCAATACTGTTAAAACTTTTGTCAAAACCAAACGCACGGATTTCCTTTCTATTGGTTTTATACTCGCCATTTATTTTTCCAGCAATGGCTTAATGGCGTTGATGCGCGGTTTTGAAAAAGACCACAGCGTGTTCAAAAAAAGAAATATTTGGGAAAAACGCATCAGAGCTATCGGCATGACTTTCCTCTTAGGGATTTTACTTTTTATCAGCACATTTCTCATCATCTTAGGCAATCAGCTCTTCAAATGGCTGTTCAAATTGGTGAAATTGAGCGCAGGCACTGCTAATTTTTTAGACCTTTTGAGGTGGGTGACCGTTATCGGGTCTATTTATTTGGGCATCGCCATTATTTATAAATTTGGTGTGGCGATGAAGCGAAAAGTACATTTTTTCTCTCCAGGAGCTTCTACTGCTACTGTTTTATCGCTGCTTTCGTCCATCGGTTTTTCATTTTATGTGGATACTTTTGGCAATTATAACAAACTATATGGCTCATTCGTAGCAGGTATTGTCCTACTGCTTTGGCTTCAACTCAACGCCATTATTTTAATCATCGGCTTTGAGCTCAATGCCGCTATCGCTGTCAATCAAGACTTGAAAATGACTGCCGAAGAAAAGGAAAAAGAAGTTGAAAAAGAAAGTGAAAAGTGAAAAGTGAAAAACGAAAAGTGAAAAATGAAAATAACATGGACATAAACTCCTTAGTCATGCGGATATTGAATTAAAATAAGTGGAAACAGCATCAGAGATGCGCAATATTCGTAGCATTTTATAGAAAAAAATGGTTTAAGGTGCAGCGCACCGTAATATTTGTTACTCTGTTTCGGAGCTCTGCACCTTAAAAAGTATTCTTGTTCGATTTTACTACAAATATTACGCATCTCTGATGCTTTTTAATTATTTTAATCCAATATTCGCATTAATCTTTAATTTTCAACTTCTTTTTAATGTTGTCAAATCTCGAATTGAAAATTTTATTTTGAATAAAAAACTTAAAGTCCGTACTCACTATTTGCTCCCAACTTACCCCCTCAGTATTTAAACTGTTTTTAAACTTCAAATAAATTTTTTCAGCTTTATCATATTGATTATCAAATAAATACGCATGTGCCAAATTTAAATTCAATGCCCAATCATCGGGCATAGAGCGCAACATCGGGTTGAGTATTTCAAGGGCTTCATTGCTTTTATTCGTCAAAATATAGGCTCTTGCCTGCTTCAAACGGTTTTGTACTGAGGGGTATTCCAAGTCCGTTATTTTTTTTGAAACCCGAAGCATTTCTGTAAAATTACCAGCTTGTTCAAGTGTATCTCTCTGTATTTTCAATGCCGCCACTTCACCCATTTCAATGCCCAAATTTTGATTGCCTGATGCTGCAAAACAGGCTTCTACTTTTGACATGAGTTTATAATTTTTCTCTGATTCCGTCATCATTGCATATTCTTGAAAAGTATAAATATGGACAAAACTATCAATGGCACACAGCGTGACAGCATCTGTTTGACTGTTTTTTTTACCGTCAAAAGCATAGCTCATTTTAGACCATAAATCCTCTTTTTGAGCCTTATTCCAAGTTGTTTCTTTTAAAAATATAGGACTTGATGGCTTGGATTTTGACACCACAGCCGATATTTCAATCTTCACATTAATACCCGTTTTAATGCTCGGATTGCTCAAACCAAGAACAGGACGTTTGTTTTTTACCCAAACCTCCACGATACCGCCTGTCATATTTTGTCTTGAAAAATCTTTATCCATTATTATTTTATCGTCTTCTTTATTTTCAAAAAAAAGAGACCCCTCAGTATTTAATACAAAAATATCACAAACCGTCGTTCCAGCAGGCTTCACAAGCCGATTGATGACCTCCGAAGCAATACCCGTTCTGTCATACAATTTGGTCAATTGTCCTGCCAAACCGACCCATTCGAGCGGTTCATTTTTGGATTCAGAAGCAGCAAAGGAATAATACCAACGCACCGTTCCTTCAGGCAAATTGACTGGAATGGTCAATCGAGACCTTCCATTGAGGTTCGACATCAAGCGGCTATCCAAATAAAAACTCTGAGCAGGTGCAATAGTGACCACCGTAAAAGCAGAATCCTGAGCCGGTATTTGAGATTTTAAAGGCGTTGTTTTGATGAGAATAAAAAGAAATAAAATTACTAACTGTTTCATTTTCAATTAATTATGATTTATTTTTTTTGTCATTCAGGAGGAATCTCTTTTGTGCATTCGTAATGGTAAAAAGAGATTCCTCCTGAATGACAAACTGAATGACAAAAAAAATAATGTGTCATACCCAAAACGCAAAAACGTGCATCATGTTCCCTAAACAGCTTTTTTGTAGCTATTTTTTAGGAACTTGATACACGTTTGTCTGAATGTGAAATGGATGATATGCTTAACTTTTCACACGATATTCATCTATCAATTGGCGCAACATAGTACCCGTCATAGCAGCAAAGCCGCCGACTAAGCCGCCGAGGACACCCGTAAAAACCATCAACTGAGCAGCACTCAGTGCGCCGCCAGTCATCTCTGATACGGAAGTACTCATCAATCCACTATTCATTGAGCTTTGAATGCCTGCATATGTGAGCCACATGAGCGTAACGGCAGCAGTGCCATAAGCGAAACTTTTGGCAGGCGACTCATGTACAAAATAGCCTACATAAAGGGCGACCACCGCAATAATCCACCACGGAAAAAACAGTTGCGCCAACACGCCTAATAATACAATGGCACCACCGCCTAAGCCTAAACTTTTTATTTTTTCCAACATAATTTTTATATATTTTAAGAAGAAAATTTTTCAATATTTTGATTTTTTCGAAGGAATTCCTTTGGGGAAATTATTTTTTAAACTCTTGTACGCTGGTGATACGTGGGTTGCTTTCATCAGCTTTTCTAAGGAAAACTGCTTCATAATACTCTCCTTTTGCCCATTTATCAACAAAAGCATCATAATTTTGATTACCAGGATTGCCCGATTGACCGCCTGGATAGACCACAAAAGCCCTCGGCTTATCGCCCAATTCGACAATCATCCGCCATGAAGGACCATGATCTTTTTTGATGGCGTTTATCGCCTTTCCATAACCACCATTAGCCAAATGATAACGACCAAAACCAGGTATCATAGAAATATGAGGCACCTCAGTATCTTTATAATGCATCCAATTGAGGACAGGTGATTCTGGAAATTTCACAGCCATTTCGGCTTGCAATGCTACAAGATTGATTGCCATTTTTTTAAAAGCAGCGGTCAAAATATCTTTAGCTGTTTCTTTTTTATCAGGCGTGTTGACGACATCAAAAAACTTACTCGTCGGTTCATCGCGGAGCAAATAAACGGTGCGCCAGTTTTTAGGTTTAGCAATATTCACAGCATTTTTGTTGCTGCTCACTTCGTCCCAAGTAGCATCATAAAAAGTATTGTACCATTCTTCAAAATAAATAGGGGCTACTTTATCCGCTTCATAGTAATAATTCCAACCTTTCAATGCTGTCAATAAACCTTTTTCAACCTCATTCAGAGCCGTTGAATCCAAGTTTTTAATCATATTTGGCAAAGCTTCTTCTGCCATGAGACTATAATTGTTGGTCTGCATTTTCATCATATCTTCTACCGTAAAAGTATCGGATTTAGATAAAAATTTGTTGACAATGCGCCCACGATAAGGTTCAAAATTTTCTGAATCGTAATAAAACGGATAGCTTGGATCCGTTGATTGTTGATTGGCTGATGAAACAAAACCTCGTGAAGGATTGCGATATTGAGGATTCATTTCTTTCGGAATATAGCCTTGCCAAGCGTTGGCAGAGTTAGAGCCATCTTGTAAAAAACGACCTTGTTCTTTTGCTTTTTTAGGGAAAAGCCCCATCACTTTCAAGGCAATATCACCATCTTTACAAGCAAATGCGAAATTTTGAGCAGGCACATTGAAGTCATTGATAGCTGCTGCATATTCATCATAATTCTTTGCTTTATTCAAATTCACGAAGGTTTTGATGGTTGATTCAGATACGACATTCGCAATCCAATGAAATGCCATATTGGCTTGCGGCATCGTATCATTTTCATAAACCACTGGACCCCAAACGGTATATTTGACCGTATCGAAAATAGTCGGCAAGCCCTTTATTTTAATCTCTTCGATGCGCGTTTCTATTTTTTTAGCCGCACCATCCAGCATATATTCTGCCTTAGAATTGTCTTTCCATTTGATAGAATACCAATCGGCAACGTCATGCCCGACGTTTGTTTGAGTCCAAGCGATATGGTCATTAAAGCCAATCACAACAGCAGGAAGGCCTGGCAAAGAAACGCCATAAACGTTCATTTCAGGCGTTGAAATCTCCAATTCATACCAAATTGAAGGTAAACGAAGCCCTAAATGCGGATCGCCACATAAAATAGGCTTTTTATTTTTAGTTTTTGAAGCAGCTACTGCCCAGTTATTTGAGCCATTATTTTCATCGGGTTTGGCATCTTCATAGCTTTTAAAGCTCAACATACTGAGGGGGTCGCCTTCCTTTGGCGTGTTTAAATTTGAAGTATGTGGCATACTTGAAATCTTCAACGGCGTAGCTACCCAAGAAGTACCCTTTGGCACAACAGGCTCTTGCTCCTTAAAATATTCAGGAAATAAGGCGTCGAAATCGCTTCCAAAAAGGGTTTTAGAATTGGTCATCCTTAAATCATCTTCTCCGAGAGCCAAATCCATTGCCATATATTTTGCAAAAAGTGCCATATGGAGTGGCGTCCAAGTTTGAGGTGCAACGCCAAACACTTTATATTCAATCGGATAATTTTTATAATCCAAATGACTGATGTAAGCGTTTACGCCCGTGCAATAGCTCTGAATCAAAGCCCAAGTTTCCGCATCTTTTTTCCATTCTTCAACAGTCGCCTCAGCCCCTTTGGTAATACCTCGGCGGCGATTGAGTTTGTCAATATCCACCGAAGTGAGCGACCCCCTCAGTATCCGACTGCCCAAGACCTCTGAAAGGCGACCGCTGGCAGCACGGGTAATGAAATCCATTTGCCAAAGGCGATTGGTGGCATGAATATAACCTTGAACATAGTAGGCATCCGCCGTATTGTCTGCAAAAATATGCGGCACCATGCGGTCGTCGTACACCACTTTCACATTGCTTTTCAAATCAGGAAAAGTCATGTTTTCAGGCTTATTGGAGAGTGCATCGCCATTTTGCCAAAAGCCTTCAAATGGGTTAAGAAATTTGCCGAGTGCAGGCAGTGGCAAGCCTTTCACGTTGAAAGATGTGTTGAGTGCCCACAGCAAACCGCCCGTAGCGACGAGAGAGAGTAAAAATTTAATTATTTTCATAGTAAATGATTAAATATTGGATGGCGTTTGTTTTATGAATTAAAAATAGTGTGAATTTTTATAAAAAAGAATATGGTTTTTGTCACTGCGAGCCGAGCGTGGCAGGAGGGGGTATTTTAAAAGCTAAAAGTAAAAAAATAGTTACTCATTTTAATATAAGTCAAGTGGGTATTTTTTAAACAAAATAAATGCGACTTGATGAGGAGGGATAAAATATGGAAATATCGAGAGAACAGTTGTAAATTTGCAGCGAAAATCCTCGAATACTGAGGGGTCTTAATATTGTTAAAAATACAATTGCAATAAAATTAAAATTGAGATGGCACTTTGGCAAGTTGATTTTTTTGTTTTACCCAAGGATACTTTTGAAGCGTTATCCTTAGAATCTTATCCAAGCACAGCTTCAGCCTTTGCTTAAACGTTTGAAAATTAGGTTTATACAAAAAAATGAAGTGCCTCATCAATCAGTGAAAGAACCTGTGGAAAATTCCACATCGGTACTTGATAAACTCAATGCCTTATTAGATGCAGGTGTTGATGCTTCATATTATGGCAACCCAGTTGAATTTCAGCGCAGTATAGCGTAATAGGAACGCGGATGACACAGATTTAGCAGATTATCGCAGATTTTTCCTGTTTAATTTTAAATAATCCGTGATAATCAGCTAAATCTGTGTCATCCGCGTTCCCATCGCAACAAGTCTATTCATTAAATACTGAGGGGGGCTTCCCATAAAATCAAAACCGCCGTTGCCAAAAGAGACAACGACGGTTTTGATTTTTCAACGAATAACAAATAACCAATAACGACTACTTTTTATAAGTCACCTCATTGCTCAATTTCACTTTGTTATCAATCACATCTAAGAGATTACATTCTAAGGTGACGGATTTTTTATCATCCGAAATTTTAGAATCTTTATTGGTCGCCTCTTTGACATTGCCTGGCAGATGATAAATAATGGTGTATTTCATATCTTTCAAGAAGCCTTTGACCATTTCCTGCTGCGATTCATCTTCGGTTTTCATATCGCCCAAGTTGAGTGGCGTGTCTTTTCTCGAAATTTTACCTTTTTCCCAAGAGTATAGATTTTGCTCGCTCGCGCTTTTATTCAAGCCAATAGCTGAATTGAGAGCCGTCACGTTCGCATAATCCATCGTCAACACATATATATAGGCGACGGAGGTGTCAATTTTTACATTCGTGATGCCTTTTGCTCCTCTGTAAGTGTCCCAAGTGGCAGAAAAAGTAGAGTCTAATGAATATTTCAATTTCGGAATCATCTCGCCTGTGGTGTCAAAAGCAGCGAACAATTGCATTTGCTCAGCGAATTTAGTAGCATCAATGCGGCTTACATACTGACCTGAACCATCGTTTTTGACCGTAATTTCTTCTGTGATGTCGAAACAAGAGGTGAATGAGACAATGGCAATGGCTGTCAGGAAAAAAGAAAAGAATTTTCTCATGAATTGAAAATGATTTTAATTGTTAAATGATAGATACCAATAAAGACTATATTATTTTGAAAAGACACTTATTTTAGTGAAAAGTGAAAAATGAAAAGCACCGGAGGTGCATAATGTCGGTAGTGAAAAGTGAAAAATGCACTGGAGGTGCAATATGTCGGTAGAAAGGAGTTTTTTTAACAAAAAAAAACTCCTACATCAAAGGGGGAACGATGTAGGAGCAAAAAACATACTATGAGAAAACTACACGATGCAAATATAAAAGAATTCTTTTAACATATAAAACATTCATTAATATTTGTTACATATTATTTAGGGAATGGTATGAAATAAGCAAGGAGTGGTCGTATTTGAGAAAAAAAAATTTCTTTTCTACCCTTTTTCTATGTCACATAGATTTTTTTTGGCATGTTTTTTTATTATATTAACTTGACTTTGTTAAATTAGGAATAAATTAAATATTGGTAATTCAAGATGAATTTAATTTATGTTTAGATTGAGTTGCTTTAGCCCTTTTAAA
>JAYTUY010000054.1:0-7768 GCA_043744275.1 Saprospiraceae bacterium
CGGACATCTTGGCGGTACTTTTTGTTTAGCACCTCTAAGTTATCTTTTTCCACGGTGTCCGACCTTTTTCTTAACTAGCAACTTGAATTAATTATAAAAGCATAAAACCAAAGTTGTCTTTAACAGTAGAATAATAAGGATTTAGAGTTTCTTTTGTTTCATCCAATAAACTTCGGATATAGTTTTTTCTCTCTTCTTTAGTCAATTCTTCTAACTGATTTTGGATGAGGACAATCTCATTTATTCTATTATTTTCTATTCTGTGAGCATCCAAATTCAAGCGTTTTATAGTATATTCTACTTGAATTGCTTCATTTTTCGAGCAAATTCTACTTGGCTCAACCATACCATCTGCATAAGAAAACAAAGCAGATATATTATTGGTTGGGTTCAATAAAAGGGTATAATCTACTTCAATATTGTCATGATGAGATTTTGCTTTTCGATGTCCACATGAAATATTGCTCTTTCGGTAATGAGTGTCCGCAATTGATTCAGGGCGAACGGCAGGGTCTTTATTACCTTCGCATGATAACAGGAGATTGGTATAATCGAAAACCCGATTTGGTGCATCGTTTTGTTCTTCAAAATGCTCAATATGGTTAGCTAATAGTGAAATTGGGCATTCACAATAGGCGCATAACTGCTTTTGAGAAGCCAATAATTTAGCGACAATATCAAGACGTTGACTGTTGGTAAGGCTATTAAAATTGGTTGTTGTTTTGGCTGAAAGTTGATTTTGAATAGCCGTTTCGAGTGGTTGCCTTTGAATATACCTCATACTTGAACGGCTTTGAAACGTTTTATACTTAAATCTAAACGCCGCATTTCTTCACTATTCGGGTCGAGATTAAGTGCATCAATTTCAGATTTGAGTTTTAAACCTTTTTCTGTCTGATGTTGCCCCTTACGAATAAGCGTTAAATAGGCTTCAACTGTACTGATAACAGTCGTGTCTCTTGGATTGGCTCCCATGACTTCTAAAATATAATCAATCGAATGTCCTTTAGTATATTTTGGATGAACCGCTTCGACTTGGTTTTCATCAATTTCTAATAAAAACACTTCTTCTGCATTTGAAGACCCTATAATATGCGGAGAATGCGTGGCGACAATGAGCTGATTGTTCTCTCCAATATTCTGATACAATTTTAAAACTTTTTGTTGCCAAGTTGGATGCAATGAGTCCTCAGGTTCATCTATCATGATAATTGAATTTTGAGGATTCAATTTACTTAAATAAATAGCTCTAAAGTAAAGTGTTTGCTCCCCATTCGATAAGTCTTCAAATTTGATTTTTTGACCGTTGACGCTTTCAAAAATGAGTTCTTCTGATTCTAAATCGACTAATTTAGTCGTTAGATTCATACCAGTTAAGGCTTTTGTTATTTGTTTAATTGCTTTTTCTTTACTTTGACGGGGTGCAGTATCCTCATTTTTAAATACCTCATTTCTAATTTCTTTCAAGGCTAGTTGTTTCATTTGATTTTTTGAAGAATCTAAATGTATTATTTCAAAATTATTATGTCCTATTTTCTTTTTTGATATATAATTTTTTACATTATTATTAATTGACAAATATAGTAACCGTGCACTATTTTTATGAATATTGTTACTAAAAACAATACCATAGAAAATCCCAATACCTTTCATATATTTCAATGATAAATCTCTTTTTGAAGAAGTTAAACGAGTAAAAAAATCTGAATATTTACTCTTCATCAACTTATTCGTATCATATATCTTCATATTTGTATCATTAAATAAAGTATCTAAGTGTTTCTGAAGATTTATTTTTTCTAATACAGTTAATTCAATCTCTATTTCAATGAAGCCTTCGCTAAAGTTGATAAAATAATCAGAAAGTGTACCGTCATACATTTTCTTAATAATCTCCAAAATCGTCGTTTTCCCACAACCATTCACTCCAGCCAACACGATTTTATCCAATGTAACACCATTAGCATCTGTAAAATCCAATTCAAGGTCATCAAAGACTTTGTAATTTTTGATATGCAATTTTCTGATTTTCATATTTTGCTCAACTTTTTATTAGCAAATATAAATAAAAATTTGCCATACCGCTATTTCAATTCTTCATTAAATTCTTTTTAGCCGCTTTTTCCTTCTTTTTAAAAAAACAGCGGAGTAGAAAGCTGTGCTGCAAGGCTTCGAGATTTTCATCCAATTTTTTAGAGCCACTTTCTAAACTTTTCATGGTTCCTTTTAGGTAAGCGCCCGCTTCTTCATCACGTAGCAAAACGCCGACTGATGAATTGGGATTATTGGCAGTCGTTTTAAGGTCGGTGATGAATCGGGAAGCTGTGTCGGCTACATTTTGCAGTTGCAAAATAGAGTTTTTAAAGGAATTAAAAACGACTGTATCGGTGGTCAAATCATTGACAAGAGTGCCTTTTTTATTGAGTCCGGCTGTGAAATTGTTCAGCGAAGCGACCATTTCCTGAGCTTTGGCGGAGGCATTTTTGAGCGAAACAGTGGCTGTATTGATGTTGTTGTAGAGAGCGTCATCGTTCAATAATTTGCCGACAGAGCCTTCATTGGTTGTCAATTTTCTACTAATTGACTTAAAATCTGAGGCAACGGCTTTCATATCAGCTGAAACAGACTTAAAATCTGTTGTAATCACCAACACATTGTCGTTATTTTTTTGCAAAGTGCTCATCATGTCTTCCGTAGAAATTGTTTTTTGAACGGTTAAAGTGTCGCCTTCTTGCACTTCGGCATACCCCTCAGTACCACCGTAAATGACGAGGATTTTATTGCCTATCAATCCGTCGGTACTGATTCTCACTTTGGCATCTTTACGAATATATTGCTGCACTTTTGTTTCAATATTCATATTAACAACCACCTGTGAATTTCCATAAAACTGTAATTTGCTAACTGTGCCAATTTTGACACCTGAAAACCAAATATTATTGCCTTTTTGCAAGCCATTCACATCGTCGAAAAATGAAACAATTTCCATTTTCCTTTTAAAAGTTTCATGCAAATTGCCGACCATAAGAATGCCTCCGACTAAAAATGTGAGCCCGAGAATGACAAATAGACCGACTATGACGGCGCGTTTATTAGATGACTCGTTCATGCGTTATTGTATAAAATTATAGTTAAAAAAATCATTTACCTGCTCATTGTCACTATTAAATACGTCTTCAAACTTCCCAATTTTCAAAAATTGCCCTTCAATAAGCATGGCTATTCGGTTGCAAGTGGCTTTTGCACACGTCAAATCATGCGTAATGATGACAGATGTAGTGTTGTATTTCTGTTGCACTTCATTGATGAGCGCATTAATTTCAGCACTTGTTACAGGGTCTAAACCCGAAGTTGGTTCATCATAAAGCATTATTTCAGGTTTGAGAATGAGGGTTCGAGCAATGCCTATTCTTTTTCGTTGCCCACCTGATAAATCGGATGGCATTTGATTGATTTTATTTTTTAAACCCACTGCTTCTAAGGCTTCCTCGACAGCTTCATCCACTTGATTTTTAGTCAAATTTTTAACATTCATAGTGAGAGGAAAGGCTAAATTTTGATAGATATTCATACTGTCATACAGGGCACTACTTTGAAAAGAAAACCCAATACGTAGCCGCAAAGCATCCAATTCCTTTCCTTGCAATTTGTCAACATGCTCGCCCAATACTACCACTTCACCCTTATCAGGCTTCAATAAACCAACCATAATTTTGATTAAAACAGACTTTCCAGTGCCTGATTTACCGAGAACACCGACGTTTTCACCCTTAAAAACATTTAAATCAACGCCTTTTAATACCTTCAACTCACCAAACGATTTGTACAATCCGCTGATAGCTATAACCGATTCGTCTTTATTTATGACATCAATATTCATACTTTATCATTTATCATTTACCATTTTTTAATAGTGTAAAATCCAATTGGCAATTTGAACAATAATAACTTCTTCTAAAAAAATTAAAAACATCGCTAAAACGACCGCTTGATTAGCGGCTTTACCTACACCACGAGTGCCTTGAGATGCATTAAACCCCTTGTAGCAACCGACTATGCCAATTGTAAAACCAAAAACGATTGATTTGGTTAAAGATGAAAAAAGATCGATAAAAGCAATATTTGAAAAAGCATTTTTGTAAAACGTTGATATACTGGTGGCTTCTTCTGCTCTGACATTAAAATATGAACCAAATAGCCCTACACAACTGCAATAAAGTGCCAATACAGGAATCACAATAGTGGTAGCAATTACGCGCGTCACGACTAAATATTTATAGGGATTGATGGCAGAAACCTCCATCGCCTCAATTTGCTCGGTCACTTTCATAGAGCCTAATTCAGCTCCGATACTTGAACCAACTTTACCTGCACAAATAATAGCGGTTACCAAAGGACCCAATGCTTTGACGATGGCAATGCCAATGAGAGAAGGCAGCCATGAAGTCGCTCCAAAATCTTCTAAAGATGGACGTGATTGTTTCGTAAAAACAATACCAACGATAAACCCAACAAGTGTAATGAGTGACAATGATTTGATACCTACTTCAAAACATTGATTGATGACTTCACGGAAATGGAAAGGAGAGACAAATGCTTCTTTAAAAAAACGAATGGCAAATTGATAACCTTTATAAACGCCTTCAAAATATTCGTCGATGCCTTTTGAAAATATATACTTTCTGGTACTGCTTTTAATCATACTAAAGCTTTGATCATTTATTTATGAAAGGAATAGATGAAAACATAAATTGAAAATATATACAGGGCAGGATACTTGACATAAGTCTAAAAACAAGTAACATCATTTATACCTTTTTGTTTAAAATATTGGCTGAAATGACTCACAATACTGAGGGGGTACTGCCTATGCAATTACCCCCTCTGTTTTCAATTTTCAATATAATATGCTATGATTAATCAGCTACAAATATTTTACCCGAAATAGTTTGGTCACCTGAAAGAATTTCATACAAATAAGTACCGCCTGAGAGTTTCATGTTTTCAAGTTCAGAATTGCCATTAAGTTTGGCGTTGTAAACTACTCTACCCGTTAAATCAATCACTTTAAATGAGTATTCACCCTGTTCATCGGTCAAAATACTGAGGGGAGTGCCTTTATGAATGGGATTTGGATAGAAAGTGAATTTGCTTTTAGATTTCTGATTATTTATGTTGACAGATTCAATTTTGGTAACAGCCGTTTTTCCATCAAAATCCGTTTGGCGAACCCGATAATAAGATACTCCTGACAAAGGTTTCTCATCTAAAGCAGAATAATTATGAGTGCCAACGCTATTAGAAGCAGGCAATGCTTCCCCTATTTTTTTAAAGACTTTACCATCTTCACTCCGCTCCACTTCAAAGTTTTTCACATCTTTTTCAGAAGCCGTTGACCAATCTAAGGCGACTTTAGTGCCTGTTGGTGTTTGGATAGAGTTAGCTTTGAATGAGAGCCATTCGAGCGGGAGGAGGGCAGTTGGTAAATCCAAATCCGTACAAGTGGCATCATTTGGAATAAAAGTGAAATTACTTGTAACAAGAGGCGCATCAGGAGATACTAAAAGATCAAATACAATATTGGGCGTGCCGTCTTTTTTGAATGTCAAAGTTCCTAATGTTAGAGGCAATGCTTTTGGTCCGATGTCATTTATGCCATTAATAAAGGTGAAAAAGGCTGTTTCTTGTACACCTGCTACAGGTACTATGTCAATTGTATAAAGTTCAACATTCAGTGGCAGTGAAGCTGAAGTCAATTCAAATCTTAGAACAATATTCCCAGTAGGGCTTGGGGCTTCGGCAACTTTGAACACTTTGATACAATAAGATTGACTAAAAGCTGTTAAGCTACAAAATGTTAAAACTGTCAATATTAATATTCTCTTCATTTTTAAATCTTTTAAATTAGTTATTAAATTTATTTATTATTGATTCAAATTAACTCCAAATACACTGTTGTTGGCATTACACAATAGAACATCGTTTGCGGCTACCCGACCGCTAAAATTGATGTCAAAAGTTATAGCGTAATTAGCAATTGTTACAAACGTACCGTTCTGAGCATTAACTGCTAATATATCATTTGCTGCTACACGACCACTTGCATTGACATCGCCCGCATACATGGCATATTTAACTCCTACTAACTTAGCTCCAATGACGCTACCTACCGTAGTCATATCAGTTGTTGTTACTCCCGATGCTGATAGCGGAACACCTGTTGTAGTACGAATAGGTAAATGGAAGCGATGAAGCACAGCAATATTGTAATCTCCTGCTGCAATACCCGTGAAAGTGAGTGGTGAAACACCATCGAGAGCTACAATATGACCATCTTTCTTAATCATCGCTTGTTGACTTTGAATGACTGTATTATTTCCAGGCATCCCACTCTTACGCAATTGCACCGTTACATAATCCACAATTTGTAATGCAATTAAATTTGTATTATCCAGTTGAGGCAGCGGTGGAACAGCTATTGGCGGATTCATAAATGCCGCATGACTGCCACCACCTAAAGCACCTTCCATGCTGGCAATAATATCTACTTTAACAGAACAGTTCGATACTGTAACAGTATTAGAAGTGACACTTGCACAAGCTCCGTTGGAGATAACAACATCATAATTAGCAAAATCAGCAGCAGTAGCACTTGCAACAGTGTATGAAGAACTTGTTGCCCCTGATATTGGACTACCGTTTTTACGCCATTGATAAGTTTTTGTCAACGACATGTCAGTTGTAGCAGTTACTGATAGTGAAAAAGATGTACCGATACAAGGCGTTTGAGAAACTGGTTGTTGAGTAATGATGATTCGACCATCTATGATAGTCACTTTATCAGTAGATACGACTCCTGGGCAACCTGAGGCATCAGTTACTGAAACCAAAGAATAAACACCTCCTACTGTAGCCATAATACTGAATTTATTGCTACTGACTGTTTCTGCTGGTTGTGAAACACCATTAATAGCATATACAAATGTTTTGATTTCATTACCATTGAAAAGAACAGTAACAACTGGAGTTGTAGCACCCAAACAAATAAGTGTTCCGTTAGGGCTTGATACACCACCTTGAACAGAATTGTCAAGATTGGCTCTAATAATTTTATTAACCGTCAAAATGGCTGATACGATTGCTGGTGGTATAACAGTACAACCATTGGCATCAGTTACACTCACCACTCTGAAAGTCGAAGTAGTAGTTGCTGTAACAGGTATTAATTGACCACTTACATAATTGGTCACTGTCACATTGCTTGTACCATTGTTGTAAACAACAGTATATGGGCTTAATCCACCAGTGATTGTGAATGATAAATTCACTGTTGCTCCGCTGCAGATATTATTGCCTGATAAGGTGACTGCTGTAACCGTTGTGGTAGAGAAAAAACGAATGACCCGTGATTTAGTAATCATTCTATTACAGTTATCTGTAAATATCCATGTTTCTGTAATATCACCACCACAACAACCTCCACCAGTTGGCAAACTTAAGGTGGAATTCACGAAACCACTTATTGCACAATCGCCTGTTAAGCCGTTGCTGTAACTGAGGGGGTTCGTTGTTGTAGCACTACCACAAGCTACCGTTATGTCATTTATTGACGCAAATGACGCTATAGTTGCTGGACTGACTGTGATAACTCTTGATACAGATGCAATTACTCTTTGACAATTATCTGTCGCTGTCCATGTCTCCGTAACCGTTCCTCCACACGCTCCTGGTGTTGTTGTGAACGTTGATGTCACTGATGTGCCACTGA
>JAYTUY010000055.1:0-29466 GCA_043744275.1 Saprospiraceae bacterium
TATTATAAATGAAAATTATTTCACAACAGATTTACTGACCTTCACCGAAGCCCAAAAGCACAACACCTGTTTAAATAGAAAAATCAGCATAGATACTGAGGGGTATATCCGCAACTGCCCCAGCATGAAAGAACACTATGGCAATATCCGAGATACCACGCTGCAACAGGCATTAGAGCATCCCGATTTCAAAAAATATTGGTTTATCAATAAAGACCAAATCAGCGTGTGTAAAGACTGTGAGTTCCGGTATATCTGCACCGATTGCCGTGCCTACATAGAAAATCCAGAAGATATGTATTCCAAACCCCTCAAATGTGGCTATAATCCCTACACCTGCGAGTGGGAAGAATGGAGTACAAACCCATTGAAGCAAAAAGCCATAGACCACTACGGGATGAGGGAATTAGTGAAAAGTGAATAAAAAAAGGCAGTCGTTTTGCTGTAACAAAACGAACTGCCCCTTTGCAAATAGAAACTACTTGCAGGACGGATGACTACAATCTTTAACTACGATAACAACCCGACCATTTTTTTTACGGTGTGGGTAATAAATCAGTTTGTAGCACCGCCCTCCCCGAAAAATTAAACGCTTGTGCATACTAAAACAAAGGAGTTAGGTTAGAAATCTGCATTTACGGGGATGTGCAGTTTCTCCCATACCTTTTCGGAGAAAGGTATATCTTAGGGGTAAAATAAAAAATGCCCTGATTGTTACAGCAATCAAGGCGGTTTGCTACCTTTCTGTAGCCTTCGTTGTATGCACCAACGCAGTACAAAGTTATAAGTTAGTTTGAAATAAAACAAACTTCCAAAAACATATTTTTAAAACGTATAAATAGTGTTTAGTAATCATTTTTTGATTGTTAAAAAGAAATTTAGCCACTCTACACAAAATAAACTTAACAAACCAATGTCCAACCTCATCACCAACCCCAACGACCTCCCCCTCAACGAGCGCGAAGAAACGCTACAATTCATCGGTCGTCCCCCCTCAGTATTATTGCGGTTTGGTATTACGGCAGTCGCTTGTGTGGTGATGCTCTTATTGGCACTCAGCTATTGGATAAAATATCCCGATGTCGTCATCGCTAAAGTGGTCTTGACAACTGAAAACCCACCCATTCGGATGCTCTCTAAAACAAGCGGTAGGGTGTCTGAGATACTCATCAAAAATAATCAGCCCGTAGAAAAAGGTCAAGTTTTGTGCGTGATGGAAAATACCGCTGATTGGCGCGATGTGATAGCATTAGAAAATAGCATAAAAAAAGGTGACCCCCTCAGTATTCCCGTCCTTAAACAATTGAATTTAGGTACTCTACAAAATGCTTACTCAACTGTCACTCAAAACCTCAAAGACTATCATTATTTCTTAGAAAAGAATGGTGTTTTACAGAAAATACAATACCTCATTCGACAAATAGAATCTCTTAAACAATTGAATATCAACCTGTTAAAGCAAAAAGACATTCAAGCCAAAGAGTTTGAACTGACAGAAAAGGAATTTACGCGCCAAAAACGGCTGCATACTGAGGGGGTCATTTCAGATAGCGAATTAGAAAAATTTAACGCTCTGTATCTCCAACAAAAACGCCAAATGGAAGCCAACGATGCCGCATTCATCAACAACGATATGCAAATCGGGCAGCACGAAGCCCAAATAAACGACCTCAGCCAAAACAAAGGCGACAATCAAAACACCAAAGAACTCACCGTTTCGGAAGATATGCGCCGCCTAAAAGCCGCTATAGAAGAATGGAAACAAATGTACTTAGTCATTGCACCCATCAGCGGCACAATAACGCTTTCCAAAATATGGAGTCCACAACAAAACATCGGGGCAGGTGAAGAGGTATTAGCCGTTGTACCAAGCCTTTCAACACAAATTATTTGCAAAGCCATATTGCCCATAAATCAATCGGGCAAAGTAAAGACCGGCTTAACGGCTAACGTCAGAATAGATGCTTTTCCGTATCAGCAATACGGGATACTGAGGGGGTCAGTTGAAAACATTGCCCTCATTCCTCAAAAAGAAGATTATCAATTAGACATCACCATCCCCACTGATTTGATAACCAGCTATGGCAAAACTCTCACTTTTCGTCCTGAAATGCCAGGCAAAGCGCATATTATTACGGAAGATAGGCGAGTGATGGAAAGAATATTGGATAGGTTTAGGGATTTGTTGAAAAATAGAGGGTGAGGATATAAAATTTACTTAAAAACCTAAAGAATAATTGAAAAACACGCCCCGCTCGCCCAAATGATTCATGCTGTATTCAAATCGCCAAGTCATGTTGTAATAGGCAATAATATCTAAGCCGATGCCACCGCCGAAGAGTTGACGATTGGTGAGTTTATTATTTTCTTTTTCAAAAGGATTATTAACGTATCCCGTATCAAAATTGAAGGTCACATAGCTTTTAAGCGGTAATTCTAACCATGATTGCAGAAATTTCCATTTAGTCCATTTGTGTAAGTCGAAACTTTTATCAATGAGCCGCACTCTGAAACTATTTTTTATATAGGCATAATCAAGCCCATCTATCACATAATATTCGTAGCCGCGTAAAAAATCGCTCCCAAAACCCAAGCCGCGCATATTGGTATAGGGTTGTTTATGCCTCATTAATGCAGTTTTTCCTTTCAAAATGGTTTCAAGACTAAATGTTGAATTAAAACTTGAATAATGTGCATAGCGGCTGCTCACATCCAATGCATTGACATCATCTGAGGGGCGCAAGCCTGTTTTACTGGCTATAAAATTGAAATAATCGCCATGCATTGGATAGGGTTTAATGTCTCGATTGTCATAAGAAAAACCTGCTGCCAGCCAAAAATAACGCTGCGAAGTCCGATCATTTAAATAATAATCTCTATTCAAATTTTTGACAACGAAAGAATCCACTTTATTGCTTGAATAGCCAAACGAAACGCCTACACTGGTGAGTAATTTAGGTGTATAGTTCATGCCCAAACTAAATCCGGCTCGCCTCAACAAAAACTTATTAGCGTCTTTAAAAAAAGAAATTTTATTACTATCAGTTGCGAATCCTACTTCCCTATTCACGGCATTTGAGTAGCTGGCTGATACACCAATGGTCTGTTTTTTATTGATATACGGCAATGAATAGCTGAACGAATATTTAGGCGTATAGCCCATCTGAACAGTGGCACTAAAAGGGTCGCGCCTACCTGTGAGGTTATTATAGGTCAACCGCATACCATAATTTGTGCGTCTCAGATTATGCTTATGTTCTTTCCACCACACGTTGAAATTCCGATCAGCAATTTCAAAAATAGGAATCGGATAAAGAAACCAATTCTCAGTGACGGTAATTTGAATGGTCACATGGTTATTTTCTTTCCAATCTTTGATATTCATTTTTGAGTTGAGAAAAAGATTGGTATTCATGAGCCGCAAACGATTTTGCTCCAATACAGCGGTCAACATACTGAGGGGTATGCTGTCGCCGCTTGTAAAAGTTAATTCACGGAGCATAATACGGCTTTTAGTTTTTTTGTTGCCTTCAATGGCAATGCTATCTATGACGACTGAAAAAATCTGACCGTAAGAGTAGCGCAAACTTATAAACGAGAGTATAAAAATAAGGAATAATCGACTCATTCTGCAAATTAAACATATTTTAAACATCTATCAAAAGAAAAACAGCTTAGAATGGCTGTTTTTTGCTCAATATATATACGGAGTAATAACTACTTTAGTCTCTAAAAATTATGTGATAGCATTTTTATTTGCAATTTTGGATTTTCAAAAGTAACTTTGCGGCAAATTCAGAAATATATTAAAAAATAATCTATCAAGTCCGAAAAACAAGATAAACTTATGAATACCCTACTGCCACCCGATTTACTACTTTATGGTTTCCTTCTTATTTGCGTACTTCTTTTATCAGTACCTGAAAGGTTTGGGAAAAACCGAAGGACAAGTCCATAAAATTCTTTTCAATGTTTTTCATTGAAAGATTTTTATTTTCAAAAAAAAAATATAATTTTGCACCTCGAAATTTAAAAAGGTAAAAAAATAAGAGACATGAAAAAAGATATTCATCCTAAATCATACCGTTTGGTTGTTTTCAAAGATATTTCTACTGACGAAATGTTCTTAACCCGCTCAACCGCCAATACGAAAGATAAAACCGTTTGGGAAGATGGCGTTGAATACCCCCTCATTAAGATGGAGGTTTCGTCTTATTCGCATCCGTTTTTCACGGGTAAGGTAAAATTTGTAGATACTGCAGGTCGTATCGATAAATTCAACAAAAAATTTGCAAAATTCGCAAAGTAATCAAGCAAATTGTTTAAAAAAAAGCCCTGACGCAAGTTGAGGGCTTTTTTTATTTCTAAAGTAAAACTTTTACTAAAAATCGTCGTTTTTAAGGTGAAAACACCGTTTTAAACAACTCAAGATGAAAAATATTATCCTTTTTGATTCTGACATCCGCGATCAATTGCTCCCTATCACCTACACCCGCCCTGTGTGTGAATTGCGTATTGGTATTCTAACCATTCGTGAAAAATGGGAACATTGGCTCAAAGGCAGAGTCTCATACATCACCCAAGACTATTTATCTGAAAAATATCCCATTTCTATCGCCTCCGATAATTTGGTCATCAACGGTGCCATTCTTCCTGATACTGAATTGTGTAAATTGATTCAAAATTTGAAGTTTAATGAAGCCCTTTTAAAAAATGGTGAACTCATCGCAGCGCGCCTCGACGAACGCCAATTTTATAACCTCATGGAAGATAATGACATCGAGGAATTAGAAGGTTTTGAGTTAGAAGAAACCACTAAGTTGTTGGCTATCAATCATGTATGGGATATATTTTCTTTTAATGACAATGCCATGCGCAGCGATTTTGAGGTGTTAACAAAAGGGCGAACCTCTGCACCCCTCAGTAAAACGAACCAATTATTGGGCGATGCTTCGCAACTTTTTATTGAAGAAGGAGCTACAATAGAATGCTCTATTTTAAATACTAAAAAAGGTCCTATCTATATCGGCAAAAATGCTGAGGTCATGGAAGGCTGCATCATACGCGGAGGGCTTGCCTTATGCGAAGGCTCAACTTTAAAAATTGGTGCAAAAATATATGGCGCAACCACTATCGGACCTTACTCAAAAGTAGGCGGCGAAGTGAATAATTCAGTCATTATTGGTCACTCCAATAAAGCACATGAAGGCTATTTGGGCAATTCTGTTTTAGGTGAATGGTGCAATATCGGAGCAGATACCAATACTTCTAACTTGAAAAATAATTACGAACCCGTCAAATTATGGGATTATACAAAAGATAGTTTTGTCAAAACAGGTATGCAATTTCTCGGTTTGATTATGGGCGATCATTCAAAATGTGCTATCAATACCATGTTTAATACGGGCACTGTGGTAGGCGTTTCGGCGAATATATACGGCGCAGGTTTTCCGCGCAATTTTATTCCGTCGTTTACTTGGGGCGGCACAGGTGGTTTAGAAACATACCCGTTCAATAAAGCGATAGATACGATGGAGCGCGTTTTAGCCCGTCGTCAAATGACAGTTTCCAAAGAAGATAGGGACATTTTGAAATTTATCTTCGATTTTTCAGCCCGTTATCGCTCTTGGGAGCGCGATAAAGTGGAGCAGAATTGAGGTAAATATTTCTTTTGTTTCTTTAAAATAAAAAAAATCCGATGCTTTTAAACATCGGATTTTTAATTTCACCCCACCTCAACATCCTGAAACGTTTTAGCAAAAGTATAAGCATTTGCTTCATTCATGTAAGGTTTCCAAGCAGTGGGAATAGTATTTTCATTTAAAAGACAACCTTGTTTTAAATATGGATACAACTCATCATACCGCTTACTATCGCTTACCGTTACGCGCCTATTAATCATCGAACGGCGTATTTGGCTTGGATTATCTAAGCCCGCTGCGCCTAATAATTCGACGAAAGAATGAACGGTTGACTTATGGAAATTAGCCACGCGCGTTTTTTTATCTTCCACCACTAAGCCTTTTACCAATTCAGGGTCTTGAGTAGCCACGCCCGTCGGGCATGTATTTTTATGGCATTCCAATGCTTGAATGCAGCCTACTGCCATCATCATCGCTCGCGCTGTGTAGCAGGCATCCGCGCCTAAAGCTAAGGCTCTCAAAATATGGAATCCGCCTACAATTTTTCCAGAAGCGAATATTTTCAGGTCTTTTCTCAAGTCAAAACCCGTCAAAGCATCGTGTACAAAAGCTAAAGCCTCCTTGAAAGGCATCCCGACAAAATTAGAAAACTCCAAAGGCGCAGCACCTGTTCCCCCTTCGCCACCGTCCACTGAGATGAAATCAGGCTTGATACCCGTTTCAACCATCGCTTTGCAAATCGCTAAAAATTCACTTTTATGACCGACGCAGAGCTTAAATCCAACGGGTTTTCCATCTGATAACTCTCTCATTTGACCTATTAATTGGCATAATTCAATAGGCGTGTTGAAAGCAGAATGGTAAGGCGGCGATAAAACTTCTGTGCCAGGCTCAACCCCTCGAATCTTCGCAATTTCAGGTGTATTTTTTTTAGCAGGTAAAATGCCGCCATGACCAGGCTTCGCGCCTTGCGACAATTTCAATTCTATCATTTTTACTGAGGGGGATGACGATGTTAGCTTAAATGCTTCAGGAGAAAAATGCCCTGAAAAATCACGGCTACCAAAATAGCCCGTTCCTACTTGATAAATCAAATCGCCACCCATTTGCAAATGATGCGGACTGATGCCCCCTTCGCCTGTGTTGTGAGCAAAATTGCCAATTTTTGCTCCAGCATTCAGTGCTAAAATAGCATTCGTACTCAATGAACCGAACGACATTGCCGACACATTATAAACACTCGCTGAGTAAGGCTGCTTGCAATCTGCCCCACCGACTGTAATCCGAGGATTATGATCCAAATCATTGAATCCTTTAGCAACTATTGAGTGGTTCATCCATTCATAACCCTCTTCATAAACATCGAGTTGAGTGCCAAATGGTGTAGTATCCACGTCTTTTTTAGCCCGTTGATAGACAATGCTGCGCTCAGTTCGATTGAAAGGGCGACCATCTATATCACTTTCTACAAAATATTGATAAATTTTTGGACGCAACCATTCCATCCAATATCGCCCACGACCCAACAGCGGAAACGTGCGCATGAGGGCATGACGAGTCTGATACATATCATAAATGCCCAATAAAATCAAAGGCACAAGTACTAAAAACACCCATAAAAAGGGCTGCCAAAAATAGCCAATCGCCAATGTCAACACCGTTGAAATGATGGCGAAATATTTAAAATCGTTTCTCATTGAAATTTGATTTGGTTATGTCTTTTCAAAATAATATACCCTTATTTTATTAGTTCTTTACTAATTTCCCATTCAAATGCACCCCCTCAGTATTCAGCCTATAAAAATAAATACCAGATGCTAAATTAGGTAAAACTATATTAAATACTGCAGTATTTTGTTTTGTTGAAAAAACAGTTTGACCATTTAAATTAAAAATATCCAACTGCATGACACCCGTTACCCCCTCAGTATAAATGGTAATTTCAGACGAAAAAGGGTTGGGATATACTTTTATAACTGATTGATTATCAACCACTTTTGATGCTTTTCTATACAACAACGCTTTTTTAACTGCCGCCAAAGCATCTACTCGACCGAAGCCATACGTATTATTGGGCACTTGAGAACCAAGTATATTTCCACAATTTTGAGCCGTTATCAAAGGCTTGGCAGTGAGTTCAATCATGCGCTCTATCGTATCCACTTGACCAGCCAAAGCAGGGTTAGCAGAAATCATCAACGCCACCACGCCCGCTATATGCGGACCCGACATACTCGTACCACTCAAACTCGCCAAGCCATTGTTCGGCGTACTTGAAATAACACCCACGCCAGGTCCAGACACGTTCGGCTTCATGCGCCCACTGCTATCTACCGTCACAGGACCCCGACTACTAAAATTGGCAATCGTATCGTTAGAGCTGGTAGCACCAACAGAAAATGCCTTCGCAAAAAACGCTGGAGGTCCATCAATAGACGTACATGAGGGTCCTGAATTGCCTGCCGAAACCACTACCACTATGCCCGCCGCGCGGCAATTATTCATCGCTTTTTCCAAAATGGCAAAATTGGTCTCGTTGCAGCCTTCGCCACGCGAACAATACCATGAATTATTGATAACATGCGGTGCTTTTTTCGGATTGGGGTTTTTATTTGCCGTATCAGTCGGTGCTAAAAAAAACTGAAAACACTCGACATAGCTTTGCAAAGTGCCATCGCCTCTGTCCATATTTCGTGCGCCAATCCATTTAGCATCGGGCGCAACACCCATCGCTAAGGTATCATTTGAGCCAATCATTGTACCCATCGTGTGCGTGCCGTGCCTATCATCGTCGCAGGGAATTTTGACATCATATCCGCAAGGGTTGCCCGTTTTGCTCGTGTCTTTATGGATGGCATCGTGCCAATTGTAGCTGTGATCAGCGGCTGTACCGTTCCAACCTCTATATTTGGGCTTGAGTGCGGGATGTTGCCAATCGTAGCCCGTATCTTCTCCTGCGACAACCACATTTTGACCCCGATAGCCCAATGCCCAAACGCTATCAGCCTTGATTTTTTGAACGCCCCAAGTCAGTTGCTGCACACCCCGTTCTTGTAGTCCGACGGGTTCTGCATTGGGCAATCTGTTGATGGCGTTTGGATTATTGATGATTTGAGCCACATCTTCCCGTTGTGCCAATTCTTGAATTAATGCTAAATCGCCTTTAGTATAGATAGCATTAACAACCCAAAACGATTGAAAATCAATGTTTTGTGCTTGCAAAATAGATTTAATGGGTGCTTGAGATTGCTCCGCTGACCCCCTCAGTATTTTGAACACATATTCCCCTTTTTCTTCTTTTGAAGTGAGAGATGCCGCTCTTGAAATATCGGCTTGATCTTTCATGATGATGAAAAAATCTGCTTGACCACCTCGCATGGCATCCCATACTGAGGGGTGTACTTTTTGCAAATTGGTTTGAGCTGTTAGAGCAAAAGTGTATAATAAAATGGCTAAAATGAGTTTGAATCTTTGCATTTTTAATTTTTTTTAAATTGCTTTTTAAATGAAATGCTAATCAATTTGAATAAAAACAAACAAAACTACGCTATTGAAATGATGAATGATGAATGATGAACGATGAATATTTTATACGTTTTAAAATTGACTTTCTGCTGTTGTATTTATTTACGTAAAAATTGATTTGTAAATCTTTTTTATATTAATCCATATTTTAGACAAATTGTTTTAAATTTTTTAGAATTTTGTACATTCGTAGTACGGACTGAAGTCCGCACTACGATTGGCTTTCGGACTGAAGTCCGCACTACGATTGGTTTTCGGACTGAAGTCCGCACTATAACTAAATATTTCAACATGGAGAAAATTATTCAACACCTATCTCTCGACCCGCGTATGGCTGCTGTCATTCCGCATATTACCTTGCATGAGGTTGAAATTCACAACGATATTTATCACGATTTGCTCAATTCTATCGTCTCGCAACAGCTTTCTGTGAAGGCGGCGGCGACCATTTATAGCCGTTTTCTCGACCTTTTTCCCAATCGCCAGGCACATCCTGAGTTTGTAGCCAGTGCAGACGTCGAAATACTGAGGGGGGTGGGTTTATCCTATCAAAAAGCAGGCTATATTAAAAACATTGCTGCATATTGGATTGACAATCAAGAAGATATGAAAAATTGGCTCGACATGAGCGACGATGATATCATCAAAGAATTGACTCAAATAAAAGGCGTAGGCAAGTGGACAGTGCAAATGATTTTGATGTTTCGCCTCAATCGCCTCGACGTTTTTCCAATTGATGATTTGGGCATTCGTCAAGGGATGGTGAAAATTTATGAACTGGAGGAAACAGGTAAAGACTTGATTAAAAAATTGCACGACATCGCAGAATCATGGCGACCTTATCGGTCTATTGCCTGTCGATACGTTTGGAAACATAAAGATGGGAATTAGTTTTGAGTTGAGAGTTTTGAGTTGAGAGTTGAAAAAAACTCTCAACTTTCAACTCAAAACTCATCCACTCCCTAATCTTTTACTATTTTTTCAATAACGACGCTTTTGCCTGTACTAATTTTAGCGATGTAAATACCTGCTGGATAGCCTTCTATACTGAGGGGTATCACTGCTTCGCGTGCGCCAAATAATTGCGATACTATTTTATACATCACTTTTCCATCTACTGATAGGATTTGAATATCCACATTAGAATCTTCTGTTCCAATGATATTAATATTTAAAATATCGCTCGCTGGGTTAGGGAATACTTTTACTTTCAAGTCATTTTGAACTTCATTTGTTGGGGTAAAAACAGTGGGCTCTACAATAGTGCCTCTTGCAGCCAATTCCGCAACTGCCGTATCTTTTTGAGCAGTAATAACTCGGGCTTTGCTGGTGTAATTATACATATCCATCACCGCCACGTCATCCACAAACCAACCCACGCCACTTTCGTTATTATCCGTACCAAAACGGAAACGGAATGTCAAATTTTTTCCTATAAATGGTGTCAAATCTACGAATGAGCCTATAAAAGCAGACTGTTTACCCCAATATGCCTTCTGATTGGGTAGTTTAAATGTTGTATAATCAATCAAACCCCGATAAGGATTTTTGAAAATTTGAGTAGCAACATCTAACCAATTAGATCCATTATCTATAGAAACTTGAACGATGCCGCCATCAAAACCTGCTTCCGTATCGTATTTATGGAAGAACCGCAAAACGGGCTGAGTGCCAGTGACTTTAATCGGATTTTTAAGTTGCAACAATTGGTCTGTTGAGTCATTATTACCGTAACCGATGGCAAAAGATTTAGTGCCACTTCTGCTTTCAATATCGGTTATTTCCCAAAACACATCACCGTTGACGAGGAGCTGATCTACGACCCAGTTTTTATCGCCCGCTTCCATGTCATCAGTGAATTGAGCGATGGATTTTTTACTGGCATCGCTATTCAATTTATAGGTCAAAACGATGGTAGAATCGTTAGCCAAATTGCCAATATTCCAAGTCAATGAGCCATTGCTAATACTCACATTCCGATTGGCTGAGCCTGTAATATATGTCGTGCTGGCAGGAAAATCATCAGTCACGACTACACCTGTAGCGGCTACTCCTTTATTATTGGTTACTTTAATGGTATAAGTGATGGCTTCGCCCGGTTTGATATACTCAGTCGCTTCTTTTTTAATTTTAATTTGTTTCACGCATTGTGGCATTTTATCGAACCCCTCAGTATTATCGTTATATTTGCTGCTCAAGCCTTGATCTGCATTGACACCCATACCTCTGCGAGCAAAAACATCCCAAATGAGACATTGATTTTGTCCATTAAAATCGGATTTATCGGCTGCTAAAATAGCATCGCGAGCATCCAAAAAGCCCGGATTACAAGGTTGCAATTTCATACCATCCAGCACTAATTGTATGGCTTTCCCATTGCCGCTTTGTATATTTTTCAAATTAGCATCCCAACCGTAGGCATCAACCATTGCCCAATATAAGTCCCACAAAACTGCCGTCCACACTTCTCCAACATCATGCACTTCTGGTGTAAATATGAGCCTATCGTAAGTTAAAGGATTGACTTTCATATCTGTATTGTATGGATAATTGCGCAAGCCAACGCCATTGTTCGGCTGACGAATAACATAAGTACCTGTTCCACGATTAGTAGTTCCTTTATCAGAAGGACGAGCAGTAACGACTAACGCCAAGAAATCACTCCAACCCTCACCAGCTGATTGCTCTCCAGAGCTGAGGCAGCCAGCATTGAGGCGGCCACCTGTAAGACGACTTGATATGCCATGCCCGTACTCGTGAGCAATAACACCATTGTCAAAATCACCATCCAGACTATTGGGACCTGTAGATATTGTTGGTCTATTAATTGAAACAGTCAAACTGTTTCCAGCCGCTGCTCTGATGCGATCGCAGTCACTTTTTTTAATAGAAATAACAGGAATTGTTACCAAATTAGCTGTCGGGGCAGTTCCAGCCATATTGATAATACTTTCTTCAACATTACAGATAATGCACGCAATTGCTCCTTTTTGTTGAGCATTGTAAACCTTTTCACTGAAAAAGCAACTACCTCTATCAATCAAAGCAATTTTACCTGTTAAATTGGTATTCAACAGCGTTTTACAACCCCATGTAGGCGTGCTTGAACCATCGTTGACAATTACCACAGAGCCTGAAACAGGTACAGTCGTGACTGGAGGTCCGAATGTGGCTGTTCCTGATTCAAAATCTCCTATCAGATTGCTTGGTGCGGTCACATGCAACGTTTTTTCGCTCGGACGTGTCCAAACGTACATTTGCATCCGACCGTTTGAGCCGTCAGGTGGTGATGAAAAATTGGCATTGTTTACTGTCGGCGTCGTCAATTTTGAACCATCTTGAGCTTCTGCCCTTACGTAGTCATTCGCGCCCGCTACATTTGAATAGTTTTTAGCTTGAAAATTGCCTGATATTTCATTGAATCCGTAGCGATAAGTAATATCATGCATCATATTATTGACATAAAACAGATTCACTGTGGCGGCTTGCCGATTGGTATCAGGCTCTCCGTCGGGTAAAAAAGGCGAATTAAAAACCAAATCAGCCCCGCCATTCGGTTCGTTTCCATCAGTTGTTTGGTCATTATTCACATCCAGATACGCATGAACATTATTGCCGCGGGTAATCTGAAATTCAGCACCCGCTGCACCATCTGTATCATGCCAACCAAAAGGCGATGCTGTGGCATCAGCAGGATTAGTAACCAAACTCCTAGCACCATGCGCAGGGCTTTCAACAGGCAATGCAAACACATTATATGTGCCTTCTCCTACTAAAGGCGAAGCCATTACTTCATTTTTTAAGATTTCTGAGTCGTTTTTACTGAGGGGGTTATCTTCACATTTTTCTTCATGACTGAAAACTTTAGCATTGAAAGCGCAATGCGATGTCCAACTCGTTTTATCTAAAATATTACCAGTTTGTGCATCTACGCGCACACTCCAATGGTCTTTGCCATCGGGTTGATCTATATTCAAATCCCAAGCGAGGCGGACTTGAGTATCATTTATTTTTTGAAACCGAAGTTTGACATTTATATCTGACAAGACAAAATTACTTTTATCAAAAACAAATTCAATATCGCTTTTCTTCTCTTTGACTCTTAAAGGAGCTTGAATACTCACATTTAATTGCTCACAAGCTGCTACAATCGCTTGTTCGGGCGTGAGCGTAGGCGAAATTGTATTCACCGAGTTCGCTAAATTGCGCATGAAGCGATTGCCTGCATACAAAATCTCACCATTCGGCAATACATTCACATTAATAATGGCATTGTAAAGTTCAATACCTTTGTGTTGTTGAATGAGATAAACGTGCGTGACGCCATTGTGCTCGGAGGCATACGAATCCTGCACATAATAAGATGCGACATCTTGCTCTGTCAGATTCCACGTTTTAGGTTGCTTAGAAACGTAGTTTAAAGCAATTTTTACGGCATTAGGGTTGGGATTAATCGTTTTCAGGGATTTCTGAGCGGTTAGGCTCGTGCTTAGAAAAAAGCAAAACATAGCCCACAAGCAGGCTTTCAGGTAATTTCTCATCATGATGCGTAAGTGGTTTGTATTAAAACGTATTGGTTTTATAATTATATTTGTGTGTAAAAATAACGAATTAAAGTATCAAAATACGATATTTTGAATTCTAAAATTCATACTTTAACTTTTAATTTACATTTGTTAAAAATTATCAATGATTGAAACGATTCTAAAACTTATATTTTTCGGTGCTACCCTTTGCCAGTTGTTTTACTGGTTTTTTGTTTTTTCAAAATTAGCTTTTTATAAAATTGATGAAAAAGAAAATCCGACGGAAAGCACCCCCTCAGTATTGGACTCAAATTTACCGCCTATCTCCGTTATTATATGCGCCAGAAACGAAGCTGCGAATCTTAGGAAAAATCTCCCAAGTATCCTTAATCAAGAATACGTTTCTTTTGAAGTAATCGTTGTCAACGATGCTTCAACAGATGAAACACTTGATATTTTGAATGATTTTTTATTGAAATATCAGCACTTACGCATCATCGATATTGTTGATAAAAAAATAATAGGAAAAAAAGGAGCATTGGCAGCTGGAATTGAAGCCGCCAAACATGAATGGTTGCTTTTGACAGACGCTGATTGCTACCCCCTCAGTAAAAACTGGATTTTAGGTATGATAAAAGGTGTTGATGCGAAAGAGATTGGATTAGGATATGCGCCGTATGAAAAACGTGACGGCTTTTTGAACACATTTATTCGCTACGAAACCGTCTGGACAGCCATCCAATATATGGGTTTTGCACTCGCTGGAGAGCCTTATATGGGAGTAGGTAGAAATATGATTTATATGAAAAAATTGTATGAAAAAGTCGGCGGTTTTCAAAAACATGCTCATATTGCCTCTGGCGACGATGATTTATTCATAAATTCGGTGATTTCGAGAAAAAATTTTTCAATTATTTTAAATCCCGAAACTTTTATGCTCTCTGAACCGCAAACTCGATGGAATGCATACTTCACCCAGAAAAATAGGCACTTCTCCACCGCTACGAGCTACACATTAAAACATAAAATGATGTTGGGAATCCTATCTGCCTCACATTTTTTTTATTTTGTGACAGCAGTTTCATTATTGGCATTAAAAATTAGCACAATATTTGTACTACTTGGACTTGTAGTGAGGACGCTGGTAATGTGGTTCTTTTACGGCAAAATTCTTCGAAGGTTTCATGAACATAACTTATTCCTATGGATCCCCGTGCTTGATGTCGTATATGTCTTTTTTTACCTCTTCTTTCTGCCCGCCTTGATGATTAAAACCCGGAAATGGCGATGACATAACTAAAATATTTAACAAATTATCTCCCAGAGCAGTGGACGACTTCAAACTTGTACAATCAGCAATCGACGGCGACGAACGAGCATATTCTTTGCTCATGAATCGTTACCGCAACAGCGTGTATCACGCTATGTTCAAAATGGTCAATAATCGCGATGATGCCGACGACCTCACCCTTGAAGCCTTCGGAAAGGCATTCAGAAAACTCCCGACCTATGCGCCCAATTATGCGTTTTCGACGTGGCTTTTCAAGATTGCTATCAATAATTGCATCGACCATATCCGTAAAAAACGGCTTGTCACCTATTCTATGGATGACACTTTTCAGGACAGTGACCGTGAGTTTTCGCACAACATCCGCGATTACGAACCAGACCCTGAACAGGCCATGATTCACGACCAAAAGTTGGCTCATGTTCGAGATGTGGTTCAAAGTATGAACACCAAATATCGGACAATGATTGAGTTGCGCTATTATGAAGAACTCAGCTACGAGGAAATCGCGCACGAACTCAGCTTGCCACTTGGTACAGTCAAAGCGCAACTTTTCCGCGCTAAAGAATTATTGCATCAACAATTGCAAACCTCTAATTCGATGGCTTATATCGAGTTCCGCACTCGCAAAGAGGCAGCTTAATTGATGATGAATGATGAATGATGAATGTTGAAATGTTGAATAATTTGATTCATCATTTATCATTCATCATTTATCATTTATCATTTATCATTCATCATTAAAAAAATTATAATCAGGAAGACAAGGTAAACCAACTTCATTTATTATTTCAAATCCCCCTAACTTGGTGGC
Source organism: Saprospiraceae bacterium (assembly GCA_043744275.1). Lineage (GTDB taxonomy): Bacteria > Bacteroidota > Bacteroidia > Chitinophagales > Saprospiraceae > JAAFJT01. The sequence continues at coordinate 15,796 of JAYTUY010000055.1, forward strand.
AGGCTTTTAGAAGCTTGTCACCAAGTTTTTTTTTATTTTTAACCCAATTTTTAACTACACTTATAAAACATTTTGTTTTAATCTATTCTATTTTATGAATAATCCACACACTCTCAGCTATTGGGAACGCAACAGTTTTTTTAAAGATATTGACGTTGTCATCATCGGAAGCGGCATCGTCGGCTTGAATGCTGCCTTGACGTTGAAAGAGCAAGACCCCTCAGTAAATGTGGCTGTTTTTGAGAGAGGGGCATTACCCGAAGGCGCCAGTACGCGCAATGCAGGATTTGCCTGCTTCGGCAGCATCACTGAGCTCATGGAAGATTTGGAAAACCATTCCGAAGATGAAGTTTTTGCCCTCGTTGAAAGGCGTTATCGAGGTTTGCGAAGGCTGCGGCAACGAGTAGGCGATAAAAATTTGGTGTATGAACAACTTGGGGGTTTTGAAATTTTTCAAAATATAGAGCCTACTGTCTTTGAAAAATGTGCTGATAGTTTGTCTTATTTTAATAAAAATCTGAAAAATATCATTGGGCGTGATGAGGTTTATCAAATTTCAAATCATGATTTTGGTTTTAAAAACGCCCTGCCAGCTTTGATTCATAACACCGCCGAAGGTCAAATTGATACAGGTAAAATGATGACATCGCTTTTGAAATTATGCAGAGAAAAAAATATTATTATATTTAATGGATTGAAAATCAATGATTTATATGATTTAAATATTACTGAGGGGGTGAATGGTAGTGTAAAAATGGTGACCGAAGATGGATGGGAGATTTTAGCTCAAAAAGTAATAGTCGCCACGAATGGTTTCGCAAGGCGACTCTTACCTGCCTTAGACGTCACGCCTGCTCGCAATCAAGTATTAATCACCAAGCCCATTCAGGATTTAAAAATAAAAGGTAGTTTTCACTACGATAAAGGCTACTATTATTTTAGAAATGTCGGTGACAGAATTTTATTGGGCGGTGGTAGAAATTTAGATTTTCATACAGAAATGACCGATGCATTCGGCACGACGGATTTAATACAAAGTGCCTTAATTGATTTGCTCAAAACGACCATTTTACCCCATCAAGTCTTTGAAATAGATGGCTGGTGGAGTGGCATTTTGGGCATCGGCAAACAGAAAAAACCGATTGTTCAACACGTTTCGCCCAATATTGTGGTTGCCGTTCGCATGGGAGGTATGGGAGTAGCGATTGGTAGCTTGGTGGGTGAAGAAGCAGCTAAATTAATTAGGAAAAAATAATTAGGAATTAGGAAATTTCAATTAGGAATTAGGAGCATACCCCTCAGTAAATTCCTAATTGAAATTTCCTAATTCCTAATTCCTAATTGAAATTTCCTAATTAAATTCAGTATTTCACGAAGGCAATGGTGGCAAAGCTGATTTTTACATCTTCATTTTTTTCAGTGATGGCGAAGGCACAGGCTTCTAAAGTAGCACCTGTTGTCAACACATCGTCCACAATGAGCACATGTTTACCTTTGAATACTGAGGGGGTGTTGGTTTCAAAAACATCGGCGGTATTTTCCAAACGCTCCCAACGATTTTTACGGGTTTGAGAATCCGTTGCTTTTATTTTCTTTAAAACATTATTCTCTACAGGTATTTGCAGCACTTCACTCAAGCCATTGGCAAAAAATTCTGCTTGATTGTACCCCCTCAGTATTTGCTTGCGGGCGTGCATTGGAACGGGTAAAATAGCACTAATGCCTTGAAAGTGAGGTGATTGCAATAGTTTATAGCCCATCAATCTGCCGAGTTCGAGGGCAGCTTCTCGTTTGTCTTCATATTTTATTTTATGAATCAAATGTTGCGTTTTACTCAATCTTGAAAAATAAAACAACGAGGCTGCCGATTCAAGCGGTACACGCCCTTCAAATCGCTCCATGAATGGGTTGTTTTTATGCAAATGAAAATCCGTTTGGGGCAAAGAGAGTTGACAATCCAAGCATAAAAACGGTTCATGATAAGGCAACGGCTCTTCGCATGCAAGGCATAAACATGGAAAAAGCAGAGAAACAAAGTCGCTCCAAGCATAGGTCAAGGTTTTCAACATAGTATTTAGTTTTCTTAAAATTTAAAATACAAAAAATATAAATGTCTGTAAATCAAGCATTTATGAAGTAAATTTATTTAAATCATTTGATATTTCATCATAAAGACGTGTTGATTGTGCCATGAAAAATAAATTTCATCTGATTTTCATTTGTTTTTTTTCATAACCGTTTAAACATCTACTTATTTTTTCTAATTTTGCACCGAAATCAAAATATCAATAGGTTAATTCAACTATAAGACATCTATTTTAGGCTTGAGAAAATTTATCAGAAATATTACAGTCTTTATTTTCCTATCTGGCTTTTGCTCGATAGCGATGGCTCAAGATAGCCTTAAAAAGCCTAACGAAACCACGATTTCACCTATCACACCTATTAATACAGTAGACAGTCCAAAATCAACAACGCCTAAAGTCACTCAACCAAAAGCTCGTCAACGTCCGAGAAGACTAACGGCTGCGGATTCTCTACGTATAGCAGCAGCACAACGTGATTCAATTCAGAAAGCAGCGGCGGCAACTAATTCTGCTTTTAATATCGGCACATCCCAACCGATTGAGACATCAACAACTGCACCCGTCGCCATTGTGCCAGAGGTGCCAACGCTTCAAAAATCCGATAATCCGTTTGATATATTAAGGAGTGGCGAGGCTGCTTCGCCATCTACATCAAATACAGATACTACTCAAAAAGTTGTTCAACAACCTTCTGCTACAATGCCGAGTTTGCTTGAACCGAGTGTTTATTCTAAAAATTTTCTGTTTTGGGTATTCCTAATTTCGTTGATTCTGATGGCTTTTGTCGTGGCGAATGCCCGTGCTGCTATCGCAAACGCTTATGCGGCTATATCGAGCGATTCGGCGTTGCGCCAAATTTATAAAGAGCCAATGGGTTGGGGTAGCGTCGCCTATTTAGCTTTGTATGTGATGTTTTGGCTCAATTTAGCTATTTTCATTTACTTGCTACTCGCTCATTACGGCATCTCGTCGCAATATGGGAAATTGACGACTTTCATGTTTTGTTTGGGTGGCGTGGGTTTGATTTACATGATTAGGCACTCAGTTTTGTATATTATTTCTAAAGTATTTCCAATTGAAAAAGAGGTACGAACCTATAATTTTATTATCCTCACTGTGGGCATTCTTTTGGGATTGATACTGATGCCGTTAAATATTTTTATCGCTTATTCACCGGATTCATTGAGCCAATTATTTATTTATGGAGCCTATGCTACTATATTATTAGCGTATTTGGTACGGTCGTTGCGAGGTCTGACAGTAGCCAGCCCTTTTCTGGTAGATAATAAATTTCATTTTTTGTTGTACCTTTGCACTGTCGAATTTGCTCCATTAATGATGTTAGTAAAAATGATATTGTTAAAAACACAATAAATAATATCTGTAAAACATTGATTTTCAGTTTTAAAATAATATAGAATGTCAGTAACTGCTAAAGCGGAAAGCGAGAAATACAAAAAAATAAAAAACATACTCGTCACGCAACCTAAGCCTGCACTTAAATCTCCATACTATGATTTGGGTATGAAATATGGTATCCAAGTAGATTTTCGCGAGTTCACTCACGTAGAAGCTTTGGATATTAAGGAAGTACGGCGGCAGCGGGTCAATCCAGGAGAATTTTCATCAGTGATTTTGAATTCTAAAAACTCTGTTGACCATTTCTTCCGTTGCTGTACAGAGATGCGCGTTAAAATGTCGGAAGACACCAAATATTTCTGTTTGACTGAAAACATTGCCAATTATCTTCAAAAATTCATTGTTTACCGCAAACGCAAAGTATTTGTCGGCACCAAAACCATTGAAGATTTGAAGAGCTATTTCATCAAACACAGAGAAAAAGAAACTTTCCTCGTGCCTTGCTCCAACTATGGCGCAAAGGATTTGACGAAATATTTGGACGACATCAATGTGAAATACAAAGAGGTGGTGATATACCAAACCGTGAGCAGCGATTTGAGCGATTTGAGTGATGTTAAATATGATGTCCTTGTTTTCTTTACACCTCAAGCCATTCTGTCTTTGTTTGAAAATTTTCCAGATTTCAATCAAAATGATACGCGGATAGCTGTATCAGGCAATCAAACAGCCACTGCCGTTCGGGATAAGGGATTGACTATTAATATTCAACCCACCGCCGAAGCTCCTTCAATGCCGATGGCAATTGAAAGCTATATTAAAGTGGTGAATAAAGACTAAGTCTTTGATTTTCAATATAGTAAAAGCCATTCTGACGTATCGGAATTATACAATTAAATCACCCAATTACCCCAAAAAGGAGGCTCTACTATATTAACGACTTTTATTTTTTTAACTTTTGCAGCAAAATCCGTTCGCCGTTTTTTCATTTCATCCAATTCTTTATTGCGATAAAGCGGAATTTTCATGCCTAATAAATCCCTCAAAACGACGGATGCACAGACACCTCCAAAAGCAGCGGGCAAGTAAGAAATGGTGCCGTAGGCGGATTTTTTAAAATTAGAACCATCGGTCATGATGAGCGATTCTTTGGGCGAAGGTTCGTCGCTGAAAACAGTGATTAAACCTCTATCAATCCCTTTTTTCTTCAATCTTTTGCGAATTCGGAGTGAAAAATGGCAATTATGAGTATCTCTGAGGTCTGCCACTTTTAAGCGAGTAGCATCCATTTTGCCACCTGCACCCATCGAACTCACGATTTTTAACCCCCTTTTTTTAGCAGCCACAATGAGGTAAAGCTTCGGCGAAATACTGTCAATACAGTCCATCACATAATCGTAAGGCGCAATATCGCATATATTTTCAGCTTTATCAGGCGTAAGAAAATCCTTGATGACATGGAGTACGATATCGGGATTGATAGCGACCAAGCGTTCAGCCATAATTTCCGCTTTTGACTCTCCATGATTGGTGGACAAAGCAGGCAATTGACGATTGCGATTGGTTGGATCTACTACATCACCATCCACGATTGTCATCTCACCCACACCAGCCCGAGCAATAAATTCAGCAGCATAAGAACCCACGCCGCCCAAGCCGACAACCAGCACATGCTTTTTATTCAATAACTCCACCCCATCTTGTTTGACCAAAAGCGCGGAACGGGAAAGCCAACTTAAATCACTCATTTTCTTATATTTTTTGCAAAGATACTGAGGGGGGTACTTCTATTAAATTAAAATGGATAATCTTTTTCAAGATTATCCATTTTATTGTCAACTCTCAACTACTAACTCTCAACTCTTAATTACTCCCATCTTTCTGCCCAACAGCACTCGTATAATTACCAATTTTTTTACCCACATCTAAACCCACTTCGCAATCGAAACGATAATGAATACCGCCATATATGCGTGACTCCGAAGCCTCCTTCGCCAGTCTATCAAATTCAGCGGATTGCGTAGGAAAAATATAGCCCAAGACAGTTGCCGCTGCCGCCGAAAATGTCGAGTGACCCGACGTATATGAAGGGAAATTAGGCAAACCCAAAATAGATTTCAAGCCCGATATAGCTTGTGCAGGGCGCGGATAATAATAGAAATATTTAGTATCCCAACAACTAATGCCGGCATCTGCCATTGCCATATTCAAGTAAGCTAAGGTGCGAGCCGTGCGAATCGGATTCAATTTAGTAGCCAGTATTTGATCGGATGCAATTTTATTCCAATGCCCTGGTGGTGTGTAAGTGCCTGCACCATCTGCCCAAAAATTGGCGATGCGCTCAGTTTCAGAAGTTGGTTTATCACAATATTTTTTCACCTCATCTGCATTTTTTTGAAAATCCGAAGACGTCAAAGTTGGTGGTGATACGGGACGAACAGTCGCCACATTCGGCAAACACCACGGCGTCACCTTGCCATAATAAGCCAACATGGGTATGCGAGCGGGCGATTCCATGCTTTTCCACTGCCAATTGAAGCGCGTTTGAGCACTATTCGCTAAAGAATCGCAAATGGCTTGACCTGCCGCAGCATTTTTCATACCGTCCGTTTTGGAACGAGCTATAAATTTTGCTGCAACTGCCTTACCTATGGCTTCACCTGCTGCCAAATCATCTGCTGTATTCATACCTGCCCAAAGGCGTGTTTGGCGGTGTTCTTCTGCTTTTTTCTTTAAAAAATCTACTTCATTCGGGAATAATGCACTCAAAATATCCACTGAAACAGCGGCGATAACGGCATCTTCTGAAGGATAAGTCGGCAAGCTGTTTTTTGTCAAACGAGTGGTTATAGTTTTGTCTGTTTCATAAGGTGCGGGGCGATTGTACTTGTATTTGGCACGCCATGCCACTATCAAAGCATCAAATTGTGCAGCACTCCAATATGCATAAGCCCGTGCTGCATAAGGTGGATTTGAAAATGGAAAATAGGGATAAACATTCGGCGTGGCTGCATTCGGCAATGAATATGTACCATCTGCATTGGCAGCAGGCGGCAAATTATATTTGGCAACTAAATTTCGAGCGATTTCATTCCACCGCACCGTCGCATTACCCGACCAATATCTAATAGCACTCTCTTGCTCGGCAGTCACTTGAGATGAAGCCGTTTTTAAGGCAGCTAAATCGGCTAAATATGCCGCAGAGTTAGTGGCATTAGGCGCAGTTACGCTAATATCATCCGCATTTGCCAATAAAATAGGCTTCCAACTGCCAGCATTATCATCCACCGATGCCCAGCCATAGGTTTCAATTTCAGGATTGGCTTCTACGTCTTTATTACAACCGATAGCGGTTAAGACAGTCATGAATCCTAATGCCAATACGGCTGATTTTGATTTTTTTATAATAGAGTTAAAATTTTTCATTGAAAATTTAATTTAAAAATTTAAATAATGATAGTTATGAGAGATGAGAGATAAGAGATGAGAGTTGAGTTATAAGTTATTGATAATCAAATAGTTATAACTCAACTCTCAACTCTCAACTCATAACTCTCAACTCATTCTGCTTTTTTCCACACATCAAAACGGTAAGTAATGCCGCCACCAATCGTCGTGGCTTGACCGACATTCCGTCCGCTGAGAGTATAATTGCTGAATGCCATGACGCCGCCCCCCCTCAGTATTTCAGGGAAATATTGAGCAAAAATGCCCACTCGCATATTATCCATACCTGCGGAAGGCAAGGGCATATCGTTGCGGCGAATATCAGTGCCGCCGATAGTATTGAGCATCGTAGCCGTCATTTCAATTTTTGTACGCGAATTAGTGAAGCCTAATGCTGCGCCGCCATCAAAAAGGTTGGGCATTTTCATCTCGTTTGAAGTGATACCCCCCTCAGTATTGGTGTAGTAAAAACTGCGGTCGAGCTTGATATTAGAGCGTGCAGTATAGCCACCATTTAGAGTTGCATAAATACCACTTTTTGTTTTAAAATTCAAAATACTTCTGACTGAGCCATTTGTTGTCCCTGCTCCAATCGCTAAAGGCATATAGTCTGGATAATAATTTGAGATAGGTGTTGAAAAGCCAGCAACAATGAAACCCGCCAACTCATGTTCATTTATTTTGATAGATAAAGGCTTGTATTTCAATAAGATAGAAGCATCTTGCAAACCTGAATGACCCCTCAGTGTACCTTGACTTGCGGCAGTAGAAATGTAATTCACACCGCCCAATAAGTTCAAATTATCGCATAAACCGAGAGCGAATTGCGGCATAATGGCTTTTGTGGTGACTTTGCCTAAGTTAGCGTTGCTGCGTTTCAAATCTGCTTCCCAATAGTTTGTCCAGCTTTCTTGGGCGTATGGGAGGGCTATGCATATTTGCCCTTTGCCCATCATCAAGGCATCGTTGGGTGTTTGTGCCGATGCTGAAAATGTCATCAGGCTGATGATACCGATGATGAGGTGTAGTTGTATCTTTTTCATTTTAATTGTTTAGTTAATTGTTAATTATTGGACATGTTGCAATGGGAACGCGGATGACGCGGATTAAGCAGATTCTCACAGATTTTTTTATTTTTTCACATAAAAAATCTGTGAAAATCCGCTTAATCCGTGTCATCCGCGTTCCAATCAGATAACATTGCAACAAGTCTATTGGACAATCTATCCTTCAGGATTATTGACCAATCTCAAATTCCCCTCTGCTTTGACATTGCAAAACAGGCGTTTGAGTTTTTTAAAGAAATTGAAATGGCAATAGATATAATTAGACAAGTAATTAGATTATCAAATAACGCTCATATTTTCTTTGAGGAAATATGAGACGGTCTAATATCTAACATCTAATAATCTAAAATCTACTCAACCGAAAATCGGAGGTGGCTTTTGAACAGTGAGGAATGGGTCAGCTTTTGTGTCTAAATACAACAAGAATGAATATTGCTCTTCATACACCGCTGGAGACGGTGATAATTCTTTGACGATTTCACAAAACAAATCTTTTTGCCATTTGAAAAAAGCATTTGTTGAATTTTTAGAGAACGGGTCTTGGCTTGATTTTTTTTCAATGGCTTGATAATCAATCAGTTGTGAGCTATCGACTATCGTATAACAGATGGTTTGACCATTCCGATTTTCAGCAAAAAAGTTATCGCTGTATATATCTCCCCGATGGCGGGCGTTCTGTTCATCCAAGACGATAATGGCTTGAGATTGACCGATTTGCTCTGATTTTTCAGCCGATAATTCAGTTTCGAGGGCAGTCAATTGGCGTTGTACTTCCACATATTCATAGCTGACGAGCATCGGATGTACGAAGCTATCTGCAAAGAATACGAGTAATAAAAGCCAACCAATCAAACGATTCATGATGCCAAATAAGGGTGAAAACAGGTGTTAAAATGATCAGCAAAATTTTTACTTTTGCCATTCATACAACAAAGGAAACTAAATTTTGACATTTCAGAGTATTCTGAACCTAAATTTTCTTCTCTTTAACAATTTGCCTTTTAAAAAAACATCTAACAAATCGTTTGAACCATGAAAAAAAGCCATTATTGGGAAGATGTGTATGCTGTGACGAGGCTCATTCCGCCCGGTCGCGTTTGCACTTACGGGGCGATTGCTGAATATCTCCGCTTGGGTTCGCCGCGCATGGTCGGCTGGGCTTTGAATCATGCCCACACGTTTTCGCAAGACCCACTCGGCAGCGGCATTATTCCTGCTCAACGTGTCGTCAATCGCAACGGTGAACTGACAGGCAGGCACCATTTCCCTACGCCGACCCTTATGGAAGAGCTTTTAATTTTAGAAGGCGTAGAAGTAGTGGATAGTAAAGTCCAAAAATTTGATAAAGTCTTCTGGCATCCGTTGGCGGATTTGGAGGAGGATGTGGATTTGGATTGAGGTTTTGATGGGAACGCGGATGACGCGGATTGTGCAGATTTTCGCAGATTTCATTATTTGATGCTTGAAAATCTGTTAAATCCGCGTCATCCGCGTTCCTATTACCTGTAAATGGCTTTTTTACTGAGGGGTATCAATGATTTATAACCTCAATGGCTTTTTCTAATACTTCATCTTTACCTGCTTTGATGCCGGCAATAGTGGGCTTCACTATGATATTTGGAATAATACCGACTCTTTGCGTTTCTCTACCATCGGGGTAATAAATGCCGATACCAGATATATAAGAGTGAAAGTTGCCTGGTAGCGTAAACGCTGACACATCACCATCCGCACCCGCTGTTTGGCTGCCGATGACTATTGCTTGAGGGGCTGTTTGGAGTGCCATAGTAGTATATTCTGCTTGACTTTGAGTAGTTTCATTAACTAAAATGACTACTTTACCCTTATAATAATTAGCATTATCACTCCCAACAGATTCTAATCTATTATGCCATCGAAATAAGCCAGGGTAGTTAATATCCACCTTTGAAAATTTGACAAAAGGTTTTCGATGAGGTAACAAGTAGTTACTTAATGCAAAGACAACAAATTGTGCAGGGTAACATCTCATGTCAATCACAATACCTTTGGTATTTTTAAATTGTTCAAATATAGTGGGAAGTAACCTTATTTCTATATTACCTAAATACAAATACCCAATATCAGAAGAAAGAAAACGATAACAGCTATCTGGTTTTGATAACCATGTACTTTTACTTCTATCAATCAAAACGTGTCTTTTCAAGTGTAATATTTGTATTTTCCCATTTCTTTTAACTTTTACTGTTACTTTAGGTGTAAACCCTTTAAATAGTTTTTGTGCTATAAATTGTAGTCGAACCGATTGATTTGAGCCGTATGTTATTTTAGCTCTTTTTTTTATCACTTTATTGATTCTTTTTCCGTCAACTTCTAATATAATGTCTCCAACTAACAATTTGGTTTGTTCTTCAATTTCAGTATCATATAAACCTGCTACTATTGCTTTATTATCAATAAAAATAATTTGGACAGGTAAATTATAATATCCGTCAAACTGTTTTGTCCAATAAATATCAGAAAAATTGATGCTGGCATGTGAATCGTGAATATTTGCTACCAACTCTGAAAGTACCAATCGATAACTTAATGTATCATTAGAAACTATCAATTTGGGTATAAATTTATCTAAAGTAGCAGTCCAATCATCTTGCCCAATAGCATATTTGTAAGGAAAATAGTATTCAATTATATTCCAAAAGCGAAAAAGCGATAGTAGTCTGTACCCAACGTCTGGTAAAATCTTAGTAGAATAAGTCGCTTCATTCGTAAAAATGGGATTACCTACTACGTTTTGAGCAATATAATAATGCTTAGTTTGATTTCTATTTTGATGAATAAAAAGAAGTTTTTCTGCTAATTTATCACTCATTTGCTTAGGATTTATCCAATTAAAGCTTGGTTTTACTCTAAAATCTTTTGTTACAGGTTGAGGACATTGAACACAGGATTCTATTGTGCCAAAACTTTCTATCCAACTCAATAATATTTCATCTCTTGTACGTGTATTAGAACAACTCAAGATTGAAGGCATTATTTTAAATAATTCAAAGTCCCAATTATAATTACCTTGAGCTATTGAAGGGTGATGATATTTCATAAAGCCCCAGATTTTACCCAATAAACTCAAATCATTTATTTGTTTTTTTGAAATGACATTCAAATTTATTTTTGAACTATTGAAAAATTCACTATCAGTTTTGTTTATATTTTTATTACTTTTAGGTTTTGCTTCCTCATACGGCTTACCATCAATAAATAAACGAATGTTATCAAACCAAACTTTTCCTTTACCTTTTAACTGTAAACCTAAATCAATCTCCTCATCATCGTAACTTATTGGTAATTCAATTGAAAATTCTTCCCAATCTTTTGTACCTATAACTCTATTTTTTTTTAGGTCGATGTATTTTGACTCTAAATTATGGTTAAAAATACGCATCCATAAATTCGCCCAATCTTTGTGATTAATGTTCTCTGTTTTAATAAAACATTTGAAGCTAATTTTTTGACCTTCAAAATTAACAGGTAAAGTATATTTATAGTAGGCAAAATTCCCTTCACTCACTGATGTATCAGAAACAATAGATATAGAATATTTTCTTTCCTGTACAACATTAGAATCTAACAAAAAAGAATAATAAGGAAGGTCATTTGCGTACACTTGTGAAACCCAGCCAGTAGCCTTTAAATCATTACCAAATCTTTCAAAATCTAAATTATTAGCATTTTGAGCAAAAGTAAATTCTGATAACAAAATGGCTAAAAGGTAGTGAAGTTTAGTTAAAAATCGCTTCATAAATTATAATAGAATAAAATTCAATTGTTAGGTAAATAATTTTTAATTTATATTCCTAATATATACTTGATAAAAAGCGGTTTGCTAAAATTTCAATATTAAAAACTATTTATTTTTAAATTATCAATATTAAACAAACCACTTTTCATTGAGTACTTAGAGTTGATTGCAATAAACCCTACTAATTTAATTACATTATGATACAATCTTCTTCACAACAAGTGTGTTGCCATTGCGTAGGGCAAGCATGCGTATTAGGGCATTGACACATAGTGCCGCCTAAAGTCATTTGTTCTGCTCCTCCTTTAACGTTCCACATTTCCTCCTTGTTTAAGGATGCAATCGTTTTTTTGTTGAGTGATAGCTTGGTTAAAACTTTCTTCTTTTCCATAGTAGTTACAATTTAAATGTTAAAAAATTTTGGTTAATTATGAATAAAATTTGTTTAAAAAATGTATTCTAAAATTGATATTTGTTGAGTTTTAATAATCTATAAGAAAAGTCTTATGACTCAATCATTATCATTTTACTGTGTTTTATAGTTTGATATGTTTTATATAGAAAATCATACAATACAAGCTCATGTACGCGTTGCTCAGATATAAACAAACGATTGTGAAGCATGTGAATATAACTTATTATCAAATCATCAATTTTGTTATTATCTTTTTTTAAAATCTTTATTATCTCTTTTGCAATGGGCTTAATCGCATTTTCTTTATCTTTTATAAATTGTCGAAATATCATTGTATTTTCATCGGTTTCCGCCATATCTAAAAAAGATTTTATAACTTGATTATGTTTTTCTAACTTATTATTAAGTGCTTTTCGTAGAGTATCGTTCATACCAAATTCTTTCCCGAAGCTGAATTGCAATTTTTTTAAAACCCTTATTTTATCTTCTATTACATAATGAAAAGCATTAAGTAAAGCATCCATAGAGAAAAGTCCGTATAACCATCGTTTATCTTCTTTTAAAATCTCATTATAATTTAAGAAATTCAAAGTTGTTTCACTATCAATACAAAAAATAGTTTCTGATAAATCTATTGTTTGGCTGCCGTATCTTTCTATTTCACGTTCATAAGTATCTGTTTGAATACGAGATATAAGTTGCTCTTGCAAAGGATTTTGAAGTGTCTCATAAATATGTTTCACAATCATTTCTACATTGTTTTTTTCAGTGAGCTTAAAGCGCAATCGAATATGCGGTTTAGGGTCTGCATACCGTATAAAAAACCATTTTTCAATTAATTCTTTTTTTTGTAAAAGAATTACTACGTTTTTAATATTATTTATCAAAATTTCATCAGCAATAGAAGCCCCGCAATAAATTTTGTAGTATAGCCAATCTGCTCCAATAGGAAAAGAACGAGAGCAATTATGTTCTTCCACGCTGTCTTCAAATTTGTTTTTATGGTCATCAACATTTCTCTTATTAAAAACACTGATAAATTGATTTGTATAATTATACCCCTCAGTATCACTGACGAGATTGTTAATTTCATTAAAGTCAAATTCTTTTAGAGTTACAAACTGCTTGTTTTTAATTTCTTTAATAAAAACTTTGAGCGACAAATAGCTTGTTAATTCAATAAACAACTCATTATCTCCCTCTACTATTAAAATGCGAGAAGGCATTTTCCATTCTAACCTCCATTTTGTTACAAGTTCAACCAATAAATCATCTGGTACATTTATGATAGAAACATAATCTTCTTTAGCCAACTGCCACGTAGCTTGAAATAATATAACATTGTGATATGAAATACGCGGCAAAAACTTAAATTCTCTTGATAATTTCCCCCAATTGCAACCTAAACCGCCCCTAAGATGGGTGTAGTTCCCATTTGATGTAAAAATCATAACTTTGATAAAAAGTTAAGATATGGAAACGAAGTACAACAAAGAGCTTGATGGCAGTATTACGGTC
>JAYTUY010000056.1:0-2344 GCA_043744275.1 Saprospiraceae bacterium
TAGGGTGTTCAAAGTAGGAAAAAAAAATGTCCCCATAATTCGTATATTTGAAGAGGAAAAAATAATCAAATATCGAATCATGAAGACATCAGGGGTCAAATATAGTGATAGTATCTGGAAAAAGCGACTTCGGGCAGCCCAAAAGTCAAAAAAGCATGTGACAAAAAAGTTGAGCCGAGTAGTTGAACAATTAGAGCGACACAAAAAAGAGAATAGAGTGTTAAAGCAGGAGTTGAAATCAGCGGCATTAGCAGTTTCCAACTTTTCAAAATTAAGCCAAGAGCAGATTGGAACAAATACTACTGTTGTTCCAGAAGGTCATAAATATAGTTTATGGCTCATCTCGCTGTGTATCCAGTTACAAATAGGGGCTAATTTGAGTTATCGTCAGGTTAGAAAGGTACTACTGTCCTTTTTAAAGGAGAAAAATTTGCCTTTGGTTGCTCCTAGTGCGACAAGTGTGAGGAATTGGGTTAGAAAATTAAGCTATTATCGGTTATGTTATGACCTTTATCGCACCGACATCGGCTTAGGGGATAAAGTGTTGTTATTAGATTTGAGTGCAGGGATAGGACAAGAAAAAGTTTTAGTGATATTAGGTGTAGATGTCAAGGCTTGGAATTCAGATGCCCATGCTCTGACGTTCTCCGATATTAGTGTATTGAGCGTTAAAACGGGTACAAGTTGGACTGGCGATGCCATTAGTGCTGAAATAGACAGCGTTAAAGGTAAAATACAGGGCAATGTTCCCTATGCTGTAACAGATAGAGACAGTACGATTCGGTGTGCTTGTCGCCAATCAGGTTTAGTGAATGTTTCGGATTGTACCCATTGGCAATCAAACTGCCTTGAACGGTATTACAAAAATGACGAAGAATTTAAGGAATTGCAGGCTCACTTAGGAAAAATACGCCAAAAATGGGTGAATAGTAAATTTAGTGCGCTCATTGCTCCCAATATGCGCACCAAATCCCGTTTCCTCAATTTGTATGAAATCATAGATTGGTTAGAGAAATTGACCCGTAATTGGGATAAATTAGACGCTGAAATACAGGAAGTTCTCGGCTTTATAAAGCAACATGAGCGCTTAATCGAAGAATTGATTGTCATGATTGATTTAATCAAGAAAGCCTCTAAAATATTGAAAAGGAAAGGTTTAAATGCTGAAACGGAGTTAGAGGTAATGGACTTATTTGACCAAATAAGGGATAAAACGCCGACTGTCACCCGTTTTGAACAGGATATGATTCAGTATATGCACCAAACAAGAACTCTGTTACCCGACCAAAATAATATAATCTGTTGTGATGATGTCATTGAATCCGTTTTTGGTAAATTTAAAAATAGAGGAAATAAAGGCTCTTCACAAGGCATAACAGACGATGTGATGTCCATTGCGCTTTTTAATGGCAATATTGAAAATAATCAAACCAAAGATGCCTTGGAAGCAATCAAAATTAAGGACATTGAAATATGGTCTAATAAAAATATTGCACCATCTTTCGCCAAAACTAAAAATGAGTTTTGGCGAAAACTGGTACCAAAAAGGGCTTAGGGATTGAACACCCTACCCTAACGGGCTTATCACATGTACAGTTAGATTAGAAACTGCTGATACTAAGGCTATTTCAAGTACTAACCAACTCACTAACTCACTCATTATGATATTTTTCCCCTTTAATAATCGTAAAAGCCCGATACAACTGTTCGACAAAAAATAAGCGAATCATCTGATGTGAAAAAGTCATTTTTGAAAAAGAGAGCAGTATATTCGCACGTTGATACACCGCTTCTGAAAATCCAAATGCACCACCAATTTGAAATACGACCCGTTTCACACCGTCTACTTGCTTTTTTTCCATAAAATTAGCGAATTCCATAGACGTTAACGATTTACCAGTTTCATCTAAGAGGATTAAAAAGTCCTCTTTTTGTAATTTATTTAAAATCAACTCGCCTTCTTTTAGTTTAAGGTCATTTTTACTGAGGGGCCCATTTTTTACATCTTGAATCACTACAGTTTCAAACGAGGCATAATGTTTTAATCGTTTTTCATACAAAACGATGCCTTCTTTCAAGTAGTCAAAATCTGTTTTACCAATAACCCAAAGTTCAATTTTCATATTTCAATAATACGTTTTCGCCGCAAATCTACTTAAAAACTTTAGAGACTCAATTTAAAACTTTAAAAAAAGAACTACCTTCGCACTCTAAAACGGAATAGGATTCCACTAGGATAATATTTCTGTTAAGTGCATTAACAAATTTAAACACTCAGCCACATGGCTAACATAACGTTATAAATTATTGATAATCAATAAAATATGTTAGATATGTGTATAAA
>JAYTUY010000057.1:0-29382 GCA_043744275.1 Saprospiraceae bacterium
AAAAGGGCTAAAGCAACTCAATCTAAACATAAATTAAATTCATCTTGAATTACCAATATTTAATTTATTCCTAATTTAACAAAGTCAAGATAATTGAAATACTATATATAAATCTATTTTTAGAGCTGCAATTATATAAATGTAAATAATCTAATTCTATTAATACTTTTTCTGCAATATCTTTTTTATGCTTACCATTTTCTTCATGCCTATCAAAAAACTCTATTGAGAGATTTAGTTTTGGTAAAATTTTAATATCTAAAATTAATTGCGCATCCTTATACATGAAATCAGTAAATCCAATCACTGAATCATTCCATATATATAGTTTTTGAAAAGGAATATGGTTAAGTTCATACCGTTGCTGAATTCTATTATACAAATATTTAGGAAGGTCATTCATCATTTCTTTTATTAAAAGAGCTGTTTCATATTCTTCCTTATCTTGGATAATTGAATAAAATTTATCCATTATTAATTTATTCATATTTTGATAACCTAATTTTTGTATGAGTTTAGAATATTGTTTTAGAATTGAGACAGAGTCAAAATTTTTTGATTGTACTTGACATGGAATTAGCCATCCGTTTAATAAATCGTTTTTCTTTTTATCATTATAAGCTTCTACTATCGTTAATTTAGCTTCTATTTCTTTTATAATATCTTCGTTTTTTGTCCAAGTTAATTTACATGGTTTTTCTCTATGGTTTAAATTTAAATATATAATTGCCTCAATGTGATAACCATTATCAACAAAATATTTAGTGTATTTAGGTAATTGATTGTTTTGGTCGGGGGCATTATTAATCTTATTTTCTATTAATATGATTTTTTTAGAAGGCTCGCATTTTATTAAAATGTCAATTCTTCCTTTATCCTCCTCATTTTTAATAAAAAACTCTTTTATTACTTCACTATTTTGAAAATCTAGGTAATTAATTGCTAATTTTGGTTCAATTTGATTTAGAAATTCAATAAAAATATTTAAAAACAAGTTACCTTCATTATGTTTTTCTTTAGGATTTAGAAAAGCCGCAATTATATCACTATGAAAATTCTCACGATAGTATAAATTAGAAACTATATCAAAAATATTGAATCCATAATCAAATTTTCGATTTTTATGCTCAAAATGTTCTTTAGTTACTTTTTTAACTTGCCCATCTGAAAGAAAAGAACCTAAAAGTTCAGCTACATCTTTGTAAAGGTTCATAGTTTCAACAATTAACCTTTCAGTTGATTTTCCATCCATTGTATTATATTTTTTTTGCAAATATACAATTTTAATATATAAAAAGGCTTTGCCAAATGAAAACCATTGTAGCAAAGCCTTTTTTTATGCTCAATACTGAGGGGTCAAGCCAATGCCTTACCTATAAATTCAAACATATCTAATTTCATTGCTTTACAATAGATTTGAATATTGCACAAAGGAGCAGTACGAGGATTATCAAGAATAAGCTCAACTTCGACATAATTCAAATCGGTTAAATCCATAATTTCATAGATTTTATTTGATTTTTCAATCTCTTCGTCAGTCCAATTGATTTTGATTGGTGTACTATCATCACACCATTCTCTCAGTTGCTCAACAGAAAGACTTTGAATATATTCATCGACATTATTAATAGATGCTATCATTTTCGCTAAATGCTGTTACGACAATAATATTGTCTTGGTTATCAATATAAAAAATAGCTGTTAGTTTTTCAGCCTGTCTTCGCAGCTTATCATTTTTCTGTATATCTACGAAATCTTCAACCACAAAATGGTTATTTTCCTTGTTTGAAACGGTGATACTGTATGTTTTCTTTTGTCTAAACAGTGCATTAATTGCTAAAAATGAAATGTTCCTTTGTTTAAACACTATATTCTCAGTAATATGCTGTAAATGTTTCGGCAACCACTTAAATTGAATGTCATTTAAGGCTTTGTAATGATCTTGCATAGTTTCGTTTTCGTTGATAGTGATGTTTCCTTATGCAAATATAAGATTAACTTTTTTGTTTTTCATTTTTTATACAAAAACAAAAAGGCTTTGCCCAATTCAAACCATTATAGCAAAGCCTTTTTATGCGGAATACTGAGGGGTGATTAGATGATTATCTATACTTTGCTTCTTCCTCAATAATTTGTTCAGATGTTTTCAAAGGAATTTTAGTGACCAATTTTTTATAAAATAGAGTAGATTTACCGTCTCTGAATTGACGTTTTTCTTTAAAACCCAATTTTTTGAGCAAATTATAGGAAGCTTCATTATCTGTTTTGGATTCAGCCATAGCTTCGTAACGTTTGAAAATAATAGGTATTTGTCCTAATAAATGCTTAGTAGCTTCATAGGCAAATCTTTGTTTTCTGAATTTTTCACTTATAGCATAACCGACCATACAAGCAGGATGTTTACCTTCATATAATTCCCAATTAAGGTCATATATATGCAAAATGCCTACAAGTTCATGTGTCGTTTTCAACTTTATAAACCAATCACATGCCCCTCGTTTAAACGAATAACGACTATATTCCAGCTGCCCGACGGCATAATTTTCTAATCGGTTTAAGCTTTTAAATTCATCTGAAACAAACGGATTAGAGTCGTTTTGAAATAAATCCAACATTTGATGAAAATTATCCCAATTGAACAACTCATAGTTCAACTGTTCGGAATCGGGTAAATTTTGATAATCGAAACGCGGCTTACGAACAGGTGTCATTTTGGGGGCGAATTCTAATTGCTTTTCATGAGTCTCTCGCCAAAAGGTTAGTTGTTCAATCGCACTTGGACTTGTTAAATTGGGTGTTGTTTCCATATAAAATTTTGTTTATGATTTGACAAATATAAAAAAGCTTTGTAATACTAATACTATTTTTTTATGCTCAATACTGAGGGGTATCAGAAATTTCAAAACTTCACATATTTCAGATAAAAATTTTATTAAAAAACAAATTAATAGATGAAAGTTTCGCAATTCTTTTTAATTTTGATTTGCTTTTGATGTGAAAGCGTTGAAAAGCCAAATTTAAGAGAAACAAACAACTTATTGAACAGGCATAGAACTTGCCACTTCTATCTACACTATCATTTAGGCGGAACGAATGAAGCCGTTTTTTTTACCAAAACAGTCACCAAAAGTTAAGAAACTGTTAAAAAACGGTTAAAGTCTTAGTCGAATTTCGTGCTTTAACAATTGCGAACGTATCAATGTGTCTTTTTGATATTAGTTTTGCCTTCGTTATTCGCTCGCGTTACGAAAAGACGTATTCATTAACGCCTATTTAATTTGTTCGTTCGGGCATTCAAAAGGTCACAATTTAAATCTATGAGTAAGGAAAAATTCATTTACAACACGCACACCCTACAATACGAAAAGTTAGAAACAAACGGAAAAGAGCGGTCATTAAAAGTGTTCGGCATAGTATCGGCTTTGATTGTATCGGCTCTCCTTTGTTATCCTATTATGCAAAAGCTTTTCCCTTCCGCTGAAGTGCAAGCGCGAAACAACGAAATCGAGCAACTCAAACTCCGCTACGAAGCCGTTCAAAAGCAAAATGATTTGAATGAAAAAGCCATTGAAGGCTTACAACAACGAGATGCTAAACTGTTCCGTTTGGCATTCAACGCTGATCCGATAGACCCCTCAGTATTTAATGGTGGCGCAGGTGGTCACGACCCTTATGCCAATCTCGCTAATTTTAATAGTGCTAAAACTATTATTACAACTCAAGAAAAAATTGAGCGAATGAGCCGCATGATTGCTTTGCAGTCGCGTTCGTTCGATACGATAGCTCGTTTGGTAAAGGAAAAAGAGAAAATGATTTCGTCCATTCCGAGCATTAAGCCTGTTCGGGCTGATTTATTGGCTGCGCATTTGGATGCACTTTCAGGCTTTGGATGGCGCGTTCACCCTATACATAAGGTGCAACGGTTTCATAAAGGCATTGATTTTACTGCCGATCAAGGCACTGCTATTCAAGCCACTGGCGATGGCACAATCGTTAAGGCAGATTATGATAGCGGTGGTTATGGAAAATGCGTGGTTATTAGTCATGGTTTCGGCTATGAAACGCTTTATGGGCACATGAGTCGCATAGATGTGAAGGCAGGTGATAAGGTCAAAAAAGGTCAGCGCATCGGCTTAATTGGTTCTACAGGTCAGTCAACTGGTCCTCACTGCCATTATGAAGTTCACCTCAACGGTAATGTGATTAATCCTGTTCAATACTGTTTGGATGGTTTGAGTCCAGCAGAATATGCCGCTTTGGTAGCAGCAGCTACGAGAGAAAGTAATTCAAAAGATTAAAATTCATCTAAAATTAATGATAAAAAACGGTTAGATACTGAGGGGTATCTAACCGTTTTGTTTTATTTTTAGAAAAAATTGTACCTTAGCGCATCTTACAAATGTATAATTTGCCTTCGAATTAGTTTTTATACAAAAGCATCCTTTCAGAAAAAATTTAGATTTTAGATTTCAGCCAGCTTAACTACCTAATGAGCCAACATCACAAAGTAAAACATCACCCTTATTGCCTCAATTGTCATTATCCATTGTCGGAATTTGATAAAAACTGCTCGCAGTGTGGTCAAAAACCAACAGATGGCAGGACAACCATGCACGATTTACTACATGAATTTGTCCACACCCTTTTTCATTTGGATGGTAAGTTGTTTTGGACTTTAAAACATCTTTTTGTGCCTGGAAAATTGACGACTGAATTTTTTAAAGGTCATCATAAACGATATGCGCATCCTGTTCAGCTTTTTTTAGTTTTAGGGGCTTTAGCTTTTGGCGTATTGACTTCAAAAGCACATGAGACAGAAGATGAACTGGCAAAATCCATCGAGCGAAGTAAAAATGAAGTCAATCGAAATAAATTTCTCATAGAATTAGATTCAGTGAGTCAATCCACATTCCAAAGCACTGATAAAGAGCAATTGTTTAGAGATTCTTTAATGCTGAAAATGATATATCCAAAAGGATTAAAAAATAGTGAGAAAGAATTGAGGATGAGGATGGGCGATATGATTGACAAGCAGATGAATAAAAAAAGGAATGGAATTTCTTTCAAAGTTGGCAATAATGACGATGAAAAGCAGGCTTTTAAGGATTCGCTGATTAATGCTCTTATCAATGAAGATACGGATGTTGCTAAACAAATAGAGCGTAAAAAAGTAGATAGTATTGCCAATGGTGACCATATTTCTGCATTTACTGAGGGGCTAAAGGTCGGTTTAAAAGTGGCTGCTATTGACGCTATGAAAGAAAAATTAAAAGCAGAAATTGACGCTATGAATAGCAAACGTGATTTCAAAGAAGCCATCAAGGTTAAAGAGGATTCAACAGATATTTTTCTATTTAATTTTTTTGGCAGCAATAAAAGTAAAAAAAGTATCCTAATACCCAAAAGTGAAATATATGAATTATCCCCCGATTCTATCATTGAAAAATATCATGTCGAAGGTTTTAGGGAAAAAATACAAGTCAAACAAGTACTTAAAGTGCAAAGTGAGGGCAATAATTTTTTCCACTATTTTATGAGTAAACTTTTTATAATGACCTTTGCGCTCATTCCTGTTTTGGCGGCTGTATTTATGTTGATTTATAGAAGGCAAAAACGGTATTATGTGGAACACATCGTTTTTCTAATGCATTATAATACAGCTTTGTTTTTAGGATTGACCATTAGTCTTTTAATTTTCCCATATTGGGAAAATATTTTATCCATATTTTTCCTATGGATGGCAATCCATTTTTTTATGTCGTTGAAATATTATTACAATCAAGGCTGGGGCAAAACATTTGTAAAATATTCCATCATAGGCGGTGCTTATTTTTTGATGAGTCTTTTATTTTTAGTTGTCACCGCAGTCATTGGATTTATTTTATTTTAAATTATTGATAATCAACAAGTTATAATTTCAATAACGCATTAATATAAATTTGTGGAATTAAATAAAACAGATAAATCAACGGCTTACGAAACCGTTATTGGGCTTGAAGTGCATGTGCAATTGTCCACTTTAAGCAAGGCATTTTGTGCTGATGGCGTCGCATTTGGGGGTGAGCCTAATACGCATACGTCCGTTATTTCGCTCGCGCATCCAGGTACATTGCCCCGTTTGAATAAAAAACAAATTGAATATGCTGTTCGGCTTGGCTTGGCTCTCAATTGTAAAATCAATCGAGTAAGTGCTTTTGATAGAAAAAATTATTTCTATGCTGATTTGCCGAAAGGTTATCAAATAACGCAGGATAAAAAGCCCATTTGCTTAGGTGGCAGCTTGGAAATTAAGACATCAGAAGGGCTGAAAACCATCCGTTTGCACCATATTCACATGGAGGAAGACGCTGGTAAAAGTATCCACGACCAAGACCCCTCAGTATCTTTCATCGATTTGAATCGTGCGGGCACGCCATTGCTCGAGATCGTGACTGAACCCGATTTTCGGAGTGGCGAAGAGGTTGATGCTTTTATGACGGCTATGCGGCAACTTGTTCGCTGGGTCGGTGTGAGCGATGGGAACATGGAAGAAGGCTCAATGCGGTGCGATGTGAATATTTCTGTTCGTAAAAAAGATACCCCTCAGTTTGGAACGCGTTGCGAGGTCAAAAATGTCAATTCGATGCGTTTTGCAAGGCGGGCAATTGAATTTGAATCGAAAAGACAGATTGAATTGATAGAAAATGGCGGTGTGGTGGAGCAAAATACTTTAAATTTTGACCCTGCTACGGGCATGACTGCACCTTTGCGAAGTAAAGAAAATGCACATGACTATCGGTATTTTCCTGACCCTGATTTGCCGCCTGTGGTTTTGAGCGAGGCATGGATTGAGGCTATTAAAAAAGATTTGCCTCCTATGCCCTGGGAGAGTAAAAAGGAATTGATAGAAAAATATAGCTTGACGGAGTATGATGCCAATCTTTTGACAGAAGATATTGATACACTTGAAAATTATTTGTATTTCATAACTGGTTTTAGATCAAACCTTTATAAACCAGCAGCCAATCTTTTTATCAATAAATTCCTTCCTGCTATCCATGCCGATGAGCATTCTTATATCAAAATTATGACGCATTTGCATCAGTGGCAGGAGATGTTGGAATTGATAGAAAGTGGTAAAATTAGTCCTTCAGCAGCGTATCAAAAACTTTATCCTACCATTTTAGAGACCCCCTCAGTATCAACCACTGTTTGGGCGATGGCAGAAAAAATGAACATTATTCAATCTTCAGATTCAGATTTTTTAACTGAAATTGTCAATAATGTTTTAACTACAAATCCTGAAAAAGTAGCGGAATATAAAAAAGGTAAAAAAGGATTATTGGGCTTTTTTGTAGGCGAAGTGATGAAATTATCGAAAGGAAAAGCAGAACCAAAAGCGACTAATGCGTTGATAATGAAAGCGTTAGATACAGCATCCTAACCCCCAAAGAGCAGGGTTGATTGGTTCTAAAAAGTGGAAATAAACGCCGATTATATTTTTTTTAAAATTAAGAGATTGATATAAAATGAAAGCTAAAAGCGATAAGCTGAAATATACAATTGAAGAAGTGGCAAAATCGCTTCACGTTTCGCAATCCATTTTGCGCTTTTGGGAGAAAGAATTTGCTTTGATGAAAAGTAAAAATGGAGAAATCAGCAATCTCCAAATGGCTGAATTGCAATTAATTCATGCTCTTATTCAAGACAGAGGTTTGACTTTGGAGGATGCTAAAACGGCTTTTGAAAAAGAAAGACATTCGCTTGAGAAACGCTTTAAAACTATTGAGAAATTACTTGAAATTAGGCAATCATTAACAAATTTTCGAGATAGTCTTTAATGTTTTTTCAATTTAAAAAACTACATAAAATGCCGATAAACAATTTAAAATCAAGTATTTACGCTGTGTTTTTTATTTTAATTTCAATAAAAACAACAGCACAAATTACCCTAACCGACGCCTATTTTCCTTCCGTCAATGACTCTCTCCAAACGGCGGTTTCACTTACTCAACATACTCGAACTTTAAGGCTTTCGTCCGCTTCATCAACGGCTCAACGGTGGGATTATAGCTACCTGCGTTCGGCAGCAAACAGCACAGACAAGACAACAGAACGTTATTTGGCAGCCACTGATACGGCTCTTTTAAGTCAATTTCCAACGGCTAAATTGGTGCGCGACATCGGCGGTGGACAACTTGCCGCTTATAATAAATCTACTACGCGTTTTGAATTATTGGGGTATAAAAATATAGATTTTGGAGGCATTTTGAGATTGCCCGTCATTGCTAAATTTTTGCAACCTGTGCTTGAACGGCGTGCACCTTTGGCTTTTAATACGACGAATCGTGGCCAATCGAGTTTTGTGGTGGCTATTTCTTCTAATATTATTCCTGATACGCTTTTGAGTACTTTGCCGATTCGACCTGACTCCATACGGGTGCGTTTTCAAACAGATAGGCAGGACAAAACGGATGCTTTTGGAACCCTTTTGATTCCAGGCGGCAGCTATGAAGTGCTGCGCGAACGGCGGTATGAAGTGACTGATACGAAAATAGAAGCTAAGATCAATCCACTCCCCTGGCTTGATGTGACGTCTTTGATTTTGACAGGCGTACAACGTCCTCGAGACACCACGATTCGCTATTATTTTTGGAGCAATTCAGCTAAAGAACCCATAGCCATTTTGACCACCGATAATAAGGATTCTATCACTCTCACTGAGTATAAGTACTTGAAAATCAATACTTCTGTTGAAAATACGGCTTATACTGAGGGGGTCGCTTCGATTATCATTTCTCCTAATCCAATGACTTCTGAGGGTGTTTTTGATATTAAAATTGACAGCCCTTCGCTTTCTTTTTCATTCAATATTGTCGATAATTTGGGTCAAATTATTTTACAAAAAAGCCTTAAAATTGGTAAAGAGCAGCGAGTTCAAATGGATGTTTCTTCTTTGGCGAATGGGGTTTATTGGGCGCGTTTGGTGGATGTGAATGGGGGTGTTTTGGTGGTTAGGTCTTTTGTGAAAAATTGAGGGTTCTGATGGGCGTGGGGTTGTGTAATAAGTATTTTGATTAATTCATTGCAAAATTTAATTTGATTTTTTGTGAAATAACTTGCAGCAAGTTTGAAACTCTGTCCATTACCCATATCTTTTAAAGCATTGATAATCAAGTAGTTAGATAAATATTTTGACACTCCGTGTCAAAAAGAAACGCTTGACATACCGATTATTATAAACATTTTGACTCTCCGAGTCATTGAAAGCGAGAATTTAACTGACTCGGAGAGTCAAAATGTTTATAATAACCACAGATTTTAAGATTTTCTGATGATACGTAGTATCTAAATGTTTATTCCTTTGGTAATAACTAATTGATTATCAATCTATTAAAAGATATGGGTAATGGACAGAGTTTGAAACTTGCTGCAAGTTGCGCTAAATTCAAAATTTAATTTGATCTAAAAATTTAAATTTTTGTATATTTTTGATTTTTTACACAACCCCAACATCACAAACTATTTTACCAAACAAACGTTTGGTAAAATAAATACTTAATCCTTAAACATCCTTCTCATCCCACCAATCCTAATTCAAACAAAAAAAAAGTGGGAAAGGCTTTTCGACCTCCCCCACAGATGTGTTCGCGGAATTATAAAGGATTATCTATGAATCTGGACATAACCAGATTGTTTTTTACCATTGCCGAGGTCGAGAATCCAGAAATAAGTACCATCTGGCACGGCTAAACCATCGCTGACGCCATTCCAATTGTTTTGATAATTATCGGCTGTGAACACTTGATTGCCTCTTTGATTGAAAATAAAGACCTTATTGTTCGGATATTTTTCAAGACCCAATATTGTAAAGTAGTCATTCACGCCATCGCCGTTTGGAGAGAAGCCTGAGAAAACGACTATTTCATCGCATAAAATCTCTACAGCTACCTCTGCCGTATCTTGACCACCGGCATTCACGACTGCATATCTGAAACTGTCTCGATTAATACAATCCGTTGCTTTTGTCGGGCTATAAACCACATTATTGGTAGCAGGATCGAACGATAATTGGCCGTTTGTAGGCTGCGTTAAGACAATAATATTGGATGGCAAGCCGAAAATCGAGTCATTGTCCATCGGTTTGATGATGACTTGAGTGCCTTTGGCTGTTGTTGCACGGTCTCTAATCGCTATCGGTGTTGGCAATGCTTGACGCTCTTGGATGACATAGACAATCAAACGAGTCGTGTCTGAGTTGCCCAATTCATCACTTATCACAAGGCAAGCCGTGTCAATGCCTTGATTATCAGCCATGTATGTCACGCATAATCCGTTGATGACAAAGTTCACATTATTAGAAGTGTTGGGTTCGCAGACATTTTTAAGGGTGAAGCGTTTACCCGATAATTCATTTGTTTTGACACAATATGTTGAATCTTTACCCACTTTAATACTGTGGAACACCGTTTCAGTCGTAATCGCCGTGCGTTTCAAGACGTTCACCGCTATCTTTACGGTATCGCATTCGCCATCCGAATCGCAGCGTTGTAGGCAAATCGTATCACGCCCGACGCTCGCTCCTGTGATAGACACACAATCCGATTTATCATCCACCACAAAATTGATATAGCCTTTCACATTGCACACCGTCGCGATGCTTGTATTGGCTGCCAATACGCCGTTGGTTGGTAAGCAATATTTGCTGGTTTCGTTGACATAAACGGTTGTATCTTTTATAGTCATAGTCGGTCGAGTCCGCAACACGCGACATTCGATTTGAACATTGACTGTATCAGAGCACCCCCTCAGTAAATTCTTGAAAATTATGCGGTGGCGACCTGTATCTAATTGCATTCCGACTTGCTTGATATTGATTTGACGGTTAGGTCCGAAAGTGGCGATTTTAGTCGTAGTATTATTTTTATACCACACCATATTGCCGTAATTATTGCCTGATTTGCCACCTTTTATAGAATAAGTGGTGGTTTCAAGACGCCAATTACCGCCTACATCCCATTTATTCATGGAGTCAACCAAGGCTGTGATGGATGGAATAACACCCGTGTAAGTGTTGCCATTCACAATCCACGACCCTAATTTCCAAGGACCGCGCGGGTTGCTCAATATCAAAGCGTAATAATTATAAGCATAAGAAGTATCAGCTGTGCAACCATAAAAACCTTGGGTGAAACGAGCGCCATTGAGTGTCACGGCATAATTTAATGTATCAGCCGCTTGCAAATTGGTGCATAATTTTGCTTGAGTTCCGCAAGGCACATTGTAATAATTCAAGCCTGAGTAAGGTTTGATACACGCCGTATCGCTCGCTGTCAAGTATGGTTTGACTAAAATATACATCTTAATCGTATCGCAACGACCATCTACATAGCAACGTCTGAGGCATAAAGTGTCTCTTCCACTGCTCGAACCCATGAGGCGAATGCAGTCCGTATTATCATCAATGGCATACCCTGCATAGCCTTTGTAGCTGGCGGTGCAAACGTTTTTGATGATAGATTGCGACGCCCACGGTGCATTATTGAAACAAATTGTGTCTTTTTTATTGACATAAATAATGGTGTCAATCACATAACCGCCTACTTTAATAGCTGGTACATTGCAAAGAACATTGATAACCGTTGAATCTTTACAAGCTCTCAATTTATCAGTAAAGACAATTTTATGCGAACCAACTTTTAATCTTAAAGACAAAACAGCAGGCACTATTTGAGTATTCCTTTGAAGCGAAGCAATGTTTCGACCGCTGCGTTTCCAATCCATATTGCCATAAATTCGGCTGCTGTTTCCGCCCACAATTGTTTGATTTGAAGCGTCTAAAATCCAATTGCCGCGAGTATCCCATTGATTCATTGAATCCACCATGCCTTGAAGCGTTTGAATTTTCGCTTTGTAAGAAATGCCATCTACTGTCCAAGAAGACAAATCCCAAGGTCCTGTCGGATAGAATTTAGTTAAGGCATAGTAGCTATAAGAATAAAAAGTATCTTGCTTACAACCCGTTGTGTAGAATTGAGCTGGCAAATTATTATCTGTAACAGTATAATTATTCAATTGGCGATAAGGAATATTCGTACAAATTGTTGCCAAGCTATCGCATTGTGCCACGCTCACTGTCGTCGTGCCTAAGTAAGACGTTTGGCAAGCCAATGGATCAGGAATGACGTCGAAAAAGAAAATCGTCGTATCACAAACACCATTCACATTGCATGTTCTCACACAAAGTTCATCGCGTCCTGTTGAAGTGCTGGCTTTGTAAGAAACGCAACCATTTGTTCCCATTGATGCTACTCCCCTGCTTGTAGTCATTGAAAGACTGCCGTTGCAGAAAACATAATTCAAGGTTTGACCGATAAAAGCTGCATCAGTCGGCACACAAGCCGTATCTGATTTATTAACAATCACTGTTCTATAAACCGTATCACGTTTTGGTTTGGCTGTTGAACAATTATTCGCTACCGCAATATTTTTAACAGTCGTCAAACAACCGTTGGCATCTTTAATCGTCACTGAATAAAGGTTAGGGCTGACAGCTGTTCTATCCTTCGCATCATTTGTTCCGACCACGTCTGCCCAATCATAAATATAGCTGCCTGCTCCACCACTCACAGTCAATGCAATCGCACCAGGCGTGTTACATTCAGCTGCTTTGACGCTCGCTTGAGCCGTTATCATATCGGGTTCAGTCATTTCAAATGGCGCAACACCAGCCAAACAACCGTTGACATCGTAAGCCAATATTTTGTATTTTCCTACTTTCAATTGACCATTTACTACGGTATTTCCAAATTCATCGACTATTTTAACCGTTGAAGGTTGTGCAAATCCATTGGCGTAAGCGACTGTATAATTGATTTTGCCTGAGTTATCGCCTTTGCAATTCAATGAAAAATTAGTTGTTGTAATTTTAATTGTCGCTGCTGCTGCTACATCATCTACCAAATTAACAGTGACCACGCCGCTGCAACCAGACTGATTGTCTGAAACCGTTACATTATAATTACCTGCTTTTAAGTTAGACCGAACAGCCGTTCCCCAGCTATAATTAAAATTGCCTGAGCCACCCGTTACGCTAATCGTCACTTGACCATTCGATGCGCCACAAGTCGGCTTGCGGTCTATACGAGCAGAGGCTTGAATGCCATCTACTGCTTTGACCACTATTTCTTGAATCGCTGGACAGCCTGATACTGAGGGGTCTGTTACGGTGACATAATAGGTGTTTGGAGCTAAAGAACTGCGCGTTTTGCCCGTCGTTCCATCATTCCATTTATATGTCCAAGTCGTTTGACCGTTCACCGTTATAGCCCCATTACTGGCTCCACAAGTGGCATTTGTTACCGTTGGCGCACTGAGGACGACGTTGTCATTTTTACTATTAACTAAAATGTCTTTATCAATAAAACATAAAGTATCTTCTGCTCTTGCAATGCGAACTTTGTAAACACCTGCTACCAAACCTGTTGCCGTGCTTGAAGTTGACACTTTAGGCGACCATTTATAAATGAAATTAGTTGTACCCGACATTGAAATTGTCACTGAACCATTATTGCCAAAACATGAAGCATCGGTGACACTCAAATTAGCAATTGACGGTGCTGTACAAGTCGTAAAACAAGAATCTTTCACTACAACATTCAATAAAGTGTCTTTGCAACCCAATGAATCCGTAATAATAAGAGTGTATTGACCTGCTAATATATTGAAACGATTTTGCGGATTATCAGTGCCTGGCAAATCCAACCAATCAAATTTATAAGGCTTATTGCCTGTATAAACGGTTGTGCGCATGATGCCCCCCTCAGTACAAGTCTTGTGTTTGACATCAACATTGGCAACAATGCCGCATTTAACAATTGGGCAATTGATGGCTTTGTTTTCAATAATAATATTGGTGAGTTTAACTTTACAATTAGTCGTTGAATCAATAATTGTTACGCTAAAAATACCGCTATTCAAGCCCGTTCTATTTTGAGGTTGAGCAGCCACAGAGCCTAAATCCGACCATAAGAAACCGTAAACACCGCTACCGTTCAGAATGGTCAAATTAATTTTACCCCCCTCAGTACAAGTCTTCACAAACGTCGCTGCGGTGACTTGTAAATCACAAACGCCATTGCAATTCAAGGCTTCGTTTTGAACCGTGATTTTAGTGATTTTATTACAACCTCTTGAATCCGTTACGGTCAAATAATAGTCACCTGCAAAAAGGTCGGTGCGATTTTTAGGTTGATTAGTACCCGTCAAATCAGCCCATTTGTAGGTATAAACGCCACTTCCTCCGCTAATATTCAAGGTAATACTGCCTTTTGATGCGCACATTTGAGGTGCTACGGACGTATTGACAATGAGTATTTGAGGCTCGCGGATTTCAAAATTGCCCATGCCCGCCAAGCAATTATTGTTGTCATAAACAAATATGGCGTAGCGTCCTGCGGCAAGGTTATCATTTTTAGCGGTGCGTCCTAAATTGTCTGCGATGACAACTTTTGAAGGCATTGGAAAGCCCGATGAGTAGGTAATATTATACACCACTGAGCCATTATTCTCACCTGCACAAGCCAAATATACAAGTGGTTGAGCCACATTCACGGTCGCATAGGCGGATACATCATCCGTCATCGTGACC
Source organism: Saprospiraceae bacterium (assembly GCA_043744275.1). Taxonomy (GTDB): domain Bacteria; phylum Bacteroidota; class Bacteroidia; order Chitinophagales; family Saprospiraceae; genus JAAFJT01. Next base: position 14,630 of record JAYTUY010000057.1, read on the forward strand.
GTTACTATTGAGATACAACCTGTTTGGTTATCCGTTACTGTTACATTATAAACACCTGCTTTCAGATTCGTTTTTGTAGCCGAACCACCCCATGAGTAAGAGTAAGAACCGCTGCCACCCAAGACACGCATCGTCGCTTGACCTGTTGCTTGACCACAAACCGAGCGTTTGTCGATGATGCCCACTGCTTGTAAAGTATTGACTGCTGGAACATCGACCGTTACAAATTGAGCGCATGAAATACCTGACGCTTCAGTCACTGTGATAGTATATGAGCCTTTCGCCAAATCACTTCTGATGCTACCGCTTTTGCCATCGCTCCAAGTATAATTCAGCACTTTGCCTGTTGATGGAAACTCTACTTTACCATTGCTTGCGCCGCAAGTAGCCGATGTAATTGTCGGTTGACCGAGTGCTATACCGTCTTGATTTTTTACGATAATTTCTTTTTCTGTAAAGCAAGTGGTATCGTCTGCATTACAAATTTTCAATTTATAAACCCCTGCCAATAGGTTTTTAGCTGTATTTGTAGTAGAAACATTTGGCATCCACTTATAAATAACATTCGTCGGTCTTAAAACATTGACAACTATTTGACCTGTTGATTTGCTGCATGAAGCGTCTGTCACTGTAATATCGCCCACTGTTGGCGGTGTGCAATTGCTGACATTATTGCAAGTATTTTTTATTAAAATTTTATCAATTGTGGTTTTACAACCTGCTGCATCAGTAATAATAATCGAGTAGCTGCCGCTATCCAAAGAGTAGCGGTTTTGAGGATTATTGGTCAAAGCCAAATCCGCCCAATCGAATGAATATGGGGCAGTACCACCGCTCACACTCACGATGATTTTACCCCCCTCAGTACAAGACTTGTTTGAAGTCGTTGCAGAGGCTGCTAAAGTCGTGCAGAAATTTTGTTCAGTCGGACAATCGCTCGCTATTTTAATGGTATCAATGGCATAAGAGCAACCTTTTGAATCATAAATGGTAACGCTGTAAGTGCCCATTTGAAGCCCCGTGCGGTCGAAGGTTTGAGATAAACCTGATTTGTCGCTCCAAGCATATTGATAATAGCCGCTGCCGCCTCTGACACTTGTTAAATTAATGCTACCACCTTGAGTACAAGTTTTATTATATTTTGCATAAACCACTGTAATAGGCGCAGGCTCTTTCACTTCAAAACATTGCGAGCCAGCCATACAATCCGTGGCATCTTTTACCACAAGGCAATAATTGCCTTTTGGCAAACTATCGTTGCCAATAACTCGACCGTTGCCATCCGTGATATAGACTTTTGCAGGGTATGCAAAACCTGAACCATAGGTAATTTTATAGTTGACACGACCATTTTTATTGCCTGCACAATTGAGATAAACTATTGAATTTGAAATAGTTATGCTCGCTGCGGCTACATTATCGTCTGACATGGAGAAGGTCACTGGCAGCTTGCAATTAGAGACTAAATCCGTCACTGTTACAATATAAACGCCTGCTCTCACATCTCTTTTCACACTATCTAAACCCCATGAAAAACGGTATTTTTCGCTGCCACCCGTTACTCGGATAGTCGCAATACCATTCGCTACACCGCATTTTGATTGCTGATTAATAATAGCCAAACCTCTCAAATTGCTTTGAGATTCTACTTTTACCATGATAGCAGATGGACAAGTCGGCGCACTCGTCCGAGTGACCATGACTTGATAAACGCCTGCTTTGAGGTCATTGCGAGTAGTAACCGTTTTGCCATCAAATACCCATGAATAAGTCACTGGCTCATTAGCCGTTAGGGTCACTGAACCATCGGCTGCATCGCATGTAGCAGGAGCGGATTGTGCACTCACACCCGTAGGACCTTCTGTTGTACCGACCGCTACTTTGACAATTGTGATGCAAGACAATGTAATTTTAGAAGTAATGGTTACATTATAAATGCCTGGAGCTAAACCTGTTTTAGCATTGCCAATTGAGTTGGCAGTACCACCCGCAGGCGACCATGAATAAGTATAATTGCTTTCAGTACCCCCCTTGAGTATAATGGCTGCTGAACCGTTGCTACCGCTACAAGTTGAGCTGACCATTGAAATGGAATCCACCACCGCAGGGCGACAAGCACATGAATCTTTCACTTGAATATTGCGGATCAATTTCTGACAACCCGCTGCATCAGCAATGGTGACAGAATAAAATCCTGCTTTCAAATTATCTCTATATGACGTTTGATCAGGCTGATTGCCTAAGTCTGCCCATGTGAATTTATATGCCCCTGTGCCACCTGTTACTTTGACATTGATGCTGCCCAATGAATCACAAGTTTCATTTGTTTTAGTAAAAGAAGGCACAATTACTGAGGGGTCAACCACTTTAAATTTGACTGACGAAGCCAAACAGCCCGACGAGTCTTTGACCATTAAATTATAGGAATTGCCTACGGATAATGCACCATTGGCATATAAAACGTTGTTAAAATCACGTATTTCGTACTTGGCTGGCATAGCGAAACCGGGACCATATGTAATATTAAAGACTGCACGACCATCTGACATACCTGGGCAACTGACCTTGAAAACAGTATCCATAACAATATTAGCCTCAGGAGATTGATTTGTTAAAACAAATGAAACAACCGTAAAACAGCCTGATTGAACATCCGTGACGGTTACATTAATAGCCCCTGCTGCAAGGACATATCGAGAATTACCCTCACCCCAAGAGTAGGTATAATTGCCCGAACCGCCTGTTGTATTAATCGTGACCGCACCGTTTGGCAAGCCGCAACTTGGTTGGCGATTGATAACATGCGTGGCATTGAGTGGGCTATTGCTCTTCACTTCAATTGTTTTCACCAAAGGACAAGCACTTGAATTAGGTCTTGTAATGGTGACTGTATATGAGCCTGATGCCAAGCCGCTGCGCGTTGAGGCTGTACTTGTGCCATCCGACCATTTAAATTTTAAAGTATCATTGGCAGGAACTGTAAAAGCAATTTTTCCTGTAGAAGCATTACAAGCTGCTGGCAAAATAGCAGGGTCTTCGATGGTGACGTAACTGTTGCCATTGATCCTGAAATTAATATCGGTAAAGCAACTCGGTTTACCCGCTCTTTCAACTCTGACAGTGTAATTTCCTGCTGGAAGATTAGTGCCTTTGTTTGAAGAAGAAACATTTGGTGACCATATATATTTCAAATCGGCTGGTAAGCCATTCGCTACGCTAATATCTGCTGTACCGCTTTCCACTGCACATGTCCAATCTTGTTTGCTGACTGAAACCACAGGGCGATCGCAATCGCAAACGCGTTTGATGACCACATCAATTTCGATACTGCAATTGACTGAACTTGTAGCCGTTACTTTATAAGTGCCGACTGCCAAATCGGTGCGTAAATAGCCCGTTTTGCCATCGCTCCAAGCATAAGTGTAGCCGCCTGTTGAAGGGCTCATTTCAGCACGACCATTTTTTTCATTACAATTTTCAGGCGTTACTGAAAGGACTTTTGCATTATTTTCTGCATTGCGGACAGTGATGACTTGTACTTTTTCATCTCTATTTTGACAATTATCAACGGCAGTCCAAGTTCTTTTTAAAGTATAACCGCAAAGGTTGTTGACTCTTGTTTCAACATAATTAATATCTACACGGCTATCGCAATTATCGGTAGCCACCACATTGGCTTTAGCTGGTACTTTTTGACCTAAATAAAGTTTCACCGTTACATCAGCTGGAACACTGACTAATTCAGGATTGACGTCATCTTTTATCGTAATTTTCTGCGTTTTGACCGTTACGTTTCCGCAAACATCGGTAGCCGTCCAAGTTCTCGCTACTGAATAATTATCAGGGCAAGCACCTCTTGTTATTTTATCATTGACTGAAAGCCTAACACTCACAGAGCAATTATCAGTCGCTTTTACATTTTTAGAAGGCGATGCAATTGAAGAACCACAAGTAAAAGATACATCATCTGGAACACCCGTTATTTGAGGGGCATCATAATCACCCACCGTGATTACCTGAGTAGCTTTAGCGAAGTTGCCACAAGCGTCAATAGCTGTCCAAAGGCGATTAATTTTATAATTTGAACCACAAACACCTCTTTCAATCAAATCACTCATGGTGACGCGCGGGTTGCCATCGCAATTATCCACTGCTATAACACCCGTTCCTGGAGGAATTAATTGATTACAAGTCAATGATAATGCGCTTGGCACGCTGACAAAACGAGGTGGCTCATTATCATCTAACGACACCGTTTGGGTAGCCGAAGTGCTATTGCCGCAGCCATCCGTCGCTGTCCAAGTGCGCACTATTTTATATGACATACCACATAAATCTTCCCGTTTTTCAGAAAAACTCATCACTGGAGAGCCGCCACAGACGTCTGATACTGAGGGGGCAACCAATGCAGGCACGACATCGCCGCATTTGAGTTTTAAATCTGTTGGTTTATTGGAGAATACAGGTGGTGCATCGTCTTTTATTCTAAAAAATGCAGCAGTTGTTGAGCTGTTTCCGCATTCATCTGTAGCAGTAAAAGTTACTTTTGATTCAGCACCACCGCCGCAGGTTTTTGTCAACGCTGTATAATTATTAGTCCAAATGATATTGGTTGATATATTATCTATCGCCGTTGCCCCCGCATGATTGAGCAACCAATTATTTAACTCAGTTTGATTGCCAGCACCATCGCAACTCACGGTCAAATCCGAAGCAGCGGTGACGGTAGGCGCACCCACGTCAATAAAACCAGCGTCAAAATCATTGGATATTTGATTGCCGCCGAATATAAATTCGTCGGTTTTAGCGTCCGCTGATACATCACTGTCCACGACATCATTGTTTTGGTCTTTGAGCGTAATCGCCAAACCTGTCAATGTGGAAGGGTAAGAGAAGAGGATATAATATCTGCCAGGTCTGATGCCTGTGAAGCGATATTGACCATTATTATCAGTGACGACTGTTTTATTGACAGGTTCGCCGCTTGTAGTTGTCCCTCTCAACGTTACAGTAATGCCGCCGATACCATTTTCAGTTGACTCTTGAATACCATTTTTATTACAATCCAACCAAACAAAATCGCCAATAATGCCATTGCATGAACCCATTTGTATGGTCAAAGGAGCTGAAGTGGTTTCGCAACCACTGCCTTGACGAACGATTACTCTATATTGAGTGGCTACTGATAAAGTGCTCGTTGTCAAATTAGCATTTGTTGCACCTGATATATCCGACCAATTTGTACCGTTTGTACTGCTCTGCCATTGGATGGTTGTTGAGCTTAAACCGCCTGTAATATTGGCATTTAAAGTTGCGGTTTCACCTTCGCAAATAATATCCTTCACAGCGGTGATGGATACTGAGGGGTCTGCCAAAATGACGACCGTTGCTGCTGTTGAAGTAATCGGTCCACAGCCGTCCACATCTGAACTGATGACCACTCGATAATATGTGGTGCCGACTGTTGTAGAAGGTGGTGTGAAAGTAGTGCCTGTTGCACCTGGCAAATTGTTGAAGCTCATACCATCAGTGCTTATTTGCCACTGATAAGTTATATTTCCTGTACCGCCTGAAATGGCGATAGTCATTTGTTGATTGCCGCCGACGCATTCCGAAATATCGTTGGGTTGAGCCACGATAACGGCATGTTCAGAAATGATGATATTTAAAACATTTGAAGACGGCGGAACTGAATCCACCTTAGGCGTTAATCTATATAAAACTCTTGTATCAAAATTATTAGAATTAGAAATTGTATCGGTATATAATTTTAAGACATTACAATTGGTAACACTTTTATTGACTAAAGATAAATCAACATTTTTTTGAACAAATTTACTGAAATCAAAGCCGCTCACTTTCATAATATTTGAAAATTGGCGAATGAATTTCCTCAAAGTATTGCCTTCCAATTTAGGATTATCAGCAGGGTCATTTTCGATTAAACAGTTTTTGAGGTTGGTATCGTCGTTGACAAAGACCCCCTCAGTATATGGGTAATGGGTAATGAGCAATGGGTCATAATCAGAAGCAGTATATGGCTTATTGGCAGCGATTTCATTCATGAAAATACAATTTTCAAAGATGAAACGCGCGCCTTTTTGAATTTTCAATGGATTGTTTTTTTCCAAACCGATGCCTATGAAAGTGGTGTTTTTCATTGAAAACATACCCCCCTCAGTATCGAGGAAAATTTTAACGGTTTTGTCACCGTTTGCATCGTTTTGAGAAAGCGATTTACCTTCAAACCCATCAATAATGAGTTCGTCAGAAACACGCCATTCCTCACGACCCGCTTGGATAACATGAGGCTTGAGAGCCTTTGGCAGATTAAAAATGATTTTATCCGCACCCGCATGAGCATTCGCTCTTTGGATAGCTTGCTTGAGAGAGCCGTTGCCATCGTGACTTGTATTGGTCACAACGTAGGTATTCGCTTTGAGCAAGGTGGCAAAACCAATCAACAAAGGGAGTATGAAAACCGCAGTTTTCAATTGAATATTGTAGAGTTTTTTACGCATGTCAAGGTTCGATAGTGGTACATTTTATAAGTAGATAAATAATGATGAATGATGAATGATAAATGATGAATAGCATAAATCATTGATTATCAATTATATCTACTTATTTAATGGCTAAGAATGTTGTACCTTTTTCACAATTGTGAATGTTCAAATAAAAGTTATAATGAGTGTTGAATTAAAAATAGTGAAGAGTGAAAAGTGAAGAATGAAAAGTAAAAAATGGTGCATGAAGTAATTCACTATTCATTTTTCACTATTCACTCTTCACTCTTCACATTCCACTGGTCAATCGTATCAAGTATATCAGAATAGTGAATAATGAAAAGTGAAAAGTGAAAAGTGAATCTCTTCACGTTCCATTTTTCACTTTTCACTCTTCACTTTTCACTAAATCATTAGTTACAGCATCCGTTACCAGAGCAAGTATATTTTGCACGGTAAGTTGTATTGGCATTCAATGCAGGCGTAGTATATGTAGTACCAGTAGCAGCAGGAATATCATTCCAAGTTGTACCAGTATCTGTACTGTTCTGCCATTGAATCACACATGTACCTGTACCGTTAGCAGGCGTTGCATTCAAGACTACACCACCACCGATACAAATCGTAGAGGTAGAAGCAGCGATTGCAATAGTCGGTTTAGCAGCTACAGTAACCGTTGCAGAAGCAGAAGTAACTGTTTGGCAACCGTTGCCTGTGTTAGCGATACGAACACGGTAGTAGTTCACACCTGGCGTTGTGCTTGGCGGGATGTAAGTAGCGCTTGTTGCGCCAGATACGTCAGCCCAAGTAGTTCCGTTTGTGCTTGATTCCCACTGATAAGTCAATGTACCTACACCACCAGAAGCGGTTACTGTCAATGGTAAGTTACCACTTACACACTCAGTAATATCAGCCGGTTGAGTTGATACGCTGATGTCAGGATTGATAGTTACTGTAGATACCGCAGAAGTGATAGCATCGCAACCAACAGCTGCATCTGCAATTCTCACACGGTAGTAAGTAATACCAGCCGGAGCACTTATTGGAGTGTATGTAGAGGCGTTCGTTGCGCCTGTTGCTGCACCCCAAGTAGAGTTATCAGAAGATTGTTGCCAAGTGTAAGTCAATGCACCACCTGTACCGCCTGTAGTGGCTACAGTCAATGAAGTTGTGCCGCCAATACATTCAGTAATGTCAACCAAGTCAGAAGAGATAGTCAAATCTGGAGAAATAACGACTGTAGATACTGCAGAAGTAATAGCATCGCAACCAACAGCTGCATCTGCAATTCTCACGCGATAGTATTTAGTACCTGGGCTTGCGCTTGCAGGAGTGTAAGTAGAAGCATTCGTTGCGCCTACTGCTGCACTCCAAGTAGAGTTATCAGTAGATTGCTCCCAAGTATAAGTCAATGCACCACCTGTACCACCTGCAGTTGTTACTGACAATTGTGTATTGCCACCAACGCACTCAGTGATGTTGTTCAAGTTAGCCGTGATACTCAAATCAGGAGATACAACCACTGTAGATACCGCAGAAGTGATAGCATCACAACCAACGGCTGCATCTGCAATTCTTACGCGATAATACATTGTACCTGCCGAAGCTGCTGATGGAGTGTATGTAGAAGCGTTAGTTGCGCTTGCTGCACCTGTCCATGTAGAGTTATTGGTAGATTGCTCCCAAGTATAAGTCAATGCACCACCTGTACCACCTGCCGTTGTTACTGATAATTGAGTGTTGCCACCAATACATTCAGTGATATTAGTCAAGTTAGCCGTGATACTCAAGTCTGGAGATACAACAACAGTAGATACCGCAGAAGTAATGGCATCGCAACCAGAAGCTGCATCTGATACTCTCACACGATAGTACATTGTACCAGCAGAAGCTGCTGACGGTGTATAAGTCGTCGCATTCGTTGCGCTTGCTGCACCTGTCCATGTAGAGTTATCAGTAGATTGCTCCCAAGTGTAAGTCAATGCACCACCTGAACCGCCTGTAGTCGTGATAGACAATTGTGTATTGCCGCCAACGCACTCAGTGATATTCACTAAGTTAGCCGTAATGCTCAAGTCTGGCGTAATAACAACAGTAGAAACCGCTGAAGTGATAGCATCACAACCAGAAGAAGCGTCTGTTACTCTCACACGATAATACATTGTACCAGCAGAAGCTGATGACGGTGTATAAGACGTCGCATTAGTTGAACCCGCTGCCGCTGCCCAAGTAGAGTTGTCAGGAGATTGTTCCCAAGTATAAGTCAATGCGCTACCTGAACCACCTGAAGTCGTAACTGTCAATTGGTTTGTACCACCAATACACTCAGTGATGTTATTCAAGTTAGCCGTAATGCTCAAGTCTGGCGTCACAACAACAGTTGAAGAAGCAGAAGTGATGGCATCGCAACCAACAGCTGCATCCGCAATTCTTACGCGATAATACATCTTACCAGCAGAAGCTGATGACGGCGTATAAGTAGAAGCGTTAGTTGCGCTAACGGCACCTGTCCATGAAGAATTATCAGTTGATTGTTCCCAAGTATAAGTCAAAGGACCACCTGAACCACCAGCAGTGGTTACAATCAATTGAGAATTACCACCTAAACATTCAGTGATATTCACCAAGTTAACTGTAATGCTCAAATCTGGTGTTACAACAGTAGTAGAAACCGCAGAAGTAATGGCATCACAACCAGAAGCTGCATCCGCAATTCTCACGCGATAATACATTGTACCAGCAGCCGTGCTTAACGGAGTGTAAGTAGATGCATTTGTTGCACCTGCTGCCGCAGTAAATGTTGAATTGTCAGTAGATTGCTCCCAAGTGTAAGTCAATGCACCACCTGTACCGCCTGCAGTTGTCACTGACAATTGTGTATTGCCACCAACGCACTCAGTGATATTAGCTAAGTTAGCCGTAATGCTGAGGTCTGGAGTCACAACAGTTGTAGAAACCGCAGAAGTAATCGCATCGCAACCAACAGCTGCATCTGAAATTCTTACACGATAATACATCGTACCAGCAGCCGTGCTTGACGGTGTATAAGTAGAAGCATTTGTTGCTCCTGCCGCCGCCGTAAATGTTGAATTGTCAGTAGATTGCTCCCAAGTGTATGTCAATGCGCCACCTGTGCCACCTGTAGTTGTTACAGATAATTGATTATTACCACCGATACATTCAGTGATATTAGCCAAATTAGCCGTAATGCTCAAATCAGGAGAAACAACCACTGTAGAAGTTGCAGAAGTAATAGCATCACAACCTGAAACAGCGTCAGATACTCTCACACGATAATACATCGTACCAGCAGAAGCTGCTGACGGTGTGTAAGTCGTTGAATTAGATGCACTTGCAGCACCCGTCCAAGTAGAGTTGTCAGTAGATTGCTCCCAAGTGTAAGTCAATGCGCCACCTGAACCGCCTGTAGTTGTTACAGACAATTGAGTATTACCACCAACACACTCGGTGATATTCGTCAAATTAGCTGTAATGCTGAGGTCAGGATTCACAGTTACTGTTTGGCTATTAGAAACAGCCGGATCACAACCTGAGCCACTACACGAATTGACCGCCCGATAGTTAGTCGTAGCAGTCAAGCCTACAATGCTCAAAGTATTGTTGGTTTGGCCAGGTAAGTCTGCCCAAGTGATACCATCAGCACTGCCTTGCCACTGCAAAGTACAAGTGCCTGTACCACCGCTCGGAGTCGCCGTTAGAGTTGCATTTCCACCCGAACAGATGGTCGTTGCCCCTACCGTCGTCACCGTCGCTTCGGGTATCACTGTGATGGTGATCTCATTGGAAGTCGGACAGGTCTGTGCCGACAATTTCCCCGAGAACCCCACCACAAGTGATAAAACTATCACCGCGGCTCGTTGAAAAATTTTTAAATGGTTCATAAAGCAGGTTAGATTTAAGATTGAATAGTTAGAAATCAAGTTTTTTAGTAATTTTTTTCTTTTCATTATCTTTGGTTAAAGAATGAATTAAGCATATGTCATTAAAAATTATTGAATCATTCATTTGCAATAGTTATTTCACTTTTCGTCTTCTGTACTGAGGGGGTCATCTGTTACTTTTGTTTTCCGTTTTGTTTTGCGGTATCGTCAGTTCTCATTAATCGTTGTTTCATCGAGTCTCATCTGTAAGTTGTCTTATGTCAAAATTTCCTTTTAATTCAGTTGTTATCATTTCTATCTGTTTTCTTTAAAAAACCTCTCTGTTAGGCATACGCCAAACAAGCCGTTACTTGACAGTGCAGTAACGAGACTGGGGGAGTGCCCAAAAGCACTCTTAAAAAAAAATTGTTAATGTATTTTCACGCGACAATCAACTGTGTAGGTTTGATTGTAGTTTTCTCTATAGTATAAAAATTCTTCTTAATCAAAGATTGTGCGTGTTGTTCAGAGAGTGTTGAGTTTGTTTTAGTAAAATAAATAAAGCTATCAAGCCTAAATTGCAACTCGGGGGGAGTCTATTAGATATTCAAATTGTGATAAATCAAAAACAATTCCAATAATCATACAATCGTGACATCTGTTAAGGGTATTTTTTAAATGATTTTATTTAAAAATATAATAAAATTTGCATTAATCACAGCAACCATTGCCCGAACACGATACCACTGCTCTATATCTGTTAGAGGTATTCAAGGCAGGAGTTGTGTAAGTATTGCCCGTGCCGCTCGGTATATCTGTCCAAGTAGAAACAGCATCTGGGCGCGTCTGCCACTGAATCGAACAAGTGCCTGTTCCGCCCGTGTATGAAGCCGTTAAGACTACTCCACCACCAACACATATGGTTGATTCAGGCACTGAAGCTGTGACAATTGGGTCACTCACAACAGCTGTCGTAATCGTTGTTGAAGTGACATTATTACAACCGCTGCCTGTTTGAGTGATATTCACTCTAAAATAGGTCGTCGCTGTTAAATTAGTGGCATTATAAGTTGAAGATGTTGCACCGCTAATATTGCTGAAACTCACATTATCCGTTGAGCTTTGCCATTGATAGTTTGTCGTGCCTGTTCCGTTTGAAACAGTTGCTGTTAAAGTCGTAGAACCTCCTGAACAGACTGAAGCATTCGTAGAACTCACCGATACTGAGGGGTCTGCTACGACTGTTACAAATGCACTATTCGATGTCGCATTATCACAACCATTGCCTGTTTGAGTAATATTTACTCTAAAATAAGTGGTGGCTAACATATTTGTTGGTGTATATGTTGAACCCGTTGCACCGCTGATATTGCCGAATGTGATATTATCTGTAGAGCTTTGCCATTGGTAAGATGTCGTGCCTGTACCATTTGAAACAGTTGCTGTCAAGGTTGTTGAACCGCCTACACAGACCGTTGCCGTTGCTGGGCTGATAGATACTGAGGGGTCTGGTACAACTGTAATCGTCGCACTCGCTGATGTCGCTGTACCGCAACCATTGCCTGTTTGAGTAATAATAACTCTAAAATAAGAAGTCGTGCCGATGCCCGATGCCAAGTAACTTGAACTCGTTGCACCACTAATATCTGTAAAACTGATATTATCTGTTGAACTCTGCCATTGATAGGTCGTCGTACCCAAGCCATTTGAAACCGTTGCTGTCAAAGTCGTTAAGCCACCTGTACAAACAGTTGAATTGGTTGGTGAAACAGTCACCGTTGGGTCTGCTACAACTGTCACCAATGCACTTCCAGATGTGGCATTATTACAACCACTTCCCGTTTGAGTGATATTCACTCTAAAATATGTCGTCGTTGTTAAATTGGTTGCAGTATAAGTTGCACCTGTTGCACCTCCAATATTACTGAATGAAATATTATCCGTCGAGCTTTGCCATTGATAAGCAGTTGTTCCTGTTCCATTAGATACAGTCGCTGTCAATGTAGATGAACCGCCTGTACAGATGGTGGCATTCGATGCACTCACTGATACTGAGGGGTCGGGTACGACTACAATAGTAAAATTAGTTGAAGCTCCAGTACAACCATTGACTACTGGTGTAACTGTTATCGTTGCTGTAATTGGAGACGCAGTTGCATTTGTTGCTACAAAAGAAATATTACCTGAACCACTTGCAGCCAATCCAATATTTGTATTATTATTCGTCCAATTATAAGTAGTTCCTGTTACCGCTCCAGAAAAATTGACAGATGTATTCGCTCCTACACAAACTGTTTGGTTAGAAACACTATTGACAGTCGGCGTCGGATTGACAATAATGGTAAAAGTCGTCGGTGTGCCTGGGCAACCGCTCGCAACAGGTGTCACTGTAATCGTTGCTGTGACTGCACTCGCTCCTGCATTAATTGCTGTAAATGCTGCAATATTGCCTGAACCACTCGCTGCTAAACCAATGCTCGGTGTATTATTTGTCCAATTATAGGTTGTGCCTGTACCGCTGAATGTGATGGCGGTTGTGCTCGCATTATTACAAACTGTTTGATTTGAAACAGTTGAAACAGTCGGCGTTGGATTGACAATAATGGTAAATGTTGTCGGTGTGCCTGGGCAACCGTTCGCAACAGGTGTCACTGTGATGGTCGCTGTGACTGCACTCGCTCCTGCATTAATCGCTGTAAATGCTGCAATATTGCCTGTGCCACTCGCTGCTAAACCAATGCTCGGTGTATTATTCGTCCAATTATAGGTGGTGCCTGTACCGCTGAAACTTATCGCAGTCGTTGTTGCATTATTACAAACTGTTTGATTTGAAACAGTTGAAACAGTCGGGGTTGGATTGACAATAATGGTAAATGTTGTCGGTGTGCCAGGGCAACCGCTCGCAACAGGTGTCACTGTAATCGTTGCTGTGACTGCACTCGCTCCTGCATTAATTGCTGTAAATGCTGCAATATTGCCTGTGCCACTCGCTGCTAAACCAATGCTCGGTGTATTATTTGTCCAATTATAGGTTGTGCCTGTACCGCTGAATGTTATCGCAGTCGTTGTTGCATTATTACAAACTGTTTGGTTTGAAACAGTTGAAACAGTCGGGGTTGGATTGACAATAATGGTAAAAGTCGTCGGTGTGCCTGGGCAACCGTTCGCAACAGGTGTCACTGTGATTGTTGCTGTGACTGCACTCGCTCCTGCATTAATCGCTGTGAATGCGGCGATATTGCCTGAACCACTCGCTCCTAAACCAATGCTCGGTGTATTATTCGTCCAATTATAGGTTGTGCCTGTACCACTGAATGTGATGGCGGTTGTGCTCGCATTATTACAAACTGTTTGGTTTGAAACAGTTGAAACAGTCGGCGTCGGATTGACAATAATTGTAAAAGTCGTCGGTGTGCCTGAGCAACCGCTCGCTATTGGAGTCACTGTGATGGTCGCTGTGACGGCACTCGCTCCTGCATTAATTGCTGTAAATGCGGCGATATTGCCTGTACCACTCGCTGCTAAACCGATGCTCGGTGTATTATTTGTCCAATTATAGGTTGTGCCTGTACCGCTGAATGTGATGGCGGTTGTGCTGGTATTATTACAAACTGTTTGATTGGAAACGGTATTTACTGAGGGGGTCGGATTGACAATAATTGTAAAAGTCGTCGGTGTGCCTGGGCAACCGTTCGCAACAGGTGTCACTGTAATCGTGGCTGTGACTGCACTCGCTCCTGCATTAATTGCAGTGAAAGCGGCGATATTGCCTGTGCCACTCGCTGCTAAACCAATGCTCGGTGTATTATTCGTCCAATTATAGGTTGTGCCTGTACCACTGAATGTGATGGCGGTTGTGCTGGTATTATTACAAACTGTTTGGTTTGAAACAGTTGAAACAGTCGGTGTCGGATTGACAATGATTGTAAAAGTTATCGGTGTGCCTGGGCAACCGTTCGCAACAGGTGTCACTGTGATGGTCGCTGTGACTGCACTCGCTCCTGCATTAATCGCTGTGAATGCTGCAATATTACCTGAACCACTCGCTGCTAAACCAATGCTCGGTGTATTATTTGTCCAATTATAGGTTGTACCTGTGCCACTGAATGTGATGGCGGTTGTTGTTGCATTATTACAAACTGTTTGGTTTGAAACAGTTGAAACAGTCGGCGTTGGATTGACAATAATGGTAAAAGTTGTCGGTGTGCCTGGGCAACCGCTCGCAACTGGTGTCACTGTGATGGTCGCTGTGACGGCACTCGCTCCTGCATTAATCGCTGTGAATGCTGCAATATTGCCTGTGCCACTCGCTGCTAAACCAATGCTCGGTGTATTATTCGTCCAATTATAGGTTGTGCCTGTACCG
>JAYTUY010000058.1:0-2332 GCA_043744275.1 Saprospiraceae bacterium
GAGTCCAGAGGACTCGCACGTTTGTAGAAATACAACACCTTACATATATTTTACGAGTCCAGCGGACTCGCACTTTTACACCTATTTTAGAACCAATCAACCCTGCCCCTTGGGGGTTAGGGGGAAAACGTCATTCTCGCTAAGCATTTTATTTTAATCAATCATAATTTTTATCCAATGAAACGATTACACAACATTTTAATCTTACTCATTTTTATTAATACATCTAATTTACTCAAAGCGCAACAGATTAGCAATATCAGCTTGAGCAATGTGGGTATTATCAACTCTGCCACCCTTGATTTTAGCCCTGCTTTTTACAAAGACGGTTTAGTGTTTGTATCAAGCAATTCTATCAAGGGAAAAGCTAAAACATTTGATACTCGCATCAATAAGCAAGCGATGTCCATCTTTATTGCACATAAAGACGATAAAGGACAGCTTCAAGTACCTGAACCATTTTCACTCGATTTGGTGAGTACGCTGCACGAAGGACCCTTGACTTTCGACCGTCAAAATGAAGTGGTCTTTTTCTCTCGCAA
The DNA here is from genome assembly GCA_043744275.1 of Saprospiraceae bacterium. GTDB lineage: Bacteria > Bacteroidota > Bacteroidia > Chitinophagales > Saprospiraceae > JAAFJT01. The sequence goes on from JAYTUY010000058.1 coordinate 543, forward strand.
CGACAGTAAAAAAGGCAGTGAAAGAGGGGATGAAAAAGCCAATTATGTCAATGGTTTTGCCCACATGAAAATATATTCAGCGCATCGGACAACAGGCAGCTGGTCAGAAGCCGAAGAAATGCCCATCAACGATGATAAAAGCGATGCCTGCCATCCGAGCATTTCTGCCGATGGTTTGCGTCTCTATTTTTCTTCAAATCGCCCAGGCGGTTACGGGGGCATGGATATGTACATGAGTGAAAATGTCTATGGCAAATGGAGTAAGCCTATTAATTTGGGTCCTAAAATCAATTCGCCTAAAAATGAGGTCTTCCCGTACATTCATGAGAGCGGGGTGCTGTTCTTTTCATCAGATGATATGGGTGGCAAAGGTGGATTGGATATTTTTTATACCAGCCTTGATAAAAATGGTTTGTATGAATCGCCTAAAAACATTGGCGCACCTTTCAACAGCGATAGCGATGACTTCGGTTTTATCATCGATAAAGACAATAAATCGGGCTACATGACCTCCAGCAGAACCGGCGGCAAAGGTGAAGACGATATTTACGCCTTCGCAGCACCAGATGGGCTTACTTTTTTACCTAAAACAACGCAGCCTTTGGTAGAAAATACTGCTGAGGTTTTTCGCTCCATGATGGTTTATGCCGTTGACCGCAAGACAGGCAACCCCCTCAGTAATATTGCCATTGAATTAGCTCCTACAACACCGAATGGTAAAGTTGGCGTTTTTAATACCGATGAGAAAGGTAAAGCAACGTTGAGGCTATCTTCTAAAAAGAACTACACCGTCAAGTCAAATGGGGTTAATTATGATGCTTCTGAAATGACCATCCTTAATAGTGATTTGAGAGAAGAACTCATTATTTTACTCGATCCAGCAGGTACGGCTGATGAGCGCAAAACGCATCAAAACACACAACCCGTAGCTCAACAAAATACTGAGCAAAGCACTCAACAAAATACCCAACGAAGTGCAGCGGTTCAACTTGAAAGCAGTACGAAACCTATTCTTTTGAATAAAAATAATGATAAAACGTCTGCTGAATTATTGAAAAATAGTAGCAAGACCAATGGTGATTTAGTAAAAAATAAAGAAGAGAAACCTAACACTCAACAAGAGTTGACTACTCACAGCATCAACAATATTTACTACGATTACAACGATTTTAGAATCAGACAAGACGCTGTGCCTGTATTGGATAGCCTTGTGAATATTTTGAAACTTCATCCTGAATTGCAAGCTGAATTGGCTTCACATGCTGACTGCAATGGCTCGTCAAAGTTCAATGATTTGTTGTCAAAACACAGAGCCAGCAGTGTGGCAAAATATTTATTGAGCAAAGGATTAAGCCCTAAACAGCTTATATCGAATAGTTATGGCGAAAGCTTACCGACAAACGAGTGCGCTGATTTTGTCATTTGCCCTGCTGAAAAGCATCAGAGCAATAGACGTACTGAAATTAAACTTGTTAAAGCCAAGACTAAAAAGGCGTCTCATGCGCCCACAACGACGAGAGAGTAAAATAATAGTGTTAATAATTTTTTTGGGAAACACTCCCTCAGTATGTTCTATACTGAGGGGGTGTTTTTGTTTTACTGAAATATTTATAAAATATTGATTTTCAATAATTTACATTTTATGTTTTAACATAATGATGATTATTTTTAAAACACATAGGCACATAGAGCACATAGTTTTTTTCTATGTGTTCTATGTGCCTATGTGTTTTTACAGAACAACGATTATTTTTTAGCCACGAATTTGACGAATTGACGGATATTTGCTA
>JAYTUY010000059.1:0-7571 GCA_043744275.1 Saprospiraceae bacterium
TTCATGCGGTATCTCAAAAAGGTTTCATTTTGAAGGTCGTCATGATGCTCTTTGCTCATTTGGTAGATCAATTTATTAACTAGCAACTTGAATTAACTATGAAAAGAATTTTGACACTACTTCTAATTTCGACTTTATCAGCTTTCTCAACTTTTGGTGCATCTGTTACTTGGGATTTTGCAACTGCCTCCCCTTTAAGTGCAGCCGTGCCAAATTTGACGGTCAGTTCTTTAAGTCAAGGCAATAATAATGGTACGACAGCCTTAATTAATGGTTCAAGTGTGAGTTCAGGATATGCAGGCGCATCAGGTGGAAACAATGCAGGAGCAGCCGCTAAAATAGGAGCATTAAATACAGCAGCTTCGGGAAGTGCTTACTTTGAATTTACGCTTACTCCTTCAATCAATAATGTTGTAAGTTTATCAGGTATCAGTTTTGGCTCACGTAGCACAACTACAGGACCTCAAGCTTATGCTATCAGGACAAGTTTGGATGCTTTTGCTACAGATTATGCAATGGGTACACTTTCAAATAATAGTACATGGGCATTGCAAACGGCTACCCCTGTAATTGTGGGTAATATTAGTTCGTCTGTAACAGTTAGAATTTACGGTTATAATGGTACAGGTTCTCCTCCAGCGGGTACAGCTAACTGGAGAATTGATGATTTAATTTTAACAGTGGATGCAGCCCTTCTCCCCGTCGAATTAAAAAACATCAAAGTATCAAAATTAAATACTGCCGCGCAATTATCATGGCAAACAGCGACTGAAACTAACAATTCTCACTTTGATATTGAGCGCAGCAATGACGGTGTGAAATTCAGTCAATTAAACGCTGTAAAAGGTCATGGCACGACAAATATTGTTCAAGATTATACTTTTATAGACGATGCACCGCTTAAAAATATCAACTACTATCGCTTGCGCCAAGTAGATTTTGATGGTAAAGAGACTATTTCTAAGACCGTATCTATTAATTTTGATGGCAAAGGTCAAGGCAAAGCAAAGGTTTATCCGACCCTTGTAAAAGATGCTGTGAATGTCGAACTTTCAGGAGATGCCAAAGCAGAGTTGAGCGTGAGAGATTTGACTGGTAGAGTTATTTTAACTCAAAATACTGAGGGGGTCGCTAATTCAACTTTGAATCTAAGCAGTTTGAATTCAGGCATGTACCTTTTAAGCATCCGCTCAAATGACGGTGTTGAAACGGTGAAAATTCAGAAGTATTAATTTCAAAAATATTATCGCTCTATTCAATTCAAGCATCTCGAATTTCCACTGTTGGCAATTCGGGATGTTTTTTTTATGCTTTAAAATACCTAAATATTCCCATTAATAGTAGAAATTTGCGCTTCAAAATCAAAATAATATGATAGTTGTTACAGGGGCTTATGGGTTTATCGGCAGTTGCCTCGTCGGTTTTTTGAATCAAAAAGGCATCACAGACATCATTGCTGTGGATGATTTTTCTAAGACGGAAAAGCAGCCCAACCTCGTCGGGAAGCACATCGCTCAACGCATTGAAAGGTCTGAATTTATCAATTGGTTGTCAAATAATACCCCCTTTCCGAAGGAATCCAAAAGGACAGTATCAGCCGTTTTCCACCTCGGTGCGCGGACAGATACGACCGAATTTGATTACACTATTTTAGAAGAATTGAATCTCGAATATTCAAAAGATGTTTTTAATATTTGTATAAAACATTCAATACCAATTATTTATGCGTCATCAGCCGCTACGTATGGCGCAGGTGAATTGGGCTACGATGATTATGACCCCTCAGTATCTGAGCATTTAAAACCATTGAATCCTTATGGTATTTCCAAAAATGAATTTGATATTTGGGTTTTGAAAACAATAGAAAATAATAAGCACCCATTACCCATTACTAATTGCCCATTACCCATTACTCATTGGTTCGGCTTAAAATTTTTCAACGTCTATGGACCCAATGAATACCACAAGGGCAGGATGGCAAGCACCATTTTCCATTTTTTCAATCAAATAGAAGCCAAAGGTGAGGTGAGCCTATTCAAAAGCCACCGCCCCGATTTTGAAGATGGCGAACAAATGCGCGATTTCGTTTATGTCAAAGACGTTTTAAAAGTGATGTGGTTTTTATTTCAACATCATGCAACTGTACACTCAGGCATATACAACCTCGGGACAGGCAAAGCGCGTGCCTTCAACGATGTGGTAAAAAATGTTTTTAAAAATGCTCATAAACCATTGACAATCAATTACATACCTACGCCCGAAGACATCCGAGACAAGTACCAATATTTCACCGAAGCCAATATGAACAAACTCCATACTGAGGGGTACGATGAAAAATTTTACTCATTGGAAGAAGGGATTGAGGATTATATTCAGCATTATTTGAAGCCGAGTGTATATTATTGATTTAACACAATCTTGTTGAAAATAACGGGTTGAAAATCACGAAGTGATTGAATGTGAATAACCCTCGATGAAATCGGGGGGTAATGCTAAAGAGGATGTCCATAACTGCGGAGCAGTTGAATATGAATAACCCTCGATGAAACCGGGGGGGGTAATGCTAAAGAGGATGTCTATAACTGCAGAGCAGTTGAATGTAAAATAGTCATTTATTGGAAATTTTACACTTTCAACCACTTCGTGGTTTGAGAAAACGGCTGCCTTTAGCCCTCCGATTTCATCGAAGGTTATTCACATTCAATCGCTCCGCGATTACTTAAACTCGTTGTTTGCATTCTTTTATAATTTTATACAAAAAAAATTAAACATTGAATATTCAAAATATCATAACCGACCACATCGAAACCGCTCAAAAATTAGCAGCGATGGAAGCCGATATTTTACAAATTTGTCAGCTTTGCAAGGAGGCTATACTGAGGGGTCATAAAATATTGCTCGCTGGCAACGGTGGTTCGGCAGCCGATGCACAGCATATTGCAGCAGAATTTGTCGGGCGATTTGTGAACGAGCGGCGGTCGCTCCCTGCTATTGCTCTCACCGTAGATACCTCCGCGTTGACCGCTATTTCCAACGATTATGGTTTTGAAAATGTGTATGCTCGGCAAATTGAAGGCTTAGGTACTGAGGGGGATGTTTTTATTGGCTTATCCACGTCAGGCAACAGCCCTAATATTGTAAAAGCTGTTGAAGTTGCTCAAAGAAAAGGCTTGAAAATCATCATTTTATCAGGTAAAAATGGCGGTTTACTGAGGGGTATGGGCGATGCTGAAATCATCGTGCCTTCAGACATAACTGCCCGCATACAAGAGATGCATATTTTAATTGGACATATTCTTTGCGAATATATTGATTTGAGTGTTTAGTTTTTAGTGTGTGGTTTTTAGTGTTTAGACTAAAAACTACACACTAAAAACTAAAAACTTAAATCAAAATTGAGTAATTTTGCTACTCAATTTAAATATATTTATGATAGAAGCATTGATTTCATCTAAAACACGCATTAAATTATTGCTCAAATTTTTCCTCAACAGCAATACTAAAGCCTATTTACGTGGTTTGGAAACCGAATTTGGCGAATCCACGAACGCCATTCGAGTAGAAATCAATCGTTTTGAAAATGCTGGGATGCTCAAATCTGAACTCGTCGGCAATAAAAAAATATTTCAAGCCAATACTACTCACCCACTTTTTCAAGAATTGCATAATATTTTACTCAAACACGTGGGTCTCGACCGCGTCATCGAAAACGTGATTGAGCGATTGGGCGAAGTGGATAAAGTCTTTCTTATCGGCGAATTTTCAAAAGGCTCGGACAGCGATATTATTGATTTAATTTTTGTCGGCAATATTGATAAATCTTATTTGATTAATTTGATTGAAAAAACAGAAAAATTGGTAAAGCGGAAAATTCGATACGTGATTTATAATGATTCGGAGTTTAATACATTGGATTTAAAAAGATTTGACCCGATGCCTTTGCTGCTGTGGTCAAAGTAGCAAAATGAAATACGATATTGCAATAATAGGTGCGGGCATAGTCGGTTTGGCAACAGCTTACAAAATTGTGAAAGCACAGCCCAAGCTACGGATTTGCGTGATTGAAAAAGAGCGCGATTTAGGCTTGCATCAAACAAGCACCAACAGCGGTGTGATTCATTCGGGCATCTATTATAAGCCAGGCAGCTTGAAGGCGACGAATTGTAAAAAAGGTTATGATGAATTGCTCATTTTCACAAAAGAACATGGCATTCCTCATGATATTTGCGGCAAGGTCATCGTCGCTACCAATACATCTGAACTGCCGTCGCTCGATAATATTTTGAAACGAGGCGAGGCAAATGGCATGACGGGCATCCGCCTAATTAGCTCAGAAGAATGTCGTGAAATAGAGCCTCATGTGCGCTGCGAAAAAGCGATATGGGTGCCTCAAACGGGCATCATTGATTTTCCAGCAATGGCTCGAAAATATGCAGAACTTGTTGAAAATCAAGGCAATACAGTTTTATTTAATCATCAAGTGTTTAATATTGTTGAAAAAAAAGATGGCATTGTTATAGAAACAAAGCCCTATTTTCAAAAGAGCCATTCAGACTTAAACACTTCATTATTTCAAAATAAAATGAGTGAAATAGAAGCGAAATTGGTCATCAATTGCGCTGGATTGTATGCTGATAAAATAGCGAAATTGACGCAACCAGAGATAAATGTTCAAGTGCTGCCGTTCAGAGGGGAGTATTTTGAATTGAAAAAAGAGAAGGAATATTTAGTCAATAATTTGATATATCCTGTGCCCAATCCAAATTTTCCTTTCTTGGGCGTGCATTTTACGCGTATGATTCACGGGGGAATTGAGGCAGGACCGAACGCTGTTTTTGCTTTCAAAAGAGAAGGCTACAAGCGCACCGATGTGGATTTTAAGGAATTGTGGGAAACGCTGCGGTTCAGCGGTTTCAGAAAAATAGCGGCTCAATATTGGCGCGAAGGGCTGGATGAATTGCATCGCTCATATTCCAAACGGGCGTTTGTGAAAACACTTCAAAAATTGATTCCAGACATCCAAAGTGCCGATATTACTGAGGGGGGTGCGGGCGTCCGCGCACAAGCCTGCGATGCACAAGGCAATTTGATAGATGATTTTATGATACTTGAAACAAAAAGTGTTATAAATGTTTGGAATGCGCCTTCTCCTGCGGCAACGGCTTCGTTGGCAATCGGTGAGGCGGTGGCTCGGAAAGCGTTAATGCGTTTTTCACCGTAGCTACAATAAAATGTGAATCAAACCACAGTTCCAATATAATTTCATAAATTTGCAATTCAAATAGATATTGATTTAATGAATTTTATAAAAATCTGATTATCAATATTTTATAAAATAATTATTAAAATATCAGTAAAATTTTAACTGCCATTTATATTAAAAACTCATTTAAAAATGCCTGCATTATCCAATTGTGAAAATCATTTGAGCGAGACGGAAGCCCGTTGGTTTGCAGTGCGAACACGTTTCAAAAGTGAGAAAGTCGCTTTGAAACAATTGACGGGTTACAAAATCGCTGCCTATCTTCCGATCAAGCAATTGACAAGGCGATACAGTGGTAAAATTCGGCACATTGACATGCCACTCATCAGCAGTTTTGTCTTTGTAAAAATTACGAAAAATGAGTATGTCAAAGTTTTAGAAACGGAATATGTAGCCGGTTTTTTAAAATTTGGACAAAATTTACTCTCTATTCCTGAGTCTCAGATTGACCTGATTCGCCGTCTTTTAGGAGAAAATATAGAAGTAACGGCGCATGAAGATTTCTTAAATAAAGGCGATTTGGTAGAGGTTGTTGCAGGTCCTTTGCTTGGACTTCAAGGTCAATTGGTGAATATTCATGGCAAAGAGCGGGTTTTGGTAGAGCTGATTAATTCGGGTTATTCTCTTCAAATTGATATTGAAAATCATTTGTTGAGGAAACTACCCCCTCAGTAAAATAAGCATTAAATTGTTCATTATCAATTAGTTATGGGGATAATGAGTTGAAAAGTATATTATGACACTACGTGTCAGGGCGTAAAATTTAAATCGAAGCTATTATAAACATTTTGACACTCCGTGTCATCCAAAATCGAACAATTGTAATGACACGGAGTGTCAAAATCTTTATAATATAGGCTGCTAAACCGATGCTTATTGACACGTAGTGTCACAATGTACTTTTTTAACCTATATTTCGATTATCTTTATAAGATATTGAAATTCAACATTTTATACATTAAATTAAATTAATAAATTTTAATTAATAGCATGGTTATTAGCGAAGCGCAACGCCCCCTTCAAATGGTTGACCTGAAAAGTCAATATAAAAAAATAAAAAAAGAAGTGGATGCCGCTATCAAAACGTGTCTTGATTCAACGGCTTTTATAGGTGGCGCACAGGTAGCTTCTTTTCAAAAAAATTTGGAAACGTACTTGAATGTGAAGCATGTTATCCCTTGTGCGAATGGGACGGATGCGCTGCAAATTGCGCTCATGGTTTTGGATTTACAGCCTGGCGATGAAGTGATTGTACCAGCGTTCACATACGTGGCTACGGCAGAGGTGATTGCCTTATTGAGATTGAAACCGGTGATGGTAGATGTGGATTCAAAAACGTTCAATATCACGTCAAAAATCATTGAAAAAGCGATAACACCCCGCACAAAAGCCATCGTACCCGTCCATCTTTTTGGGCAAAGTTGCGACATGGAGGGCATTATGGAAGTGGCTAAAAAACACAATTTGTTTATAATTGAAGACAATGCACAAGCCATTGGAGCAGATTATACTTTCAAAAATGGTACTCAATCTAAAACAGGCACTATCGGGCATATCGGCTGCACGTCATTTTTTCCATCCAAAAACTTGGGCTGCTACGGCGATGGCGGTGCTATCATCACGAATGACGATGCTTTGGCTGAAAAAATAAGAATTATTGCCAATCATGGGCAAGTGGTGCGCTATTATCACGATTTTGTAGGCGTTAATTCAAGGCTTGATGCTATTCAAGCAGGCATTTTAGATGTCAAATTGAAGCAACTTGATAAATATTCAGCAGCTCGCCGTAGAGCAGCCGCTTTTTATGATAAGGCATTTAAACAAATAAAAGGTCTTGAAATACCGAAACGACAGCCCAATTCAACGCATGTTTTTCATCAATATACTTTAAAAGTGAAAAATGGTCAACGAGCGGCTTTGCAACAGCATTTGACTGAGGGGGGTGTTCCGAGCATTATTTATTACCCTGTTGTGTTGTATAAACAAAAAGCTTTTTCGCATTATTGGCAAGGTGGTGAGTTGAAAGTGACAGAAGAGTTGTGTGATGAAGTTTTATCGCTGCCGATGCACACGGAGTTGAATACTCAAATACTGAGTTTTATAGTGGAACGGGTTAAATCTTTTTTTGAAAAATAATTGAAAATGCAACAAACCTATAAGGTTTTTAAAAACCTACGGCATATACTTAACTATGTTCTTACGGAATCATAAAGAGTCCAGAGGACTCTCACGTTTGTAGAATAATAAACGAACCTCACTTTTTATGAGTCCGGAGGACTCACACGTTTGTTGTAAAGCCTATAAACGT
>JAYTUY010000060.1:0-29190 GCA_043744275.1 Saprospiraceae bacterium
CGAAACGGCTTTTTTAAGTAAACAAATGAATTTTATGAAGGCTTACCTGATTTGTTTTCAGGTTTTGGTGCCGATGTATTGCCACTTTTGCTTTCTGATTTATAGGTCGACACCTTTTTGTCAACACCTTTAGTTTTATCAGCAGGTGCTTTTTTGATGTTTTTAACGCCTTTGTCCTTGCTCATTTTTTATTGATTTTGAATTTCCACATATTATGGTACTTAGCTAACGTTTCTCTCTTTCATTATGTTTTAGAAAGAGTCATTTTATTTTGTCAACTTTTTATTACATGAATAAGGTTTTCAAAAGAATAGACCGCTTCAGTTTTCACTAAAGCGGTCTATTATCTCAATATCAAAATATCTAATTTCTAACTCAATGTGCAATAATTAATTGCTTGGTATCATCGCGTTTACCTTTTGAGGTGACTCTGAGGAGATAACGCCCTGTAGCCAATTTTGAGACGTCTATACTGAGGGGGGTGTCACCGACTTTTTCCATATTTTGAAACAACATAATTTGCCCAAATGGATTGTAGAAATACACATTCACCTCATTGCCTTTGTATTTTGACAAATCAATGTCAACGGCATCTGATGCTGGATTTGGATATATACGAACACCACTCATTTTATCAAAGGTAACTTTCTTTATTTCGGTATAAGCAAAAGTACCATCTGTATAAGCGACTTTGATGCGGTAGAAGTTGTCCCCCTCAGTCGGTTGATTGTCGTAAGTGCCAAAATGCTGCAAATCATCTGTTTGTGAAGCAGCGTTAAGGGTTTCGATGTCTTCAAACTGCCCTGTTGTATTGTTGATTTTTTGAACAGCGAAATAATCATTTTTGAAACCTGTATTATTTATCCATTCAATGCGAGTACGCAAAGGTTCAGCAGAAGCATCCATTGTCAAGACATTTTTGCTTGTTAAATAAGAAGTAGCAGTATTACAAATTACTTCTTCAATCCGCCATTTTTGAGAATTACTGCCATCGTATGTTCTGATTTCAACATTAGCCCCATCGCTGGTAGCATCATTTTCAATATCCAATACTTTTCCACTGGCACGGTGAGTAATTAAATAAGTGCCATCAGTATTGCAATCAATTTTCCAATCTTTAAAACCGCCTGTATAATAGTCATACAAATAGCAGTTTGAGCCACTCGTTGTGTAATGATTTGCTAATACTCGACCACTGTTGCGGAATAAAATCTTAAAATAACCTGAACCGAGAGCATACAAACGGATTTGTTGATTCACGCCCCCATGATAGGGCCATTGAATAATAGGTGTATTAAGACCAGTTCCACCACCATTCACATCCAATGTTTTACCCGAACCTACATTCACAATCCGATAGCATTTTGTAGAACTGAAATTGGTATTACAAACAGATGCAGTGCTTTTAATAACGATATTAAAACTACAAGTACTATAATTGCCTTTTGCATCTGTTGCTTTAAAATCAATAGGATATGTACCAATTGGGAAACAAGATCCACTGGCTGCGCCTGATGTACGAGTAATAGTGGGAGCAGCGCAATTATCTGTTGCAGTCGGATTTGGATAAGAAATAGTCCAACAAGTGCCTGTCATACCTGTTACATCTTTAGTGATAGGAGCGGGGCAAGTGATGGTTGGTTTAGTCACATCAGTGGCACATGGATTAGAGCATTCCACTTCAACAGCTTGCCATTTTTGACAATCTTTCGCTCCATAAGTTGCTAAGACTGCTTCTTTACCCGATGTAGTTGTGCCCGAGCCTAAATCTATCACGTTATTAGGGCAACACAATGGAATGAGTTTGAAATATCCATTTTCTACACATTCTAATTTAAATTGCTGAGATGTACTACCTGAATAAGAATTAAGCGTCAAGTTATTACCAAGTGAACATGAGCCATTTTCTAAAGTGAGGGCTTTACCTGATTTTTGTTCAATGATTTTATAAGCTCCGTTTGTCAATTTTTCAAACTTAAAGATTTGAGTTTGCTCATAATTGACAAATACACTTTGAATACACGTTGTTTTGCTTAAAAAAAGAAAAGTTTGAGTATAAGAAGTTAAGCTATTCGGATTATTTTTAGTTGTCAATCGAAAGCATTTAGTTACATCAATATTAAAAGAGCAAGCGGGTGGGAGAGGAGCTTTATAATATCCTTTATCAGCATCTAAAAACTTCTGATTAGCTGCCAATACCACATTAATTAATCCTAAAACTCTCTGAGGTTTTCCATCCACAGTAGCTTCTGGAAACTTGACATTATAAGTGCCAGCTGCTAAGTTTTGGAACAAATATTTACCATTGGCATCTACAAGTTGGGTAGCCAATGTAACAAAATTAGCATCGCATAAAGTAATGGTCAAACCCGTAGCAGGTATATCTCCTGCATCGAAAATACCATTATTGTTATTATCGCAATATGCCAAATCGCCTATGCAGGCTGTTGGCAAAATGGATGCCTTATAATATCCTTTATCAGCGTTCAATACTTTTTGAGCATCAGATAATACAATATTTTTAACACCGACTATAACCTGAGGTTTGCCATCTGGTGTAGTATCAGGAAACTTAATATTATAAGTACCTGCTGCCAAATTGAGAAACTGATATTTGCCATTGGCATCGACTGATTGAGTAGCGATTGTAACTAAATTAGCATCGCACAGCGTAATCAACATGCCTGTAGCGGGGGCATCGCCTGCATCGAAACCGGCGTTACTATTATTGTCATTATATGTCAAACCCCCGATGCAACCTGAGGCAACAGGCGGTGCTTTATAATAACCTTTATCTGCATCCAAAAACTTTTGAGCATCAGCCAACACCACAGTTATAAGCCCTAAAACACGTTGAGGCTTACCATCTGGAGTAATTTCTGGGAATTTGACATTATAAGTGCCAGCCGCTAAATTTTGGAACAAATATTTACCATTAGCATCCACCGCTTGAGTAGCCAGCGTGACAAAGTTGACATCGCATAAAGTGACTGTTAAACCAGTTGCAGGTATATCACCAGCATCGAACACACCATTATTGTTGTTATCACAGTAAGTTAAGTCGCCGATACAAGCTGTTGGAATAGTCGTTACAGGTGCTTTGTAATACCCTTTATCTGCATCTAAAAACGCTTGACCATCAGCCAATACAACTGTGATAAGCCCTAAATTGACTTGCGGCTTTCCGTCAATAGTCGATTCTGGAAACTTGACATTGTAAGTGCCTGCTGCTAAGTTTTGAAATAAAAATTTGCCGTTCGCATCCACTGCTTGAGTAGCCAGCGTAACAAAATTCACATCGCATAGCGTGACGGTTAAACCTGTAGCAGCTATATCGCCAGCGTCGAATGTGCCATTGTTGTTGTTGTCGCAATAGGTTAAATCACCGATACTGCCAGTCGAAGTTTGAGCGAATAACTGAGGGGTCGCTAACAGAAGCAGACACGTTGAAAGAGTTAATAGTCTGAATAAGACGTACACTTTTTTCATTGTAAGTAGTTTTTTTAGTTAAAGATTTTAAAATTCAATTTGATGATCGGTATTTTAAAATAGTTAACTTTATAAAACTCTTAAAATGAGTACTCAAAGGAAATGAGCACAATGAGGTCTTTAAGTTGTAGAAAAAAATCGTTTTAAGCTATATTATTATGGCAAAATTAATCAAAAACTAATCGTTTGAACCCCCTCAGTATTTTTGTTAAATTTATTAAATTATATACGATAACTTGAAAAGACTTATAACTTTATCATTAATATTAATGTTTGGCAAATGAAAAAAAATACCAGTTTTCTAAACAAGAGGTTTAAAAAACTGGTACTGAATAAATTTAATATTTAGTTGATTGATTTTAAATGAATTGAAAATATTGATTTTATTTAAACTCAATAAATTTTATATAAATCAGTATTATGTATTTTTTTCTCAGTTGTTCAACTCATTTTAATAAGTGATTTAATATTTCTTTAATTTATCTTAATAAAAATATTAAAAACTCTGTTTAAAAGGTAGTTGAGAATTGAGAATTAGGAATTTAAAATTACAAATTTGAGTTTTACTGAATAAATAAATCACTTCATTTTTACCACTTGCTGTACCTGTTTACCAGTAGGCGTATCTACTGAAAAGAAATACAATCCATCGGGCAAATTAGCAATATCCATATTTTCAGAACAAACATGTTGAGATGTTTTCATTACTTGACCATATTGATTGGTGATCACTAAATTGCTACAAATGCCTGTCAATTTTAAATTCAATGAACCATCTTTTGTTGGATTTGGATAGATATTGAATTTGTTTTTAGGCGCAACAGCATTTAAAGAAATAACCCATGAAAACGCATGAGACCCATCTTTATCAACCATTTTCAAGCGATAATAAGTAGCTACAGCATTGTGTGCAGCATCTTTGAACGAATAATACTGAGGGGTCGTTGAATTGCCCGATGCTTGAACAGTGCCGACCGTTTCAAATTTGATAGCATCAATACTCTTTTGAATTTCAAACATTTGAACATTGCGTTCTGATTGAGTCTTCCAAGTCAATTCAGGGCTGTGCTGCTCTTGACTGATTTTAAAAGCAGACAATTCAACAGGCAAAACGGCTGACATGACTTGCCCTCTGATTTCACCACCGCCATTTGTAGAAGTATGGATATTGATGTACCAAAGACCATTTAATACGCCTGGTTCATCAGACTCGGGTACAGTAACTGTAGCTGAAATTGGACTTGCCCCTGTTGTGATACCCATTTTGACGCCTGCATTAACCCCAGCTGCTGCATCACCATGGAAATGCATGGCAGAAATAGAGCCTTGCAAGTTTGTATAAGTGATGGTGTAGGAAAGTTGATTCGTAAAGTCGTCGTAAGTGCCACTCATTGAGCCTGTTGCAGGTGAGGCAGTTCCAGCTTGTGCACCATCGAGGGTTGATGATAGATTGTAAGTAGTAGCAGATGCTGAAAAAGTAAAACACAAAGCTAAAAGAACATTAAATAAGTAAATTTTTTTCATGCGTAATAAACGATTATTGAGTAAAAAAATAGAATTATCATCGTGACCTACGAAGTTTTTATAGTGACGGTTTTTTTATATTAAAAAATATAGAAATTGTAACTGAAAAAATGCCTTTTTACTGAGGGGGTACTTAAGAAAGATAAATCCCGACTTTTAGGTCATTTGAATCTGTGATTATTTTGCAATTCATTTTTTTTTACCCTTTTATCCAAAAAATATTCGATAATTAAAAAAAAATGAAATGAAATAGTATTTTTAAACATTCAATGAGAATCGAGTTTTTAACCATTCATAAAAATTTAAAAAAAATGAAAAATTATATGACTACACGTCGTGATTTTATTCGCCAAAGCAGCCTGTTGATGGGCAGTTCTTTATTGATGCCTTCTGCAATGCCTTCCATGTTATCCGCTTTGAAAAAAAAGCACCACATTGGTTTGCAATTGTATTCTGTTCGCGATGAAATGAAAGCAAGACCAAAGGAAACGCTTGAAAAACTGGCAGCAATGGGCTATAAAGAATTGGAACATGCCGCTTATATTTATCCTGAAGCTTACACCAAACGAGTCATTTATGGTTATTCAGCAAAGGAATTTAGAAAAATAATAGACGATTTGGGCATGACCATGCCAACAAGCCACGTTGTATTTGGTATGCAACATTGGGACGCTGAGAAAAACGATATGAAAGACGTATGGAAATATGTCATCGAAGACGCCAATATTTTAGGTCAGAAATACCTCATTAGTCCATCTTTCAATGCGGATAAAACGAAATTGGATGAAGTGAAAAAAGGTATTGAAATTTATAATAAAGTAGGCGTTATTACAGACAAAGCAGGTCTCCGCTTTGGTTTTCACAATCACCACCAAGAGTTTGAGCAAAAATTTGATGGCGAATATTTATATGATATTATGCTCAAAGGTTTTGATTTGAAATATATTTGCCAACAATTAGATGTAGGCAATATGACCACCGCACATGTTGACCCGATGCGCTGGTTGAAAATGTTCCCTAAGCATTTTGAATTGATGCACGTCAAAGATTATCATAAAACCAAAGAAGAAAGCACGACTTTAGGCGATGGAAAATTAGATATGAAAGGCATACTTGAATATGCTCGAAAAAATACCAAAATCAAATATTGGGTACTTGAGCAAGAGTCTTATGGTGATAAAACGCCGTTTGAGTGTGTTCAAATTGATTTAGATAGATTTAAAAATGTGTATAAATTCGGATAAATTGAAATTAAATGAAACCTACGAACATACAAGACCCTGAATACTTCCATAAAGTTGTGGATTGTCAGTACGCTTGTCCTGCTCATACGCCTGTGCCTGAGTACATTCGGCTCATTGCTGCCGAACGCTACACAGAAGCCTACATGGTGAATTGGGTATCCAATGTTTTCCCTGGCGTACTCGGTCGCACGTGCGATAGACCCTGTGAACCTGCTTGCCGACGGGGTCGAGTTGAAGAAGAGCCTGTGGCTATCTGCCGACTCAAACGAGTCGCTGCCGATAACAAGGGCGATTTGACGAATCACATTCCCAAAGGTCCGTTTCCTTCAAATGGTAAAAAAATAGCCCTCATTGGTGGTGGACCTGCTTCATTAACTGTGGCGAGAGATTTAGCTCCACTCGGTTATGAAATACATCTTTTTGATGAACAAATAAAAGGTGGCGGAATGATGCGAAGTCAAATTCCAGCGTTTCGTTTGCCCGAAAGTGTTTTAAATGAGGAAGTGAATTTCATACTCGATATGGGTATTCACACCCATTTCAAAAAATACGTTTCAAGCCTCAGTGAAGTGTTGGATAATGAATATGATGCTGTATTTATTGGCACTGGAGCACCTCGTGGTCGGGATTTACCCGATTTGCAAGGTAGAAAAGAAGGAGCAGCCAATATCCACATCGGTATTGAATGGCTTGCCAGCGTTGCTTTTGAGCACACGAGTAAAATAGGTAAAAAAGTAATTGTCTTAGGTGGAGGAAATACAGCGATGGATTGTTGTAGAACATCGCGCCGTTTGGGAGGGGAAGAAGTAAAGGTTTTAGTTCGCAGCCCTTTCAAAGAAATGAAGGCTTCGCCGTGGGAAAAGGAGGACGCTATGCACGAGGACATTCCCATCTTGGAAAATCATGTGCCGAAAAGTTTTGAAGTGAAAGAAGGTAAATTAATAGGGATGATGTTTGAAAAAGTACATGCAGTGTATGATGAAAAAGGCAAACGCTCTTTAAAACCGACAGGCGAACCGCTTGTTTTCATTGAAGCCGACGATGTACTCATTGCCATTGGTCAAGAGAATACATTCCCGTGGATTGAAAGAGGATTGGGTTTAGAATTTGATAAATGGGAAATGCCAGTTGTCAATGAAACAACGTTTCAGTCCACACTGCCCAATGTTTTCTTTGGTGGTGATTCAGCATTTGGTCCTAAAAACGTGATAACCGCCGTAGCTCATGGACATCAAGCGGCTGTCTCCATTGATTTGTTTTGCAATGGTACAGATGTGATGGAAAGATTGGATCCGATGACCAATTTAGTGAGTCAGAAGATGGGGATTCATGAATGGAGTTATGATAGTGGCATTGCGGACGATTTAAGATTTGTTGTGCCTCAAGCCGATAAAAAAATGACTTTGGCTGATCGTAAGAAGGAAGTTGAACTCGGTTTTGATATTAAAATAGCTTTTAAAGAAGCTCAACGCTGCTTGAATTGCGATGTCCAAACGGTATTCAATACCAGCCGTTGCATTGAGTGCGATGCGTGCATGGATGTCTGCCCAACGGCGTGTATAAGTTTCGTCAACAACGAGGAAGACGAGTCAATACTGAGGGGTACGTTAAAAGTGCCCGCTTTGAATATGACTCAAGACTTGTATGTGTCCGATATTCTCCCAACAAAAAGAGTGATGATAAAAGATGAAGACGTTTGTCTTCATTGCGGGTTGTGTGCTGAAAGATGCCCGACCGCCGCTTGGGATATGCAAAAATATATGTATAACGTTTCAAAAGCTGGTACTTCATGTTGCGTGTAGATAAAATAAATGATTTCGTTGTTCGATTTGCGAATGTTAATGGTACGGGTTCGGCGAGTGCGAATTTTCTATTTGCCAAAGCCATTTTTAGAATGGGCATTCCCGTCACCCCTAAAAACATTTTTCCATCCAATATTCAAGGCTTGCCCACTTGGTATGAAGTCCGCGTGAGCGAAAAAGGCTATCTCGGTAGGAGAGAAGGTATTGATTTGATGGTCTGTGTGAACCCTCAAAGCATGGCAAAAGACATTCAAAGCGTCAAGCCAGGTGGATATTTCCTCTACGACAGCACCAAGAAGCTGCATCCCGACTTTGAAAGACCCGATATTCATTTTATCGGCATCCCTTTGATGGAAATATGCATCCGTGAGTTCACAGACCCTCGACAAAGGCAATTATTCAAAAACATAATCTATGTGGGTGCTCTCTGTGCGCTTTTGGATATTGAATTTGCCGTTTTAGAAGGGCTTTTAGCCGATCAATTCAAGGGTAAAGAAAAATTGATTGCGCCCAATATTAAATCCCTCAAATTAGGCATCGATTATATCCAACAGAATTACAGCTATCCGCTGCCCATTCGTTTGGAACGCCGCGATATGATTGGCAATAAAATACTCATGGATGGCAACTCTGCGTGTGGATTGGGAGCCGTTTATGGTGGTGCAACCTGCGTAGCATGGTATCCGATAACGCCCTCAACTTCTGTAGTAGAAGCCTACGAGGATTATGCGAAGGAATTGCGCGTCGATCCTGTCACGGGGGCTAATAATTTCGCCATTGTTCAGGCGGAGGATGAATTGGCTGCGCTCGGTATGGTCATCGGGGCGAATTGGAATGGGGCAAGGTCGTTTACGGCTACTTCGGGTCCAGGCGTTTCCTTGATGAATGAATTTTTGGGTTTGGCTTATTTTGCAGAAATACCAACGGTGTTGATTGATGTTCAAAGAACAGGTCCATCAACAGGTATGCCGACTCGAACGCAACAATCCGATGTATTATTAGCGGCTTATGCCTCTCATGGCGATACTAAACACGTTTTGTTGTTTCCAAGTACGCCGAAAGAGTGTTTTGAAATGACTGCACAGGCTTTTGATTTGGCTGAACAGTTGCAAACACCTATTATTCTCTTGACTGATTTGGATTTGGGCATGAACGACCACGTCACCGAGCCTTTAGAGTGGGACGATAGCCGTGAATACAAGCGCGGCAAAGTCCTCACTGCCGAAGATCTCGAAAGCATGGGGCGTTTTGGGCGTTATTTAGATGTGGATGGTGATGGCATTACGTACAGAACCTATCCAGGTACGCATCCGACCAAAGGCTCTTACTTTACGCGCGGCACTTCTCACACCGAGTACGCCACTTATACAGAAGACAGCAATGAATATGTCAAAAACATGGAGCGGCTATTGGTCAAGTGGGAAACGGCTAAAGAATATGTGCCGACCCCTCAGTTTTACGACAATAAAATTGAGAATGACTATGCTATGCTCTTTTTCGGGACGTCCATATATGCCGCAGAGGAGGCTATGGATTTGTTGAAAGAACAAGGCGTTGATATGAATGCCATCAGAATCAAAGCATTTCCTTTCAATGATGAAGTGAAAGCGTTCATTAAATCGCATAAAAAGGTATTTGTCATAGAACAGAATCGAGATGCTCAATTACGGACTCTATTGGTCAATGAATTAGAAATCAATCCGAGTAAATTAGTACCCATCCTCAATTATGACGGCATGCCCATCACAGCAGACAAGATTACTCGTTTAATAGGGGAGCATGTTCATATTGAGGTGTCATAAAATAGACATGATGTCATGGGAACACGGATAACACGGATTTAGCTGATTTACGCTGTTTAATTAAAAAATAAAAAAAAAAAATCTGTGAAAATCCGCTAAATCCGCGTCATCCGCGTTCCCATAAAACACCACTACAACATGCATATTGTATTATTTTAATAAAAAAACTGACGAAATACTGAGGGGGGTAAATTAAAATGAACAACCTCCCATTTTCAATTCTCAACCACCCATTTTCAATTCTCAATTTTCAATTTTCAATTAAAAAACTATGTCATTCGTATTACCTAAATTCAGACATCCATCATTACCGAAAAATAATATAGGCTTCACCACCAAAGAGTATGAGGGTGTGCTATCAACGCTCTGTGCCGGCTGTGGACACGACTCTATCAGTGCGGGCATCGTTCAAGCCTGTTTTGAATTGAATATAGAACCGCATAGATTGGCGAAGCTATCGGGTATAGGGTGCTCATCCAAGACTCCAGCCTACTTCTTGAGCAATTCACACGGCTTCAATTCCGTACACGGGCGGATGCCTTCGGTAGCGACGGGCGCGTATATGGCAAATAGAGACCTCATTTATCTGGGTGTATCAGGCGATGGCGATTCAGCCTCCATCGGCATGGGACAGTTGGTTCACGCCATTCGACGCAATATCAACATGGTTTATATTGTCATGAACAACGGTTGTTACGGCTTAACAAAGGGGCAGGACTCTGCGACTGCGGACAATGGCTCTAAAAGCAAGTCAGGTTCTGTCAATATGTTCCAAGCCATAGACTTATGTGGTTTAGCCCTTGAGTTGGGTGCAGGATTCGTGGCTCAAAGCTTTTCAGGGGATAAAAAACAGTTGATACCCTTGATAAAAGCGGCGATAGACCATCAGGGCTTTGCTTTTATCAACGTGATTTCGCCTTGCGTCACGTTTAACAACAATGTAGGCTCTACAAAATCCTACGATTATGTGAGAGAACACGTTGAGGCTACCTCTACCATAGATTTTGTACCGCTACAAAAAGAAATAAAAACGACATATACTGAGGGGTCTGATACGGACATCAAAATGCACGATGGCTCGCACATTCATCTCCACAAACTCGAACAAGACTGGAATCCGCAGGATAGACTCTCTTCAGCCAACGCCTTGATGAAAGCCCGCATGGACAATAAAATACTAACAGGTCTCATCTTCATTGATGAAGACTCAAACCCCTTGCACAGTGTCCTCAATACCACTCAAAAGCCCCTGAATACACTCAAGGAGAAGGAATTATGTCCAGGTTCTAAGGGATTAGAGGGTATTAATGCAGGATTCAGGTAACAGTTGACAGAATCGTTTTTTGTCATTCAGCAGGAATCTCTTTTGTGCATTCGTAAATGCAAAAAGAGATTCCTGCTGAATGACAAAAAGCCTATGAGCCTATTGTGTTTTAAAAATAAACCAACTGCCATGTACAATACCATCAAATCCCCTCAAACAATCTCCTATTGCCCAATAAAAACCAAGCATTTTCCTATAAAAACAGACAAAAATCCTCAATAACACCCATTTTCCCACAATACCCCTCAGTCATTGACAAATAGCTGACACCTACGCCAAATACCTTTCTATTTTGAAAAAATAGCAATCACGTTTCGAGAAATAGCCATCAGTTTTCGAAAAATAGCCTTCACGTTTCGAAAAATAGCCGTCAATAACCGTTTGATAGTAGAGACGCAATGCATTGCGTCTCTAATTTTGGAAAAATAGCCATCAATAATCGTTTGACAACGTCCTGTTTTGAAAAAATACGTGTCAATATCCGTTTAACTGTAGAGACGCGATGCATCGCGTCTCTACCCATCCAAAAAATAGGCATTAAAAACCGTTTGACATTCCCCCTTTTCAAATAATATTCATGATAACATTTTAGACGCAATGCATTGCGTCTCTACTTTTAAATTCCTACATTTACTCATTAAAAAATACACCGAATTATGATTGTTCGACATCACACACCAAAACCATAATTTGTTAATCAAAAAACAAAAAATGAACTACACCAAATACCAAAACAAATACCGCATTCCACCTGCCCGATTAGAAAATTGGAATTATGGAGCTGCGGGTTCATATTTTATAACAATTTGCACCAAAAATAGAAATCATTATTTTGGTGAAATCGTAGAGACGCGATGCATCGCGTCTGAACTCGTAGAAACGGATGGCAATCCGTCTGAACACGTAAAGACGGATGGCAATCCGTCTCTACAGCAAATGCAATTGACAGAATTGGGTAAAATGGCAGAAACCGAATGGTTAAAAACGATTGAAATGCGCCCTGATATGAATTTGGAAATGGGTGAATTTATCGTCATGCCCAATCATTTTCATGCGATTATCATTATCGGAGATAATGAATTTAATACGGCGGCGGCGGCGGGTAATACGTTCGGATCACAATCAAAAAATTTGGCATCTATAGTCCGTGGATTTAAATCTGCTATGACAACCCATGCTCGTAAAATGGGTAATCCAGATTTCGGTTGGCAAGAACGTTACCATGACCATATTATCCGAAATTCGGATTCTTTTGAACGAATTCAACACTATATTGCAAACAATCCTGCCAAATGGAACGATGACAAATTTAACAATCACAACCATCCGAAATAAGAATGACCTAACCACACGTGTGTAGAGACGCGATGCATCGCGTCTCTACCATGTAAAATGAAATCAACAATGTCATAACAATCCGAAATAACAATGACCCAACCACACGTATGTAGAGACGCGATGCATCGCGTCTCTACATGCAATTTCCTGAATTGCGCGCGGATTCGGGCTATGCTGTTGCTTAATAATAACCTCGTTTTTACGGCAAAATACTGAGGGGTGTATATTCTCGAACGGACTTCCTTAGTTCAAGGCATGTCTCCTAAAGAAATCGCTGATATTGTGTCAGAACATTTAATTAATATTGTAAAAAAGCAATTTCAAGTAACCAAAGAATAATATCAAGAAGAAAATGGGATAATAGATGTTGAGAACATGCCTGAACTTTAACTGAGCAAAGAATAAAACAATGAATTTAAAAAATTATAAAAAAGCCTCTTGCAATAAGCAAGAGGCTTTTTTTTGTCAATATATGAGTTTGAGTGTTACCAAAATAGGTGTAAATAATTGTTTGATAGCTTTTTTTAGAAAAAATAGCACACAATACCCATTTGATGATACTAATTGAGACCTAATTATTTTCAATATTTCTTAAACTCAATTTTTAAAAAATAATTACTTTTTATTTTGTAAAAAACTATGACCAACAAAGTAAAACAAAAAATAAAACAAAAAGAAGCATAATAGTTAAATTAAAATTTCGTACTTTGTGGCTATAAAATTTAATAACGAATGACGGAACAGATAGAGAATAAATCTAAAAAATTATACGCTTACAGTCTATTCAGTGGTGGAGGAGGTTTTCATATAGGAATGGAAAAAGCTGGATTTAATATTTTGGTAGCCAATGATATAGAAATCAAAGCAGAAGAAACGCACAAAAAAAATTGGCCTGAAACGCCTTTTTTACTTAAAGATATTAGGCTCGTTTCAAGTGAAGAACTTCTAAAGCTTTCGGGCGGAATAAAACCTGATTTTATATTTGGAGGACCACCTTGTCAAGGGTTTTCAACATTAGGAGCTAAGCTATCAAGCGATCCAAGAAATGTTCTTTTTGACCATTTTGTTAGAGTAGTAGATGAATTAAACCCTAAATGTTTTCTTTTTGAAAATGTTAAGTCATTAACAACAATGTATGATGGACAATTTAAAGAGAATATTGAGAATAAATTTGAATCAATTGGTTATAAAGTTTCCTGTGTAATATTAAATGCTGCAGATTATGGTGTACCTCAACATAGATACCGCGTTTTTTTCTTTGGAACAAAATTAGAAGCTGAATTTAAGTTTCCTCAACCCACTCATGGGCCATCTTCCAAAAGTAATACACCTTACAGAACTGTGGGAGAAGCGATTATGGATTTAGTTGAATACGATGAAAAAACTATACCTAATCATTTAGCATTATCTCATTCTGAAACAGTCATTAATAGATATAAATTAATTAAAGAAGGCGAAAAACTACCACCTAAAGAATCTTTACCCAAAGAATTACAACGTACCAACTTTGGTAATACTTATAAAAGATTACATAGGAACGAACCATCATTAACGATGGTTCCTGGTAATAATGCTTTTCCAATACATCCAACACTTAATCGAAGTCTTACACCAAGAGAAGCGGCAAGAATTCAAACTTTTCCCGATAATCATTTATTTGAAGGAGATAGACGACGACAATGTATCCTTGTTGGTAATGCTGTACCACCCCTATTAGCAGAAGTGTTAGGAAAGGAAATAATTAAACACATTCAAACGACTAAATTACGAGAAGCTAAAATAGTTGACATGAATTATTTAATAAATTTCAATAGTTCAATTTTAGAAAGCACTTTGCCATTAAAAAGATTAAATCAATTGAATTCTACAGATGGTTTTATTGATTTATTCAGTGGTGCGGGAGGTTTTACAATTGGATTTGCTAAAAGTGGTTGGAAACCGCTTTTAAGCGTTGATATTAACAAAAATGTTAGTGACACACATCTATTTAATATGCCTACATTCCCTTATCTTGAAGGTGATTTAGGGGAAGTTAATTTTAGGAATACCATCATAGATAAATTCAAAGGTCAAGAAATAGGTTTAGTAGTGGGAGGTCCTCCGTGTCAAGGATTCTCTATTTTCGGAAAAAGGAGATTTGTAAATACTCAAGGGTATGATACGCACATAGACCCAAGAAATAAACTTGTTTATGCATATTTGGAAGTTGTAAAAGAAATAAATCCAAGATGGTTCTTAATGGAGAATGTACCAGGATTAGCTAATTTAGATGATGGACTATTTTTAGAAAAACTTTTAGAAGAATTCAAAGCACTTGGCTATCCAAATACTGAATATAAGGTTTTGAATGCCGCAGATTATGGTGTTCCTCAACAAAGAAAACGACTTATTATTATTGGAAATAGAACAGGACATATTATCCCTTGGCCTAAGAGGAAATATTTTGAAGAACCTAAAGATTGGCAAAAACCATTCAGAACTGTTGGTGAGGCTATTTTTGATTTAATGTCAGAGAATTCATATAGCCAATTGCCAAATCATGTACCTATGAATCATAAACCTTTATTAGTTGAAAGATATAAATACATTGAGGAAGGTTGCAAATTAGATATATCCAAATTGCCAGATGAATTAAAAAGTGGTTATAGAACAGATGAAGTCAAAAATTATAGCCATGTATTTAAGCGACTTCACAGAAATAAACCTGCTCACACAATGGTTCCAGGTCACAATGCTTTTCCTGTACATCCTGTTTTAAATAGAACACTAACAGTTAGAGAAGCTGCCAGAATTCAAACTTTTCCTGATGAAATTATCTTTCAAGGAAATAGACAAGAACAATGTATCCAAGTAGGCAATGCCTTTCCGCCAATGTTAGCTGAGATATTAGCTAATAATATTAAAAAAGCAGAAATTAATGGTTGGTTTCCTAATGAAGTTTCGCCATCTGCTTGGTATTCTTTACTTGAAAAACAAAATTCAGAAAACCCTATTTTAGAATTATTTTAGAATTATGAGCCACGACTTATATGCTTCATGGGCAACTGCTGAATTATCAAGAATGGTAAAAACAACACCTAACTTGATGTTTAATATGCCTACAAACAACTTAAATATATTTGCAAATAGAGAAAGTGGACGCATTTGGCCTATTCCAGACGGGCGAATAAGTGCTGAAATACTAGCAAATAAATTTGAGATAGCTATTGAGTTAAAAAGAACAAATGAGGGATTACACGGTGTATTAACAGCGATTGGACAAGCACAAGCATATCTATACAAAGGATATTCTGGGTCTGCTATCATCATACCCAATTGTTATGATTCATTTCAGAATCCAGGTAATTATGTATCAAATGTAATTAACGCTACAAAATCAGATTTACCTATTGGTGTTTTTACATATGATTACCCAGATACGACTAATCCTTCTCCTTTCTTAAATAAATTGACTTGTATAAGAAGTGTTGGCTTATCATACACTTCTAAGATTAGCACGGGCAATTTTCTTTTAAATCAAAAATCAACAACTCAATGGGCACACCTAAGAGAAGGAAGTACAGAAGCTTTTGCTTTCTTTAAATATTTACAAATTGCCAAGAAGCAAAATGCTAATAATCCAATTGAACCTATACTTGACGTACCACAAGAATTAATTGATGCCGCCATGCGTCTAAAGCCCAATGTTAATCCTTTGCATTATTTATGTAATGCATCTGCTCCCGCTTATCATGATATAATTTGGCGATGTTTCTGGTTGGAAAATCTTTTAACATATAAAGTCGCTACGATATGGAATAAAATCGGAAATAGTTATGTTGTAAATGCTGCATATACAAATTTGAAATTACCAGACAATTCTTATCAAAGATTTTTTTCTGGCAGGACAGACTCAATTAAAAATAAAATTGTAGACGAGCTAAATAATGGAACAATTATAGAAAACGAGGCATGGGAAAAATTTGCGGCAAATATTCATGATAGAGCGCATAGTTACAGAGAAGATATTGACTCAGGACTTGAGCATTTAGGACTTATTGATGCAGATGGTAAACCAAGTGAAAGTGGTTATAAATATGTGGATGCTTGTGAAAGAACAAATGATTGTCATTCAGGAAAGCCTCACTTGATACTCGGTGCATCTATACTTAAAGAAGGTAGTTTAGGTGCTTTTCTGCATTACATTTACAAAGTTTCTGAAAAAAAATTTAAAAACGACCCTTTAGCTTTTACAACGCAAGTAGTAAATGGGAAAATACAATTTGATCAAAAAGCTTATTTAGCATTTGTACAAAATGAATTGGTAAACACACTAAATGTCATGAACACATCTACCTTGCGAGGTGGTGCTGCTCGACTTCCTTTCCAAGCTGAGTTTGCTATTTTAAGGAAGTTTGATTTTGTCTCAAAATTTAGAATTGGAGTTGGACTTGAAATAAACTGGCCTTTAATTCAAGAATATTTAGAATATGAAATTTAAACAGATGATATAACCCTGCTCACAATATATATCAAACTAACCCACAAATCTACCCCTGAAAAACGGGGTTGCTCGTTCGCAGTCTCCGACTGCGGATGCCTATTTGAGTGTCTGATTCCCTTCAGCAAACTTTATGAAAGGAGAATAAATAATAGAAAATAATGAAAAAATGGTAGATTTTAAATTGGGTTGACAATGGAAAGTCCTGTAATCCAGTTGAAATCGGTCACATTACGCGTATAAAGTTCATAGCCAAAATGCATAGCTGTTGCTGCGATAAGGGCATCGCCTGGGGGCATTTTTCTCATTTGTCGCAATAGAATAGCTTGTTGAATGATGGGTAAAGAAATCTCTTTAACTTCCAATACAGCAAAAACACTTTGAAAATACGTTTTATCAATCGGTAAAAGTGCAGGATAGCCTAATACTTCAAGCATTGAAAATGCTGAAACTGTATTTTTGGGGTTACTCATAAGTGGCCGCAAAGATGCATAATCAGCTTGAGCAGAATAAATGAGAATATTACTGTCTAATAAAATCATAGTTAGTGGGTGTTTAAAAAGGGCAAATCTCTTTCTTGACGTTGTTCCCGTTGCCATAGAGCTGCATCACCAAAATAAGAAGCGTCACCACCTTGAGCAATAATATCTTGATGATACTGGAGGTTTTTAGTTGAAAGGTGTTTTTGCTTTTTGTCTATTTGTGACGTATTTTCTTGAATAGAAATGCCTAAACGCTCTAAAAGCGGTAAAAGCATTGTCCAATCTTTTGGATTTTTAATATTTAGAGTGACTTGCATCGCTATTTTGATTTATTAAATTTTAATTGATTGTTGAGAACAAAAATAAGTGTTTTTTTTAAAATTATATAATGTACCCCTCAGTATATTTTCCCTTTCGCACTATATATATTAAACCAACCCACAAATCTACCCGCTCGCACTATATATCTCACCGCTCCCCTCGCACTATATCTCTCACAAACCAACCCACAAATCTATCCTTGAAAAACGGGGCTGCTCGTTCCCTCTCGCACTATATCTCTCACAACCCAACCCACCAATCTACCCCTGAAAAACGGGGCTGCTCGTTCGCAGTCTCCGACTGCGGATGCCTATTTGAGGGTCTCATGACCCCTCAGTATATTTCTCCCAAAGGGATGCCATTGGCAGGATATGAGATGTCGGATTTCGGGGACAAATTGGTTGTAATGCTGTTGTGGTTAGCCTCAATAAATTAGAAAGGAACATTTATTTACGTTTTTTCAAAATGCTTTTTTCTCTTTTATTATGCAGAACAGCTGCTACATAAACGACGTTTTGAGTAGCCTCAAAATCATAGTAAATGGTGTAAGGAAACTTTTTGAGTTGTGCACTTCGAAAACCTTCAACTCGGATAGAGGATGCTTCAGGATAATCTGCAATAAAAGTCAATCGTTCATTGACGGCTTTTGAGAATCTCGATTCAAGCCCATCGCTTTGTGACTCATACCAATCAAGAGCATTTTGTAAATCGTCTAAAGCCGTTTTAAAAATGTGTAGTGTAGCACTCATTGAGGTTATTTTGCAGCTTTTCGATTTGCTAATATTTGTTGTGCTTCTTCCCAAGTAAAAAACTGAGCGTCTGGAGCAGACATAGAAATCTTTCTTTCCTTCAAAATAGCGGCATGTTCTTCGAGGATATTATCTTCTAAGGGCGCATCGGCAGTGTCGTAAATAATGCGCACGTTTAAGCGTTTCAATACTTCTAATATAAAAACTATTTCATTTTTATTATTTGGCAATTCGATAGTTGCTATCATCTTTGTTCAATTTTTTACAAAGATAATGGTTTCATTTTGATTGTCAAAATGTGAGATCTCCCAAAAAAAACTGCCGTTTTGAAGACGATTCAAAACAGCAGAAAATTTCAAAATATGTTATTATTTAAATTAAAATTACCATTGGATGGTCTTCGTTCTACCCCGAGAGACTTTGACGGTTTTAGTGCCGATGACACCCCCCTCAGTATTGAGCAATTCTAATTTATAAGTGCCGCTATCTGGCACTTTGAACGAAATAGGGCTGTTGTCAATGCTGCTGCCGACCATTTCCAACTGTTTGATATGCACTTCATGTCCTTCCAACATCAATGTTTTACCCTTTTTAGCAAAACCTATTTTGATTTGAGTTGAAGACGTTTGTGTATTGCGGACAGTGGAGAGTTGAATGATTTGCTGATGCAAAGCTGGTTCAGTCTTTTTCAATTTATTAGAAATCTTCAAAATTTGCTCCACGACGATGGCATCCAATTCAGCGAACAATTCATTCAATTCACGCAACTTGCCCGAATTTTGACTTTGAGCGGTTTTGGTTTGAGGCTTTCTATTTTCAAAATCTTCGAGCAGGGTTTTCGCTTCGTCAATGTCTTCAGTTGAAACGCCGTACTCCAGAAGGGCTGTCAAATTTTCTGTAGCCAAATCAATAATATTGTTGCATTTAGAAGGAACTTCGGATTCTTTGCAGTTGCTGATTTCGGTGCGTTTGTTAGCCACTTTCGATTTCAAAACAGTATCTTTCTGTTTAGAAGCATAAGCAAACATCAAATCGGCTAAAGTGGTAACGGCATCAACCAAATCGCTGCGAGTTTCGCGCTTGGCTTGTGTGATGCCCGTTGTTTTGAGCCTTGCATTGCGCTCTAACAACTGAACTTGGATTAATTTTTCATCGAAAGTAACAAAGACATCTTTGAGGGCTTTGATGGTAGAGATTTTCGCATCGTTAACTTTGGCGAAAACATTCAGGGCAGTGTACGAATCGTACTTAGAACTTAAAACTTGATTCATGTTGATCAGGTTTAATGGTGATAGAAATATTATTAAATATAATAAAAAAAAAGCATCTAAAACAATGCCAGTTTTATTTGTATATGTAATTTTATTTTTACACTATACTTGAATAAGCCACTGTCAGCAAGTCCATGCCCAGTTTGCTCAGCCACATGCAGCAAGTCCATAAAGCAAGTACCCCCCCTCAGTATATTTCGGATATGAAATGTCGGATTTCGGGAACAAACCGAAATCCGACATCTCATATCCGAAATATACTAAATGGTGCTTATTTAAGCATGATTAAAATCTTTAGGAGTGAAGTTTTTAAAAGGATAGAGTTCAAAAATATCGTTGTGCAGGACAGTTAAGTAGATACCTTTTTTACGCAAAAGGTTTTTAATACTATCGGGAGCGTGGACACAAGCAATGATGCCATATAGTTTTTTACCTGCATGGTCTGGGAAAAACTTAGGAAAATTAGCCATTGTTTCTTCTAATTGCTCTATAGCACTTTCTTTTAAATGGCTTTTTATTTCTACAATGACCGCTGTATTGACGGTGCTATTTTCATAACCAAAAGCGTCCATTTCTATCGTTTCACCATTCATGCGTTTTACCACGTTTTGTGAAATGACAGGGATTTTGAATTCATCAAATAAAATTTTTTGAATAGAGGCAATAGCCATACCCTCGGTAAAAGTACCCCACTTATTACCCAATTCGCCCAATTGCTTTTGGGTTTGATTGATTTGCCGCGCCGCTTCCTGCTGCGTAGCCTCTATTCGCTTATTGGATTCTTCCATTTGCCGCGCTACCTCTTTTTGAGCCACAGCTAAACTGGCAACTAATTCTTTTAATTCCTTATCGGTCATATTTATTCTTATTTTTTACAAAATTAAACACTCTTATCTGAACTAACGAATTTTAATTTTTCAGATAAGCCTTATTTTCAATAAAATAAAGAAGATTTTAGATTTTATCTAATAATGGTCACATCGCCTGACAATTGTTTGGTTTGGACTTTACCATTTAACAAAATTTGTACTGTCATTGACCAAATATAAACGCCATTTTCACATAAATGGCCTCGATAAGTACCATTCCAAGCCTCATTTATATTTTGCGAAACAAAAACAAGGCTGCCCCACCGATTGAAAAGGCGTAAATCATATTTTTCGATTTTGATGAAATCCATTTTGATGAAAGGTTTAAAATCATCATTTACACCATCATTATTAGGTGAAAAAGCAGTGGGTGCGTAAATATCAAAACCACAATGCTCAATACGTAAGCGGAAAGTATCTGTCCAATTGGCGCAACGGTTTTTGATTTCAGCTAAATAGACTCCCTCAGTATTGGCTCCGATTTTTCGGTCTTTACTGCCGTTTTTCCAAGCAATTGTCTCACCTAATATGCCTGCTCCTGCTGTGAACGTTACTTTTTCGTTTTGACAAACCGTTGTATCCTTTGCTAAGGGTTGATAATTTTGTTCCAATATTTTTACAGACGCACTGCCTTCTGCCACACAATTTTCAGTTGGATAAATGACTTTGACGGAAAAAATGTCTGATTTTGTTGCTTTATACTGAGGGGTCGTTGTGCCATCATGCCAACGGTATTGCAACGAATCAATAAATGGTTTGGAAACATCAAAAACAACCGCTTCGCCTTGACAAACGGCTGTATCATTCAGATTAACTGTTACCGGTGTTAAAACGACATTGTCAACGAGGATACTGCTACCGCTGTAGAGTACTGATGGGCTTTTCAAACCTGTTGGGATTCGTATGATTTCACTATTTTGCTTAAAATTACCAATGACCAAATATTGCTCGTTTCCTTTGGCTCGAAAGCATCCTTTAAGTTTATGCCACTTAAAATCTTTAACGAGACCATGACTCAAAACGGGATCAAGTGGCAAAGGAATATTGGGAATATTCCAATCGGAAATGGGAAAATCTTTTGAAAAAGCAACCGATTGTCCATCTGTAAAATCTGTTGATACCCAAGTCGGCTCGACGGTATCAATGGTTCGGAAAGACATTTCAAAGTAGTATTTTTGATTGGCTACAAGCGGTTTTGTCAATTTTGTCGCTAAATAGGCGCGATGGTGAGAAATATTTGTGAAAAAGCCGTAAGTTTCCATATAACCACATTTTGAGCCATTGATGCCTATAATATTGTCTTGTGATGACCTATAACCGCCATAATAGCAAGGGTCGTCGAGTGAAATAATACGGTCATGTGGTGAAAACCAAAAGCGTGGGATGTCATTATTTTTTTGAGCGATAATACAATTTTCAACGTTTTCAAAATCCCCATTTGAGACGAGATTGTCTTGTGCTTGGCTTTTTTGAATTAAAAAGGCAAACAAAAACGCTAAGATGATGTGCTTGTTTTGGCGCATTTTTTCATCAAATTTAACTATTAATTTTTAAAACCTAAATTTTCCAAGGTTATTAACAATGATATAATCCCATATACCCACAATTTTCCAATCAAAAATGAAATAACACGTTAATAGATTTGTGAAGCATCACTTTTGGAGAAACCAGATACCCCTCAGTATTTCCGTTTGAAAATTGAAAATTGGAAATAGGAATGTCTATATTTGTAAAAAAATGCTTTATCAAATTATTATTGAGAAAACTGCACAATGAAAAACTGTAAATTAATATTTCACTCATCTTTATTCCTTCTTTTTTTCAACTTATTAAGTTGTCAACCAACCAATCTTAAAGCACCAGTTTTGCATCCCCTCGAAATCCAAACCGTCATTCGCAACATGACGGATATCATGATTCATGACATCACCAACCCACCATTGGCAGCGCGTTTTTTCTCATATACTTGCCTCGCAGGATATGAAGTAGTGGCTCAAAATGACTCCACTTTTCGATCTATGAATGGTGTTTTAAACGATTTTCCGAAGATTGAAAAGCCCATTATTTCTAACTATTCATACCAACTGGCTACCATTTTAGCGATGCTCGAAACCGCTAAAAAGATTCAGCCTTCGGGCAGTATTTTAGAAATTTATGAGAAAAGATACTTGGATTCATGCTTAAATATTGGTTTTTCTAAGGAAATGATAGACAATTCCT
Organism: Saprospiraceae bacterium; assembly: GCA_043744275.1. Lineage (GTDB taxonomy): Bacteria > Bacteroidota > Bacteroidia > Chitinophagales > Saprospiraceae > JAAFJT01. The sequence continues at coordinate 22,916 of JAYTUY010000060.1, forward strand.
TGAAATATGCTCAAGACATCAGTCAACAAATTTTGAGATATGCTAAGGCGGATAAATACAATCGCATCAGCAATTTTGCTCGTTATACACCCTCCAATACTGAGGGGTCATGGTATCCGACGCCGCCTGGTTATATGGCTCCAGTTGAACCTTATTTTTTTACGGTTCGACCGTTTACTTTGGATTCAGCAACGCAATTTAAACCTGTGCCGCCTATTGCTTTTTCAAAAGAAAAAACTTCAGATTTTTATAAATTAATGGAGGCTGTTTATAAAGAAAAATTGCCTCAAGCACATCAAGACATCGCCGCTTTTTGGGATTGCAATCCTTTTGCTTTGCAGGATAATGGGCATTTGATGGTGGGTATGAAAAAAATATCGCCAGGGGCACATTGGATGGGAATTGCAGGAATTGCTTGTGAAAAAGAGAAAACAAGTTTTGGGAAAACGCTTCAAATTCATACTATTTTAGCAATGGGTTTGATGGATGGTTTTCTCTGCTGTTGGGATGAAAAATTTCGCAGCAATCGCATTCGCCCTGAAACGGCTATTCGCAAATATATCGACCCCAATTGGAAACCTTTCCTACAAACACCCCCTTTTCCTGAATATTTGAGCGGACATTCGACTATTTCTGCTACAGCAGCCGTTATTTTATCTCATTTCTTTGGAGAAAATTATAATTATGTCGATACTGTCGAAGAGCGTTTTGGTTTAGAATCTCGTTCTTTTACGTCCTTCAAACAAGCGTCAGAAGAAGCTGGCATCTCAAGATTTTACGGCGGCATTCACTTCATGGATGCTATAACGAATGGTCAAAAACAAGGCACTCTGATTGGAAATCATGTAGTTAAAAAATGCCTCTAATAATAGTGAAAAGTGAAGAGTGAAAAGTGAAAAATACAACCCGTCAGTATTTTTCACTTTTCACTCTTCACTCTTCACTAATCAATATCCTCTCAAATTATACCCCTCAGTATCAATCATCTCAATACGCTTGCCCATCTTTTTTTGAATCACTCTGAAATGATGGTCTTCTTCTTTACTAATCAATGAAATAGCTTCGCCTTCTGAACCTGCTCGACCTGTGCGACCGATGCGATGTATAAAATCTTTTGGCGAACGGGGCAATTCGTAATTAATCACGAAGGGTAAAGAAGGAATATCGATGCCGCGAGACGCTAAATCAGTTGCCACGACCACATTTATTTCACCCGATTTGAGATACCTCAAAGCCTCTGACCTTGCCCCTTGACTTTTTTCACCGTGCAAGGCTAATGCTTTGATACCATTAATTTTGAGTTTATGAACCACGCTGTCTGCCTTGTGAATAGAGGAAGTGAAAACCAAAACCTGTTGCATATTTTGTTCTTTAATCAAATACCGCAAGAGAGGTCCTTTCCTATCTTCTGAAACGAAGTAACCCCTTTGTTTTATCAAATCCAAATTCTCAACTTCTGACTCAATTTCAATCTTTACGGGATTGTGCAAAATCATTTCAGTGATAGAATTAATGTCTTTTCCGAGGGTGGCTGAAAACAATAAATTCTGCCTTTTGGTGGGTAATAATCTGAAAATATGGTTCATTTCTTCTCTAAATCCCATATTCAGCATTTTATCGGCTTCATCCAAGACTAAAATGTCAATTTCTGAGATGTTCATGGCTTTATTTTCTAACAAATCCAAAAGCCGCCCTGGCGTAGCAATCAATATTTCAACGCCGTGCATATTAATCATTTGAGGATTAATGGATACGCCTCCATAAACAGCAAAACTTTTCACAGGTCGAGGTAAATTGCTACAAAATGTTTTAAAAACTTCACCTACTTGCATAGCCAATTCTCTTGTCGGCACCAATATCAAGGCTTTGATAAACCGATTTTTAGCAATCGGTTTTTGCTGGAATTGCTGCAAAATCGGTAGAACAAAACTTGCCGTTTTGCCCGAACCTGTTTGAGCAATGCCCAACACATCTTGACCCAATAAAATAGCAGGGATAGCGGCTACTTGAATGGGGTAGGGCGTCGGATAATCTTGTTTGGCAATGGTGGCTAATAATGGAGCGGATAAACCCAATTCTGAAAATGACATATTGTTGGATTGACTTTAAAATGAATCTCATTGAAGAATGAGCCATGAAGGTAGGGCTTTTGAAATGAATAAAATTGACCCCCTCAGTAAAATGCCCCATTTTAATGCAAAAGCATCAAAAAAGGGCATTTTACTGAGGGGGTCAATTTTAAATTTTAAATTTAAAATGTACTGACATTTAATCTTCCATTTGTTGCACATTTTCCATTTAATGAAGCCGTTGGAGTAGCATTATTAAGTATAGCCGCTTTTATTTGCGCAGCGGTAGCTCCTGGATGTGTAGAAGCATATAGTGCAGCCGCCCCTGTTACATGAGGCGTTGCCATCGATGTGCCACTGTATGAGGCATACGATGAAACGTAAGGACCATTTTTCCCCTTGCCTGAACTGGTAGGAACTGTTGAAATGATGCCTGAACCAGGTGCACCAATATCAACAAGCGTAGCACCATAATTTGAAAAACTTGATAGCCCTCCTACATTTGTTATGGAAGCCACTGCAATTATATTGGCATTGGGATAATTTGAAGGGTAGTTTGCTGTGGCATCATTGTTCGAGCTATTGTTGCCGGCTGCTGCTATAAATAAAATGCCGGCAGTATTAGCTCTTTCAATAGCATCTTGCAAGCCTTGAGAGAAACCGCCGCCTCCCCAAGAGTTATTCGTTGCAACGATATTAACGCCTCTGTTTTTAAGCCCTGTGAAATAATCAACTGCTTTTATGGCGTTCGCAGTCGTTCCACCTTGCGTTCCTAAAAATTTAGCATCTAATAGTTTTACATTCCAACAAACACCTGCTACACCTGCACCATTGCCGCCAACGCCGCCTATCGTACCCGCTACATGCGTACCATGGTCGTCTTGCGTGCCATCGAAAACTGTATTATTATTACCGTCAAAATCCCAACCATTGACATCATCAACATAACCGTTGCCGTCATCATCAACCCGATTTCCTGCTATTTCTCCTGGATTTGTACCCGCATTGGCTGCCAAATCTGCATGAGTGAACATATAGCCTTCATCAATAATACCTATATAAACCGTACTGGAACCTGTGTGACCGGCTCCCCATGCCACTGCTGCATGGCTGCCATACTGATTGGCTGGCGTAGTAGCACTCCCATACATACCCCACAATGAACCATTCGTGAAATAAGTATCATTTGATGTCGCATCGTGAGTATAAATATAATTAGGCTCGGCATATTCTATTTCACCAAAACCTTTTGCTTTGGCGATAGCATCAAGAGCTGCTGCTGGTACTTTCAATAGATGAATGCCTTCTTTATCGCCTGCTTTTTCCATCGCTTTTGTCAATATTTTTTCACTCACATTCGCATTGAGGTTTGAGAGTATTTGATCTTTTCTCGATTGACTTGTTCCTGCTTTAAATTTCACCAATACTTCATTCGGTACGTAATTGTCGCCTGCTGATCTTGTGGAAAGCCCGTTTGTAGCGGTATCATTATTTTCTATAGCTGGCACATTGACTTCAGTTTTTTGACAAGCTGAGAAAATGAGGATGGTTGCCAATAAAGTGGCACGGATTGGAAATAGAAACGCTTTTTTCATTGTGATTTTTTTTTAGAACAGTTAATTAAAATTTGGTTTGTATCTCGTAAAAATAATGAATTTTATTGAGGCATTAAGGGTTTTAATAAATAATGAATTAAAAGATTCAATTTTTGAGGGCGAAGATTAGTCACCTTTTTACCATTAAGAAAAACGGTCGGTGTGCTATTAACACCCAAACGGATGGCTTCTGCAACATTGTCCGCTACTTTTTGATGAACGGATTCAGAGGCAATATCAAGTTTAAATTTCTCTACATCCAAACCGATTGACCGAGCCATATCAATGAATACCTCGCTTTTACTATCCTTTAAGTTGGTTTCAAAAAGAGCATCATGAAAAGGCATATATTTTCCCTGCCGATGAGCTGCCTCAGCCGCATACGCTGCTTGGCAAGCCTTGGGGTGCATGTCTGAAGTGGCTAACGGATTGCAGCCATTACTGAGGGGGAAGTATTTGAAGCGAATATTCAGTCTGGGGGCATTATAATTTACAAGGTCTTTAAAATTAGTAGCAAAAGCAGCACATTCAGAACATTGAAAATCACTGAAAACGACTAAAGAAATAGGGGCGTCAGGTGGTCCAAAAATAGGATCATCGGGTAAAATACTGAGGGGTCAGCATAAAAGAGAATTTGGAATGTGTTTTATTGAGACAATGATTTTAACCCTTATTTAATTCTATTTGAATGAGAAAATCCAAGACAGCTTCTTGAGTATCACTTACACGCTTGCCATTGATAAAAACAGTGGGTGTGCGGTCAATCTCTAATTGATAACCCAAATTAACATCGGCTGATATATTTGCTTTAATAACTTCTGATTTTTTGTCTGCTTCAAATTTTTCCATATTCAGACCAATATTTTTTGCCATCATGTATAACGATTTTTCGTCCATTTCAAGGGTTGATTTGAACAGCTCGTCGTGATAGTTCCAGAATTTATTTTGAAGTTGAGCTGCTTTGGCAGCAAAGGCTGCATCACAAGCTTGAGGTTGCATATCTTCATTCATTTTGGGGTTACATGTTTTACTGAGGGGGAAGTTTTTGAAAGTGATGGCGACAATATCTCCGTATTTCTTATGAATTCTTTCCAACGTTGGCGCAAAAGTTTTGCAAGCAGAGCATTGAAAACTGCTAAAGACTATGAGTTGAATAGGTGCGGTAAGTGAACCTATGATTGGGGAGGCTTCATTTCTTGGAATGTTATAAATGGTCTCACTTTGATATTTTTTAGTTAATTCTTTATAATTAACTGTCACCGATTTATCAAGAGATGCTCTTAAAGCATAAGATTCTGTTATGGTACCTGCGACGATAATTAACAAAATTAAGAAAGCCCTCAGTATAAATGGTCGCCAGAATACTTTTTGTTTCTGTTCGTTGAAAGAAGTTTTACTGTTCGTACTTATAAATAATGCAATAAATGCCAGCAAATTGACAAAATGTATAATTAAACATAATGGACAGAAAGAGTTGGTTTCAAAAAGCACATTAGAAAGATAAATACTGATGCCAACACCAAATGCAGAAACAATAAGCACAAAACGGTCTATCGCTAACTTATTAAAAGATAATAATAATCCTAATAAACCAAAATAAGATAACCCTATTCCTACTAAAGGATAACCGAAATGCCATGATGCGGGTACTGACAAAACCGTATCACAACTATTACCAAAAATTGTCTTACAAAGGTCTGGAATTTTAGAGACATTATCGTTTAGATGTACTGAACGGAAAACCAAATAACCACATATAACACTGTTAATAACAATTGTGCTGAATGCAATAGTTCTACTATTAAAAGGTGTATTTTTCATCAGATTTATATTTTAACAGGATGTTTGTCAATATATAAGAACAGAGGAGGTTCTAATGTATCTCCCCTGTTCTTTTCTTTATCTTCACTAATTTAGTTACCATTCAAGGTTGATACGCATTGTCCGAAATTTAATCCAAGAAAATCCAATAAGCCAATCGCTTGATAATATTTACAGGCACATTCTGCACCATTATTACCTGAGTTAGTGCAACTCACGCAATAACTTTGGCAAGTACCTTGATTTTTAAAATACTGACTGTAAACTGCACAATAGCCTTTGCAATCATAATTGGGTGCTTTCATTTGTGTCATAGATGTAAGACCAACAAAAAGAAGCACTCCCATAGCGGCTGTTAAAATGAATTTTTTCATGATAAATTTGATTTAGAAATTTAAAAAAAGTTTATATAATAAATGGGTGAAAAAAGCAAAGGAATTCCTAATGCTTTTTCTTTAAAAGAAGAGTGCTTGACTAAATAGTATTACTTCATAAAATGACGAATCTATAAAACCAATGTAGTTACAGGTTAGACTCAAGTCAATAAAAATAATAGTGAAGCATTTACTTAGGCAAGCCTACCAACTGAGGTGGATTTTCATTGTTTGTTTTCATTTTATGGTAATTGAAAGGGTTAAAAATATAGTGAAAAAACTTCCATTTCGGGGGAGTAACTAATTTTATTGCAATTTAATATTATATTTTTGATAATTCAAAATAAATATTAATATTTTTCAAGTTTTGTTACATTTTTATTTTTCAAATAAAAATATTGTATTTTATATTATTT
>JAYTUY010000061.1:0-29138 GCA_043744275.1 Saprospiraceae bacterium
GAGATAAAACGTGAACCAGAAATTCACGCCCTATCTCAATACCCACGACTCAATACTCACGACTCAATACTTAATACTCACGACTCAATACCATAATGACTGAAATCGAAATCATAGAACGTTGCCGACAGCAAGACGCTAAAGCCCAACGGTTTTTGTACGAACGATACGCTCCGAAGATGCTCGGTGTGTGTCGTCGCTACATTTCGTCGCGGGAAGATGCGGAAGATGTTTTGGGCGAAGCGATGTTCAAAGTTTTTGAGAATATCCACACTTTTCAGTCATCGGGTAGTTTTGAAGGATGGATTCGACGCATTATTGTCAATGAGGCTTTGATGTTTTTGCGGAAAAAACGACTTTTGACGGTGGATACGGACGGTGCGGAACTCAATTCGATTGACCACGCCACCCCCCTCAGTATAGAACACGAATTGGCGGCAAAAGAAATCCTCCAATTGCTCGAAAAATTGCCAACGGGTTATCGCACCGTTTTCAATTTATTTGTCATTGAAGGTTATAAACACGTTGAAATTGCAGAATTACTCAATATTAGTATCAATACATCCAAATCGCAGCTTATCTTAGCGAAAGATAGAATGCGACAACTTATAGTGAAAAGTGAAAAGTGAAAAGTGAAAAATGAAAAGTGAAACGAGCACAATGCACCAGAGGTGCAAAATGTCGGTAGAGAAAAGTGAAACGAACACAATGCACCGGAGGTGCAAAATGTCGGTAGAAACAACGCACCAGAGGTCTAAAATGTCGGTAGAAAAATCAAAATATATGTTGCGTCTTATATTTTCAATATCATTGTTTTTGTTTTTATCAAAAAACGCCTTTGCTCAATCCTCGCAGGATTCGAGTAAAACGGTTCTGACTTTAAGCGAATTTTTAAATCTCGTCAAGCAAAATCACCCTTTAGCTAAGCAAGCCGCCTTGTTCAATCGGGCAGCCCAAGCAGAATTACTCGCAGCAAAAGGCGGATTTGACCCCAAGTTGTATGGCGATTATGAGCAAAAGTATTTTGATTCAAAAAATTACTATGCGTTTGGAGAATATGGGGTAAAAGTGCCGACTTGGTATGGCATAGAAGTGAAAGGCAGTTACAACACAGCCGAAGGAAATTTCGTCAATCCTGAAAGCAAATTGCCGAAGCAAGGGCAAGCAGTGGTCGGGATTTCACTCCCTCTTTTACAAAATTTAATGCTCGACGAAAGGCGGGCTAATTTATTCAAAGCACAACAAACTCAAGGTTTATTTCAAACCGAAAGAGACAATTTGACCAACGATTTAGCCTTTGAAGCCACTCAAATCTATTGGAAATGGGCATTTTATTACCAGCAAACGCTCATTTTCAACAACGCATTGCGCATAGCCAACGAGCGTTTCGATGCCATAAAAACATCTTTTGAACTCGGCGACCGCATGGCGATGGATACCTTGGAGTCTTTCACACAAGTGCAAGACCGCCAGATGGAATACAATAATGTGCAATTGGATTTTCAAGAAGCTACCTTAAAATTAGCCAATTTTTTATGGTCAAATAATGTTCAACCTTTGAATAATATACAACCTTTTCAACCTCAAATCCTTGACGATACCCCCCTCAGTATCAGCGTCATTAGGAAGGATATTTTAACAGCTGACCGTGAGAAAATTATCCAAAATCTAACGATTAACCACCCCATACTGAGGGGGTATGATTTCAAGCTCAGCCAATTAGACATTGATAGAAAACTCAAACGCGAGAAGCTCAAACCGAAGCTCAATATCAACTATAATTTTCTCGGCAATGGGTTCAATTGGAGCAATGTTTTTACGGATAATTACAAATGGGGGCTTGAATTCAGCACTTCTACCCTCTTCCGAAATGAGCGCGGCAATGTGCAATTAGCCAATATAAAAATGGAGAATACTCGCCTATTTAGAGATCAAAAAGCCTTAGAATTGAGGAATAAATTGCAACAATTTTTCAATGAAATCGACAATTTACAAAACCAAATAACGCTCTATCAGGCAACAGTCAACAACTATCAACAACTTTTACTCTTAGAAAATACCCGTTTTGAACTCGGCGAAAGCTCTTTTTTTCTCATCAATAGCCGTGAAAATAAATACCTTGAAGCCCGAATAAAATTTGCCAAATTGCTCAGTGAATATCAAATAGCCCTCAGTGCGTCCGATTGGGCGAGTGGGCGTTTAGCGTTTTAACAATGAAAAACAATTTGTTTAAAATATTCATTTTCAGCGCCTGCTTCTATGCCCTGTGCTGGTATTTTGATTATCCTCACATATACACCCTCGCACCGCAAGGGCAACACGCTTGGCGGCAAACTGATGGTGCTTCGCAAGCCTTGAATTATTATCAATTTGGTCTGAATTTTTTCAAACCCGAAGTGCATAATGTGGTCGTGGATGGTGGTCAATCGGCTGCTGAGTTCCCTATTTTGTACTATATTTCTGCCTTGATGATGTCTGTTTTTAATCCTGAAACGGGCGTTATGCGAGTCGTTCATCTGGCATTTTATGGCGTTGGATTGTGGTATTTGTTCAAAATACTGAGGGGGGTGAGTGGGGAATTTGGAATTAGGAATTTTAAATTAGGAGTTAGGAATGAAGAATTAGGAATTAGGAGTGGGGTGTTTGGAATTTGGAATTTGAAATTAGGGATTAGGAATGGGGCGTGGGAGATGGGCAGTTTTGTATTTGCTTTGAGTGGGAGTTTGCTATTTTTCTGCTTGCCTGTGGTGGTATTTTATGCTTTTAATTTTTTACCGAATGCGCCTGCGTTGGGTTTGATTTTTATATCGTGGTGGTGTTTTTATCGTTTTATTCAAGAGAAAAAGATTAATTTCCTTGTAAAAACGATGATTTGGACAGCTTTAGCAGCGATGATAAAACCGACGATGTTGATTTCCTTTTTTGTCATCGGCGGTATTTGGTTGTTTGATTTAATTAAAAATTACTACACTCAATCTTCTGAATTAAAAGAAAAAACAAGCGTTTTTAATCAACCTTTGAAAGAGGCGTGGACGTTTTTAATAGTCATATTCCCCTTCATCGCATGGCGTGTATGGGCGAATGCACATAGCAACCCTGAGCTATTTCTCAATAAACCGCTCCCAATTTGGGAAGCCTCCAAAGGTCAAAACGATTGGACTTGGCAATGGCTGAATGAGTTTTGGTGGCATAAAATTACGTTCACGCAGCCGACCTATTTATTCCTCATTGTCTCTATTATTTTGATGTTGATTTTCATTAAAAAAATACCGACTTGGATTACGCTTGCTTGGGTTTTGATGCTTTTAGGCGTGCTATCAGAAGGGGCATTATTCTTTCAACAATTCTCTGTTCATGATTATTATGCCATTGATTTTTTAATGCTGCCTGCTTTTTCACTCATTATTTTAGGTTTAATTTTAAAACAAATTGTGTTTAAATTAAAAAATAATGGTCAAATACTGAGGGGTCAGTTATTGAATATCGGCGTTGCTATTATCATGATATTTCTCCTTATTTCCAATGCTCAACATGCTAAATTGGATTTAGAAGATAGATACAATTTTAAAGACCCTTATTTAAATGGTGAAAACAAAGCCTTATATAAGACGAAAGAACTTCGCCGATTTATCAAAAGCCTGGGCATTTCTCTGCGCGATACCGTTTTGAGTATCAACGACCCTTCGCCCAATACCACATTATTTTACCTCAATCTGAAAGGCTTTACCCTTTGGAATGAGAAGGTCAAAATATGCGCTGATGCCAATTCAAAATTGCCCGATGCAGCATGTATTGATTATTTAATAAAAAATAAAAACTGCAAATACTTGATAATCAGTCATTTAGATAGTGAAAGCTCAAAGCCCTATCAATCTTTTATGAAGCCTGAAAAGTTGATGGGTATATTTGATGGGTCGATTTATGTGTATAAGTTGTAGAATAAAGCCCCCTCAGTATTTTAACTGAGGGGGCTTTAATTTTTACAAATTATTGGAAAAACTCAAGGACTTCCCTGCAAATTCAAAATTGAACTTTGGATTTGCAGGGATGTCTATAAAATAGTTTTATAATTATTGTCAATCTGTTAGGCTTTACGCTCCCACCCCATGACAATTCTTAAACTTCTTACCGCTTCCACAAGGGCAAAGGTCATTGCGACCCACTTTTGGATCAACTCTAACGGCTGTCACCTGTCTTTGCGGCTCGCGCCCGGCGTTGGCAGCGGCTTCGCGCATGGCTTGGCGTTCGGCTTGCTGTTGCTCCATCGCTTTATTGGTTTTACCAAAATCAGTGCGTTGTGGGCGGGCTTCTTTGACGGATTCTTCTTTCTGAATCGGCACCATTCCTTTGGATAAATATGAGGTGACTTGCTGATTGATGCGGGCAATAAAGCCTTCAAACATGCTGTAAGCTTCCACTTTATAAATCACCAATGGGTCTTTTTGCTCGAAAGATGCCCCTTGCACGGACTCTTTCAATTCATCCATATTGCGTAAATGCTCTTTCCATTCATCATCAATAATGGCGAGGGTAATCGCTTTTTCAATATCGCGCCAAATGGATTTACCATTTGATTTGACAGCATCTTCCAAGTTGGCAGCGATGCCCAATTGACGCGCCCGACCATCGGTAAATGGCACTGATATATTTTTGTAGCGATGTCCTTCATGCGTATGTACTTCCTTACAAATCGGCAACAAAATATCAATGATTTTTTGAGATTTCTCTTGATAAAATGCCATAAATTCATCATGGTAACGATCAGTTAAATCATTGACATTCAATGTTTTAAACTCTTGTTCCGTTATTTCAGGGTCAAAACCGAGAACCACCCATGAGGTGCGTTTGAACGTTTCATAATTGCCTGTGTCTTTGGTTTCAGCCATCAAATTTTCAGTCATGGCTGTAAACATATTATTTAAATCCACTGATAAACGCTCGCCGCTGAGGGCATTGTAACGCTTTTTATAGATGGCTTCACGCTGAATATTCATGACATCATCATACTCCAAAAGGCGTTTACGAGTGCCGAAGTTGTTCTCTTCTACCTTCTTTTGAGCGCGTTCAATGGATTTAGTGACCATCGAATGTTGAATAATATCGCCTTCTTTATGCCCCATTTTATCCATCAATCCAGCTATTCTTTCCGATTGGAAAAGGCGCATTAATTCATCTTCCAAAGACATAAAAAATTGCGACGAACCTGGGTCACCTTGACGACCTGCCCGACCTCGCAACTGGCGGTCAACACGACGTGAATCATGGCGTTCAGAACCGACAATCGCCAAACCACCTGCTTCTTTCACCCCTGCGCCGAGCTTAATATCCGTACCACGACCTGCCATATTCGTGGCTATCGTCACCGCACCTGCTTGACCAGCACTGGCTACAATTTCAGCTTCACGCTGATGCTGTTTGGCATTCAAAACTTGATGATCAACACCCCTCAGTTTGAGCATACGGGATAGGATTTCAGATTTTTCAACCGATTTTGTACCCACCAAAACAGGGCGACCTTCGCTACGCATTTTAGCGATTTCGTCAGCCATCGCATTGAGTTTTTCACGCTCCGTTTTGAAGACCAAATCCTCTTCGTCTTTCCGCGTTATTGCCCTATTTGTAGGAATAACAACACAATCCAGCTTGTATATTTGCCAAAACTCACCTGCTTCTGTTTCAGCCGTACCCGTCATACCGCATAATTTATGGTACATACGGAAGTAATTTTGAAGCGTGACAGTCGCATATGTCTGAGTCGTATCACCGATTTTGACATTTTCTTTAGCTTCTAAGGCTTGATGCAAACCATCTGAATAGCGACGACCTTCCATCACGCGACCCGTTTGTTCATCTACAATTTTCACTTCGCCTTCAACGATGATGTATTCAATGTCTTTTTCAAACATTGTATAAGCCTTCAAAAGCTGATTAATGGAGTGCAAACGCTGCGATTTGATAGCGAATTCTTGAGCCAAAGTCTCCTTGCGCTCGTGCTTATCCTCCTTCGATACTGAGGGGTCGGATTCAATCGCCATCATTTCTTCAGCAATATCAGGCAAAGTAAAAAAGTTAGAATCGCCATGACTTTTTGATAAAAACTCTGCACCCAATTCAGACAACTCTACATTTCTATTTTTTTCATCAATATGAAAAAGCAACGGCTCATCTACCATCGGCATCCGTTTGGATTGCTCCTGCATGTAGTGATTTTCAGTTTTTTGCAAAATCACTTTCACGCCTTCTTCACTCAAAAATTTAATCAATGCCCTATTTTTAGGCAATGCTCTATGCGCTCTCAAGAGCGATAAACCGCCTTGACCTTCCTCAGAACCTGTTTTGCCATCGGCGATTGCCTTTTTTGCTTCTATTAAAAATTTATTTGCCAATTTCTTTTGCTCCTCTAAAAGACGCTCTACTTCAGGGCGCAAAGCCGTGTATTCCTGAACGTCTTGATCAGCCGTGACGGGACCTGATATAATGAGGGGTGTCCGCGCATCGTCAATTAAAACCGAGTCAACCTCATCCACCATGGCAAAATGATGTCTGCGCTGCACGAGTTCTTCGGGCGAATGCACCATATTATCGCGGAGGTAATCGAAGCCAAATTCGTTGTTCGTACCGTATGTGATGTCGCAGAGGTAAGCGTTGCGGCGCGCTTCTGTATGCGGTTGGTATTTATCAATACAATCCACGGTTAAAAAAAGAAACTCATAAATAGTACCATTCCACTCAGCATCTCGACGAGCCAAATAATCGTTGACCGTTACGATGTGAACACCGCCACCTGATAGACCATTTAAATAAGCGGGCAAAGTAGAAACGAGGGTTTTACCTTCACCCGTTGCCATTTCAGCAATTTTACCGTCGTGCAAAACCATACCGCCTATCAACTGCACATCATAATGCACCATGTTCCAAGTAACAGAGCCGCCTGCAGCCGTCCAAGTATTTTTCCAAATGGCTTTATCGCCTTCAATGGTGATATAAATTTTACCTTTTGAAACGAGCATTCTATCGTGAGCCGTAGCCGTAACCGTCAACGTTTCGTTTTCAGAAAAGCGTTTGGCTGTTTGTTTCACGACTGCAAAAGCCTCTGGGAGCAACTCTTTCAAGATGACTTCAAGCTGTTGGTTGCGTTCTTTTCGCAAATCATCGACATCTTTAAAAAGGAGTTCTTTTTGTTCCAAATCCTCTTCATTGATGGCTTGCTCGTTGATGTCATTGATTTGAGCATCAATTTCACTTAAAAATTCAGAGATACGCGCCCGAAACTCAATGGTTTTACCCCTCAGTTCGTCGTTGGAAAGCACATTGAACTCTTCATAAAATCGATTGATTTCATTCACCGCTGGCTGGTACAAAGCATTGTCTTTTTCAGATTTTGAACCGCCAAACAATTTTTTAATAAATCCTAACATGATTTTTTATTTTGATGCCACGAAGTTTTTAATTAGATATTGAGATGTTAGATATTGAGATATTAAACCGATAAAACATTGATAGTCAATATTTTAAACCCGCTTTTACTTATATCCATCTTCTTAACTAATACCGACTCGTGCCGTTATTATTTAATTTTTTTTTAATTATTTAAATCATAACTTTTGGAAAGTTGCAACTTTCCAAAAATTGTTGCAAAAGGACTCCTTTTGCATAGTGGTTGAATATTAGTTTTTAATGAAAATACTGAGGGGGGTAATGAGTTGAGAATTGAGAGTGTTGAGTTGATAGTTTAACTCACAACTTTCAATTCACAACTCTTCAATAATTTTAGGACGGGAATATTGTCTAATATTAATGACCATCGGTTTTGTCGTATAAGACCCGATGATGGCATCATTAATAATTGCAATTTTAGGGAAAGAAGTGCGTTGGATAAGCGTTAATTCCTTTTGATAAGGATGTATTTTATAGACATTGTCTTGCGAACGGCGTGTTTGTTTGGGACTTTCAATAGCCATGCGAGAGGCGAAGTAATCCCCGTTTTGCCCGAACGCTTGCGGCGAGCAAATGAGGTACAAACCTAAAACAGCTATTAAATTAAATTCTTTCATATAGTCGTTATAACGAATTAACCCTTGCTTAGTTGCTATGCTTTTCTATTATCTAAGGTCTTTTATCTAACCTCTAATGATAGCGCGAAGATACGATATATTTTATCGTAAAATAATATCCTTTAAAAACTAAGCATAATTCGTTCCACCTACTTTTCATCTCATTTTTATGACAGAATGGCATAATTTAAATGCTGGATAAGCCGTTTTGGCATTTTATGCGTTTAATTTTTACCGAAGGGATACCTTCTTTATAATTTTTAAAGGATAATTATTAATTGAAGTACCCCCTCAGTATTTTTGCAACCTGAATGACTTTGACACATATTTTTGTCATTCAGGAGGAATCTCTCTTCGTCATTCATTAAGAGTTTTTAAGAATGCACAAAAGAGATTCCTGCTGAATGACAAAACTCTGTAATAAAAACAAATAGCTCTGTGGTAAAATATGAAAATAAAACATCTGTACTTTATGTTCATCGCCTGCACACTCATCATGGGTTGCGATGATAAAAAAGACATTCGGGAATACTATTTCCCTCTGAAACAATTGAGAGAACAACCCAAAGTGTATGAATATCAATACACTTTAAAAGATACCACCGTCAAAATGTATTGGTATTATCAAACGGTGGTGCAGAATGATTCTATTTATTTTGTCGGCACTTGCTACAACGATGATTTTCAACAAATGCTGTTGGTGCGCGAACAACGTTTTGAAAATGGGATGAAATTGAAGGACTTGTTCTATTTCGGTAGCGATTCTACGGGCAGGGCTGTACGAACGAAAGCCTCTGTTGAGGGCGGCGCTGTATTTCCTTTTCAAGTGAAAGATGATAAAGGTGTATTTATTAACATCATCAAATACCACGACCCAAAAGATTCGACCCACGAGACAACGCTCACGCGCAATCGTCGTTTTATAAAAGAAACAAAATATATTTATAGAAGTGTTCAATACGATGCCATCGAATTTGAAATGAAAGAGGAACAAGCCGAGCGGGATTTAAAAAAAGGCGGTTGGTCACACGTTTACCCGATTCAAGAGGTCTATGTAAAAGGCATCGGTCAAGTATATACAAAAAGGGAAATTTCAGAAGGCAATTTTATAACAATGCACCTCGTTGATATTTATACAATGCCTGAATTGGAAAATAAGTTTAAAGAACGACAGAGAGGGAGTCATTACGTTCCGAGTGAGAGTAAGTGATGAACCTACAAGGTTCAAACGTAATTTTAAAGAGTCCAGAGGACTCTCACGTTTGTAGAATATTGAACGAACCCAATTTTTCACGAGTCCAGAGGACTCACACGTTTGTAGGCTTTATAACAAACGTGTGAGTCCTCCGGACTCGTAGTCCATTCTTGGGCTATTTGCTACAAACGTGAGAGTCCTCTGGACTCATTTTAAGCATTTTCAAGAAAACTTGTTCTTCAATTTGAGCTAATAAATTGTCAAGTATCTAAAATCGTTATTATTTAAAATGAAATTTTTACAAATACTCATTGCTTTATTTTTCACTCAAAACCTACTCAATGCCCAAATCGCCGCGCCTAATTTAAGGTGCGTGAAACGCGATACTTTGATTTGGGATGTCCCCTCAGTCAGTTGCGGCACGGTAAATAGTTACCTTATTTATTCTGCACGCAATATTAATGGACCTTATCAAGTGCTGGCAACGATTACAAATACGGCTCAAACTCGTTATTTTCACAATAATACTGAGGGGGGTAACTGGTTTTACTTCATGGAAACCAATGCGAATTGTGCAGGTCAATCCCGCCTTCAATCCGATACGCTCGATAATCAGCCGCCTTCTTTGACCTCCGTTTTGACGCTGAATGTGGTGAATAGCAAAACGGTGGAAGTGAGATGGCGGAAGAATCCCACGCCCGAAGTGACGGGTTATATTGTGTATAAAAAAACCAATTCAGGTTTAGTGCCGATTGCCAATGTGCCGAATCGAGATACAGTGCATTATTTTGATACGAATGCTTCGCCTGCTTTGAAAAATGAAGAATATCAGGTTTTAGCGGTGGATGCTTGCGGCAATACAAGTCTTTTTGATGTCAATCATCAGACTATTTTATTGAAAACCACTCAAAGTAAATGCGAGCAAGCCATCACTTTAAAATGGAATTTGTATAAAAATTGGGTAAATCCTATCTCTAAACAAGAGGTATGGGTGGGCGTAGCAGGGCGCAATCCGACGCTGTTTGCGAGTGTGGGCGCGAAGGATACGGCTTATGTTTATAAAAATGCAAAGGATAAAACACGCTATTTTTTTTACATAAAAGCCATTGAAGCCGTTACGAATATTTCATCTAAATCCAATGACACGACTATAATTGGCAATATTTCAGAGCCGGTTAAGAATTTATTTATTAAAAATATTACCGTTAATAAAAACAATCAAGTCGATTTGACGTGGCTTTGGAATGCCACTGCTAAAATAGATTCAGTTGAAATATATCGTCGAACAGCAGACATGCCTTTCACTTTTTTAAAAAGCTTCAAGCCCGTCGCACCCATTGATGATCAAGGTTTTTATACGGATGTTCAAGTGAATGCAGGAGCTAAACCCTATTATTACTACATAAAAACAACTGATGAATGCAAAGCCAAAGTAAGTTCCAATACCGCTGGAACCATGCATTTGACAGGTTTTCCTGCTAAAAATGGTCAAAATACCTTGCGTTGGACGCTTTTTGATGTGCAAGATGCTGTGGTTACGGGCTATCAAATTGTCCGCATCGTCAATAATGCTGCTACGGATATTGGCAACCCGATTGATACCTCTGCCCCGCGCGAATACCTTGATGTTTCTACGACTGGTGAGAAAAATATATGCTATCGTGTAGGGGCTTACTATCGCTACAAATTGCCCGATGGCAGTGAGGAAACAGCTATTGCTTACTCGAACACGATTTGCCTTTCGCAATTTGCCAACGTTTGGGTGCCCAATGCTTTCACGCCAGGCGGTAATAATCCTGTTTTCAAACCTGTTTTTACTTTCTCTGAAAACATCAGCGAATACCGCATGACCATTTTTGATCGTTGGGGCGGCATTCTTTTCGATACCACTAATCCATTAGATGGTTGGGAAGGCAAACGCAATGGCTCGGACTTGCCACAAGGCACTTACTCCTATATTATTAGGCTCAAACAAGCTGGTGGAAGTTTGTATGAAAATAAAGGAGTACTAATGTTGCTTCGTTAGAGTTGTGAGTTGAAAGTTGTGAGTTTGACTCATAACTCACAACTTTCAACTCATAACTTTCAACTCAGTAAAGCACGCTTTGTCATGATGACAGAGCGTGCTTTACTTCGTTATGCCCTTGCAGGAACACATTTTGTAGAGAATATGTAAAATATCAGATGTTATTAAGTTAATTTTAAAAAAATCAAACAAATGAAAAAGATTCTTTTTCCTACAGATTTTAGTAAGAATGCTATTCACGCTGCACAATATGCGGGTATGTTGGCGAAACGCTTAGAAGCGGAGGTTGTGTTGCTACATGGTTATCCAATTCCACTCCCAACAAGGTCTGTTCTTGAAGTCAATTATGATACAGAGGTTTCTATTTTGCAAAGTGAAAAAGATGCTAAAAGAAATATGGCAAATTTTGCAGCTCAGTTTATTGAAAATACAGGTTTGAACCCTGATAAAGTCATTCAAATAGTTGAATACGGCACCGTTTCAGACATTATTATTGACACTGCCAAATCTATGAATGCCGATATGATTGTGATTGGCACTAAAGGTGCGACCAATGCCATTGACAGGTGGTTGGGTACAAATGCTCAAAGTGTGATGAACGCCGCTGAATGCCCTGTGTGGATAGTGCCTTTGAATGCTGAAATTATGCTGCCAGAATCTATTATGTATGCGGCTGATTTTGAAGAAAATGAAATTACCGCTACTAATAAAGTCTTAGAAATTGCCAAACCGCTTGGTGCGACTTGCGAAATCGTTCACATTCAATCGTATTTTGATGTAAAAGCTGAGCAAAACACTCAAAAAATGGTGAACGTATTGGAAGGCGAGTTTGAAAATGAAGATGTGTCTATCAACAATATCAACTATTTAGGCGTGGTGGATGGCTTAGAGGCATATATTGAAACCAATAAACCCGATGTATTGGCTTTGGGTGTTTATGACAAATCATTTTTTACAAAAATATTTGACTCCAGTATTTCACACCATTTTGTTCAGCAAGCCAAACTTCCCTTACTCACTTTTAAGAAGTAATAATTTTAGTAACATAAAATTATTTTTATAGTGAACTCTATTGACGACGGAGGAGTGTATAATGCCTCCTCCGTTTATTAAAAATATTTCACAATTAAAACTTTTTGTTTTAAAAACAAACCTATTTTCTTACATGGATCTCACAACTGGTTATCCTTATTGGCTCGTGAATAGTGGGCTGCCTAATAATTACCCCAAATTGGAACAGTCCATCAAGACGGATGTGGTTGTTATTGGTGGCGGTATTTCAGGTGCTTTGACTGCTTATTATCTTATTGAGGCGGGCTTGAATTGCATTGTTGTTGATTCGCGTACTATAGGCTTGGGTAGCACGAGCGCGAGTACAGCATTGCTACAATATGAGTTGGATACGCCTCTCTCGGAACTGGCAAATCAAATTGGTTATGAATCGGCTGCGCGGGCTTATACGATGTGTTCGGATTCTATTGATACCATTCAAAGTATTGCTAAAAAACTTAAATTCAATTTATTTGAAAAGCAAAAAAGTCTGTTTTATGCTGCTTATAAAAAAGACAATGCGTTTCTCAAAACTGAATTTGATATTCGGAAAAAAGCAGGTTTTAATGTCGAATTTTTAGAAGAAAAAGACATTCAAAATGAGTTTGGTTTCTCCGCGCCATCTGCTATTTTATCGGCACAAGGTGCGTCTATAGATGCCTATATGTTCGCTCATGCGTTGCTAAAAGCCAGCTCAGAAAAGGGTCTTTTAGTGTTTGATAGAACAGAAATTTCAAATATCGAATATAAAACTAAAGGCGTAAAACTAATAACTGAAAAAGGTTTTGAAATAACTGCTAACAAAATTGTGAATGCCTCAGGCTACGAAATTACGGAGTTTATAGACAAAAAAATTGTCAAATTGAACTCTACATACGCGCTCGCATCCGAGCATATTGCGTTGCCAATGCCTGTTTGGAAAGATAAAGTATTGATTTGGAATACCGCTGATCCCTATTTATACATGCGATTGACAAAGGATAATAGAATCATACTCGGCGGTAGAGACGAAGAGTTTTACAATCCAACAAGGCGGAATAAACTCATAAAACAAAAAACTAACGCTTTGGTTAAAGATTTTTATAAGCTTTTCCCGAATATTGAGTTGGTTCCTGAATTCAGTTGGACAGGTACTTTTGGCACTACCAAAGACTCCCTACCCTACATTGGCACATACGACAAAACGCCTCACACCTATTACGCCTTAGGGTTTGGCGGCAACGGCATTACATTCAGTGTCATTGCTGCTGAAATAATACGCGATATGATTACTGAAAAGAACAATAAGGACGCTGCCATGTTTTCATTTGATAGGTAAATATAGATTTACAAATATAATTTGAATTTTAAAATAAATTAAAATGGAAAAGCATATTGTAAAAATAAAAGCCATTAGTAAAATCACTCATAATGTGTTACAAATTGCTACCACAAGACCCCCTCAGTATTTTTACCTCCCAGGGCAAGCGACAGAGATTTCTATTAATCAAAATGGTTGGGAAGAAGAAACAAGACCTTTCACTTTTACAAGCCTTTCAGACAATGATTACATCGAATTTACAATCAAAACATATCCTACACACGTGGGCGTGACCAATCAACTTTTAAAATTGGATGTAGGTGATGAATTGATTTTACACGATGTTTGGGGCGATATTTCTTATAAAGGCGAGGGTATTTTTATAGCTGGTGGCGCAGGGGTCACGCCTTTTATTGCCATTTTTAGGCATCTTCAATCCATCAATGAAGTCGGCAATAACAAACTCATATTTGCTAATAAAACCAAAGCAGATATTATTTTGGAAGAGGAATTTAGGAAAATATTGGGCAATAATTTTATCAATATTTTATCAGATGAAAAAACTGATGAGTATGCTCATGGATTCATCACGGAGGAATTTATTAAAGCCTATATTACTGAGGGGGTCAATCACGAAATCAACAATTTGTTTTATTTGTGCGGTCCACCGCCTATGATGGATGCTATTGAAAAGCAACTATTCAATTTGCAAGTTGATGAAAAATCTATTATCAAAGAGGGTTTTTAATGGTTATATCAAAGCATTTCAGGCACACTTATTTTGTAAAAAAAATTTATAAACATACCAGATACTATAAAAAAGCATGCGATTTGTTTTAGAGCAAAAAATTAATCATCTTATAAATCTAAGAATTATGCAAAGAATATCAATTAGATACGGTCTATTAATGTTAGCAGGATTTGTAACTCTTTACTTAATCATGTACGTGATAGGTTTAGGGCATCGGAGCGAGTTTCGTATATTAAATGGCTTTGTTCACTTATATTGTATCTATAAAGCTATTCAAGCATACTATAATCAATATCCTGAAAACATTGGTAATTATTTGATGGGTGTTACGCAAGGCATGGGGGCGTCTGTGATTGGTGTGGGTGGATATACAGCTTTTATAACTATTTTCCTCGCTTTAGACCCCACTTTAATGAACCTTATTCGTCAAAACTCGAAGATGGAGGCGTATCTCAATCCTTATTCAGTGAGTCTTTATATTTTAGTTGAAGGTATTGTAGTGAGTCTTATTGGTGCTTATATTTTGACTCGCGTCGTGGATAATCAAGTAAAAAAAGAAGAATTTAAAGCATAAATTTTCACCCTTAATTGATGACCATGACTTTACAAATTATTTGGCTTTTTATCTTAGCTATACCCATCGCGTGCATTGCTTGGACAGTCACCCATGAAGAAATTTTTAGAGAACCACGAGATTATTGTATTGATAAAAGTGTGAAATGCAAGTCTTTATTGGAGCGCAAATTTTTCTATCTTTTTACCTGCGAATACTGTTTTAGTCATTATGTCACCCTGTTTTTCCTTATTTTAACGCATTATACTCTGCTTATGCCTGATTGGCGAGGCTATATTATTGCGGAGTTTTCATTGGTTTGGATAGCGAATGTCTACATGAGTATTTTCAATTTATTGCGCCAAAGTATTAAAAAAGATAAAACGGAAATTAAAGAAATAGAACAAAAATTAAATACTGAAACTTAAATTTAAACATTAATTTAAAATTAAAAAATTAATCAAAATGAGAAGATTACTTAAAGTGCTACCTCTTTTGTTATTGCACTATGCTTGCATCAACACCGCTACCCCTCAGTATACAACTGAAAACAAGCAAAATCTTGAAAATAAGGACACTTTTCAGAGTAATCAAAATAAAGATGTAGCAATTATGCTTAATAATGACACACTACCTGCTCCTTTTGCAACAAAATCTACTAAAAATTATAGTAAGGTTATTGGATGGCAGAACGGCAAAACGCCGACAGCACCAGACGGTTTTGTAGTCACCAAATTTGCGGATAGTTTGGATCATCCCCGTTGGATGTATGTGGCTGATAATGGTGATATTTTCGTGGCTGAATCCAACACAATTTTAAAAGGTATAAAAAAATTAGGCGCAAAACTGGTTCCTAAAATTAAAACACAAAACTATGGCAGCAGTGCCAACCGCATCACACTGTTTAGAGACAGCAATAAAGATGGTGTTTTTGAAACCCGCCATGTCTTTGCAGAAAACCTCAATCAGCCGCTCGGTATGCTCATTTTGAACAACCATTTTTATGTGGCTAATACTGATGGGTTGATGCAATATGACTATAAATTAGGCGATTTGAAACTGCAGGGCGTAGGGAAAAAGATAGTAACACTGCCCGCAGGCGGTTATAACAACCATTGGACTCGAAACATTATCACCAATAAAAAAGGCGATAAAATCTATATTTCAGTCGGCTCTGGCAGCAATGTAGCTGAACATGGGATAGAAAATGAAGTGAGAAGAGCCAATATTTTAGAAATCAATCCTGATGGCAGCGGTGAAAAAATATATGCCAGTGGTTTGCGCAATCCCGTAGGCATGGGTTGGGCTCCTGGCACTCAAACCCTTTGGACGGCTGTGAATGAAAGAGATGAATTGGGCGATGAGCTGGTGCCAGACTATATGACGGGCGTGAAAGAAGGTGGTTTTTATGGCTGGCCCTACGCCTATTTCGGTAAAAATAAAGACCCTCGCATGAAGGATAATCCACGACTTGACCTTGTCAATCAAACCCTCGTGCCTGATGTGCCTTTGGGTGCTCACACAGCTTCATTGGGTTTGGCTTTTTATACCCAACAAGCTTTCCCCAAAAAGTATCAGAATGGGGCATTTATTGCTCAACATGGTTCTTGGAATAAGACTAATTTATCAGGTTATAAGGTCGTGTTTGTTCCTTTTGAAAACGGTCAACCGTCGGGTAAGCCGCAGGATTTTTTAACGGGTTTTATAGTGGATGCTTCAAAAAGCGATGTGCGTGGGCGTCCCGTTGGTGTGGCGATAGTGGCTGATGGTTCTATGCTCGTGACGGATGATGTGAGTAATACGATTTGGTGCGTGTCTGTGAAAAAATGATTTAATAAAATTATAATCCCATAATTCAATTATCAGCGGAAGAGACAATCTCTCTTTCGCTTTTTTTATTAAGATTTTTTATCAAATGTGTGAATTATGTAACATATTAAAATAATTGTGTAACACAATCTGATTATTATATACGTAAATTTGTATTATCAATAACTTCGTTATATTTCCATTGAAAATTTAACAGAAAGAAACTAATTTACAAAAATCAAAAGCTCACGTTAACTTAGAAATTATTTGAGATTATAATCATTCCATCTCTATTCACAAACTATCCACCTAAAGCAGACCTAAAGCATATAGCGGTTATAAACCGTTAATTCATAAAGTAGGCAGTTGCTCACTTCACACCTTAATATCTATAAAATTTCAAAAAAAATACACATCACACGCATAGTTGCATGAATGAGGAAGTATTCTATTGCCATTATGTTACACTTTTAAAATTAATGGATTTTCAATTATACCTCATTTTTTTTAACAATCTAAACCTATTTATATGAAAAACAATCTACAGTATGCATTAATAACAGCCATGATGTTCTTAATGTTACCCCTCAGTTTTGGACAAGCCCCTAACTTAGGAGCAGCTTCAAAATTCGCTGTATTCACTGCCGCAGGCGCATTCGACAATGTTGGTCCAACAGCCATCAAGGGTGATATTGGCACTCATACAGGTCCACTTACGGGATTTCCACCTGGAGTAGTCAGAGGGCAAATACATATAGCGAATGGCATTTCAGCACAAGCTGCTGCAGATGTAGCCATTGCGTATAACAGCATAAATCCACTTCAATGTGGTCAGGTTTTAGGCGTCGGATTAGGAAACGGTCAAATGCTTACCCCAAAAGTTTATTGTACAGGCGCTGCTTCAACATTAAATGGGAATTTAATTTTAGATGGGCAAGGTAACCCTAATGCTGTATTTATTTTTAAAATAGGAGGTGCCTTAGCTACAAGCACAGCTTCAAGCGTCACTCTTATTAATGGTGCCTCTTTTTGCAATGTTTATTGGCAAGTCAATGGCGCAGTGAGTTTAGGAACCAGTTCAGTTTTTAGTGGTACTATACTCGCTAATGGTGCTCTCAGCTTAGCCAATGGCGCATCTCTTTTCGGTAGAGCACTTTTAACAGCAGGAGCTATTTCATTGGATAATAATACAGTGACCAATGGCATCCCTATACCCGCAGTGATTACGGCAACTGGAGCAGTCACTTTTTGTTTCGGCGGAAGCGTGACGCTGACGGGCAATATTGATGGCGTTTGGAATACAGGCGAAACAACTCCCTCTATCACCGTCACCACCAGCGGCGATTATTTTGTAACCAATACTGATGAGTGTGGGGTCGTAACCTCCAACCATATTATTGTCACTGTCAATCCACTGCCCAATTGTGCTATTACGGGTAGCGGTTCTATATGTGCAGGGCAATCCACTCAGTTGTGCGTAGCGGCTGGTTTTTCTTCTTATTTATGGAGTACAGGCGCAACCACCAATTGTATTACGGTGAACGCAACAGGAAATTATGCCGTGACTATTACAAATTCTAATGGCTGCATGAGCTCTTGTAGTAAAACAGTTACAGTCAATCCTTTACCTATTTGTTCAATCACGGGCAATGGATCTATTTGTCAAGGGCAAACCACTCAATTATGCGTCCCTGCAGGTTCGGCTTCCTACACGTGGAGTACAGGCGCAACCACCAATTGTATTACGGTTAATCAAACAGGTAATTATTCAGTCACCATTACGGATGCCAATGGTTGCATGAGCAATTGTAGCAAATCAGTTATTGTCAATCCAATTCCTGATTGTACTATCACAGGCAACGGTACTATTTGTACAGGGCAATCGACTCAGTTGTGCGTAGCGGCTGGCTTTACTTCCTATTTATGGAGTACAGGCGCAACAACCAATTGTATTACGGTGAATGCCACTGGCAATTATGCCGTTACAGTTACAAATGCCAATGGGTGCATGAGTATTTGCAGCAAAACTGTTACAGTCACTCCAACACCTATTTGCTCTATTATAGGCAATGGCTCTATTTGCGCAGGTCAATCCACTCAATTATGTGTACCAGCTGGGTCAGCTTCCTATCTATGGAGTACGGGTGCAACCACCAATTGCATCACAGTCAATCAAGCAGGGACATATTCTGTCACTGTTACTGAGGGGGTCGGTTGTACAAGTGTTTGTAGTAAAACAGTCGTTGTTAATCCGTTGCCTAATTGTAATATAACAGGCAATGGTTCTATTTGTCAAGGACAATCCACTCAATTATGCGTCCCTGCGGGTTCAGCTTCTTATACGTGGAGTACGGGCGCAACCACTAATTGCATCACTGTCAATCAAACAGGCAATTATGCCGTCACGGTAACAGATGGCAACGGATGCATGAGTATTTGTAGCAAAACCGTTACGGTCAATCCATTGCCGCTTTGCTCCATCATGGGGAATGGCTCTATTTGTCAAGGACAATCCACTCAATTATGCGTTCCTGCGGGTTCGGCTTCTTATACGTGGAGCACAGGCGCGACCACTAATTGCATTACTGTCAGCAATACAGGCAATTATTCAGTAACCATTACAGATGTCAACGGATGCAGCAGTATTTGCAGCAAGCAAGTAACTGTCAATCCATTGCCTGATTGTACCATTACAGGCAATGGTGCGCTTTGCACAGGGCAATCTACTCAATTATGCGCTCCTGCTGGTGCTACATCCTATTTGTGGAGTACAGGCGCAACAACCAATTGTATTACTGTCAATCAAACGGGAAATTATTCTGTCACCGTCACTAATTCAAACGGTTGTATCAGCATTTGTAGCAAACAAGTGATTGTTAGCCAACAACCGACTTGTTTGATTACGGGCAATGGCTCGCTTTGCACAGGGCAATCGACTCAACTTTGCGTTCCAGCATCTGCTACGGCTACATATATGTGGAGCACGGGTGCAACGACTAATTGCATTACTGTTAATCAAGCAGGGACTTATTCAGTCACCGTTACTGAGGGGGTCGGTTGTGTCAGTATTTGTAGTAAAATAGTGACCGTTAATCAACAACCCACTTGTTTGATTACTGGAAGTGGCTCTATTTGTCAAGGGCAATCTACTCAATTATGCGTTCCTGCCGGTTCGGCTTCTTACACGTGGAGCACTGGCGCGACCACTAATTGCATCATCGTTAATCAAGCGGGCAACTATTCAGTCACCGTTACTGAGGTGGGTGGTTGTCAAAGTGTATGTAGTAAAATGATTATTGTCAATCCATTACCTGATTGCAATATTACAGGCAATAGCTCGCTTTGCACAGGGCAATCGACTCAATTATGCGTAGCTGCGGGTGCGGCATCTTATCTATGGAGCACGGGGGCAACCACTAATTGTATCACTGTCAACCTTGCAGGTACTTATTCTGTAACGGTCACTAATTCAAGCGGTTGTATGAGTATTTGTAGTAAAACAGTCACTGTTGGGCAACAACCAAACTGTATTATTACAGGCAATGGCTCGCTTTGCACGGGGCAATCTACTCAACTCTGCGTTCCTGCATCAGCTACGGCTACGTATTTATGGAGTACAGGCGCAACCACCAATTGCATCACCGTCAATCAAGCAGGGACATATTCTGTCACCGTTACTGAGGGGATCGGTTGTTCAAGCGTTTGTAGTAAAACGGTTACAGTAGGTTCTGCCCCGAATTGTAAAATCACTATTAATGGTTCTATTTGCGAAATAGGCTCTACCCAATTGTGCGTACCGTCGGGTGCTTTGCAATACACGTGGAGTACGGGTGCTACTACCAATTGCATTACTGTCACTACATTGGGTACATATTCGGTATCCGTTACAGGGGTGGGCGGTTGCAATAGTTTTTGCTCAGTCAATCTCCGCGATTCTTTCTGTATTCCTTTGGTGGACGCAGGGCGTATCAGTGGGGATGAAGATTTCTGCCCAGGCGGTCAGTTATCGCCTATTTTAGAAACTGTTCAACCAAGCGGTGGCAGAGGCAATTTGGAATATATGTGGATGTACTCCACTAATACAAGTGTCTTTAACGCCAATACGTGGAATGCAATACCAGGCGAAACAGGTCCCGAGTTGATAAATATTCCAGCTCTCACGCGCTCGGCTTATTTTATCCGTTGCGTGCGGAGAGAGTGCTGCGATGTATTTAAAGAATCGAATGTCATTTTCAAACACATTTCAGCATATGCTGAAATCAAAGCCCCTTATACGGCTTGCGTGGGTCAGGAAATAACCTTTACGGCTGCTGATATAGGACCTTCGGCTGTTTACTTCTGGTATTTTGATAATGCCAGCTCATATAGTTTGAGTGGAAGGAGTGTGAAGGTAAAATTTACAAGTGCGGGCACTCAAAGAATATTTATTGAGGTGTATAATTTAGGTTGTATGCGGATGACCAATCAAACGATAGAGGTCAAAGCCTGCTCGTCGGGAAGTGGCTTGATTCAGAATTCAAATTCTTCGGCTCAAAATTCTAAACAATATAAAGCGTATCCGAATCCATTCAATGATCAACTGTTTGTAGAACTTTTGAAATTTGAAGATCAAACTAAATGGACAGTTGTGAAAAGCACTGGGGCTTTAGAAGAAGGGGTGATTGAGGTCTATAATGCACAAGGCATTTTGATGAAAACGCAGAGATTTGTCAAAGAAGATACGCGTTATGAAATCAATACTTCGCAATTATCCAATGGCAGTTATTTCATCAAAGTTATACCAGTTGATGGTGATATTAAAACCATCAAGGTTAATAAATTCTAATTGTTTTGGGTATTAAAGTTAAGAGGCTGCTATCAATAGCAGCCTCTTTTTTTATTGTTTTTCCTCAATGTGGGAATTATGTAAATTATTTCAAATATTTTGCAAAATTCATAAAAACATAATCTTTACCTTTGCAACATGATGATTAACAATAATAAATTTCGCAAAATTTGACCTTTAAATTTTTTTAGATTTTATTAAGCTCTGTATAATCCCAAAGACCCAAAAATAAAAATTTGTTAACCCCAAAAAATAAAAATTTGTTAACCCCAAAAATGAAAATATGATGACATTGAATCGTCCTGAATAAGATTAATCAATTATTTAGCTTCACTACAATTTTAACCAAATAAAATTCAAATAGTAGGGAATTACACCTCTGCTCATTTTTTCACACTTTAAAATCGATCTAATCATGAACCTTTTAGCCCCCGTTTCTTCAATTATGAATTGTGATTTTCAGGTTGTTTCCCCGAGCGATCACATCAATCACATTAAAGGTATTTTCGAGTTAAAACGTGTTCAAAACATTTTGGTAGTGAGGCACGGTAAAGTCGTTGGCATTATTAACAAACAAAGCTTTCGCAGTTTTTATGAAGGATTGAATAAACATTTTGAGTTTAAATCTATGAATCAATGGCTTTCAGGTGAATATACAGCTGAAGAAGTGATGAATAAAAAAGTATTTAATATTGAAATTTATGACCGCATCAGCCTTGCCCTCGAATTGTTGAGAGATAATATTTTTTCTGCTTTGCCTGTTTTTGAAGGTGGCAAATTGGTTGGAATGGTGACATCATCGGAAATTATTCATAGACTTGCTAAAGATAAAGCAATAGATTTAGATTTCCATTTTGTCTGATTAGCCATTAATTACATTATTATATTCTGTTGTTGGTTTTCAAAACAAATTTGTTAAATCATTTGGATTTCATTACCAGCGGAAGGGTTGAACCTCACTCTTCCGCTTTTTTTTATTAAATATTTATACAATGTGGGAATTATGTAAATATTTTTAAATTTTTTGTAAAATTTCACATTTCAACTCTTATATCTTTGTATAAAGAAAAATATCAATATATTTTAAGAAACTAATATAAAAAAAACATGAAGGAACAGAAAAAAATTTTATTAGTAGAAGATGATCTGGACGATCAGTTTTTTTTCATTGAAGCTATGAAGAAAGTAGAAAACGCTGCACTTTATGGCATTGCTAATAATGGTCAAGAAGCGTTGGATAAACTTCAACAAGCTGTTGTTTTGCCTGACATTATTTTTATGGACGTCAATATGCAAGTGATGAATGGTGTTGACTGTTTATACTTTATTTCCAACAACCCTTTATTAAATCATATTCCTGTGATTATATTGACTACTAACTGTTTTCAAAAGGAACTGTTGCATACTCTGGGTGCTAAAGCCTTTTTTATAAAACCAATAAAAGAGGAAACATTATCTTTCCAAATTAAACAAATGGTTAATTTAGACTTCAACCTTGAAAGTCATATCGCCAGCCAAACCTTTAATACTCCCTGTTTACACGATTTCCCCAATTTTTAATGATCACTGTTTTTAATTTTAACTGAACTATGAAAGTTAACTATTAAAAATCAGATGTAAGATTTTGGATGAAGTTCAAAGTTTGCTCAGGCACACTTTTTTCATAATAATTATTGAGCATTTGTTTCTTAAAATATGAAGCAATACCCACTTTTTAATTATTTTTAATTTCATCATTCTAAAATCAATGTCATGCCTCTAATCAATGTTCTAATTGTACTCATAGTTGTAGGTGTTCTCCTATGGCTCGTCAATGCTTATATCCCGATGGATAGCAAAATCAAAAGTATCCTCAACGTTGTTGTTGTTATCGTCGTTATTATTTGGTTACTCCAAGCTTTTGGCTTGATGGGTTCTGTTAAAAGTATCCGTATTTAAATATTAGAGACGCCCCTCAGTAAATGATGGGATTTTTTCCGAAGGGATGCCTTCGGCAGTGATGTCCGATTTCGGTTTGAAAAAAAAATCAAAATTTAAAGTCATTGATTCTTTTTACTGAGGGGTCTTTTGGTAAAAGCAAATAATTTTAATATAATTAGAATGCAGACCAAAAACATTAATCGCAAGATAAGTTAACAAAATGTCAACGCATAAAAATCACCAAAACCAACCTAAAAAACTATAGCCATGAAATTATTTATCAAATATATGGTTAGCGTTCGATGCAAAATGAAAGTAAAAGAAGAGTTGAGGAAACTTGGGCTTAGTCTTATAATGGTTGAATTAGGGGAAGTAGAAATTATGGAAGATATATCAACCGAAACAAGACAACAATTAGAAAAAGCTTTGCTGTTAACGGGGCTTGAACTCATAGATGATAGAAAAGCTGTGTTGATTGAAAAAATAAAAAGAGTGATCGTAGAAATGGTACATCATAAAGATGATTTACCTAAAACAACTTTTTCAGAGTATCTTAGTGCCAAACTTCAACACGATTATACTTATATGGCAAATGTTTTTTCAGAAACACAAAGCACTACCATAGAGCAATATATTATCGCTCACAAAGTAGAGAGAATTAAAGAATTGATTATTTATGGAGAACTCAATATTACTGAAATTGCAATGAATATGAATTATAGTAGTGTAGCACATTTATCTAATCAATTTAAAAAAGTAACTGGGTTCACGCCGACGCATTTCAAAAAATTGACAGATAAAAAGCGAAATCCGTTAGAAAATATTTAAATTTAGCTGAAAAGGCAGTTTAAAAATAAAAAAACAGCATTTTTGTAATAGGTCATATACGCTGAGCCAACCATGACAAACGATAAAGTAAAACTCTTTTTAGTTGACGATGATGTCGATTTTTTAAAATTATTGAAAATTCAGCTACTTCAGCTCTATGATATTATTATAGAAACTTTTCCAACAGGAGAACTTTGTATAGACAATCTATCCGATAGTCCAGATATTATTATCGTGGATTATAATCTTAACAGTATTCAAAAAGATGCTATGAATGGCATTGAAACGCTGGACAAAATAAAAGATTTACAGCCCCATATCCCTGTCATTATGCTCTCCGCTCAAGACGAAATAGACATTGCTATTACATGTATGTATCATAAGGCTTTCGACTATGTGGTTAAAGGTGCAACAGATTTCCCTCGCTTAAAAAAAGTGATTCTTCCATTTTTAATAGCTGAGTTGAAAACATCCGATTATAATAAATGATACAATGAAAAGTGCCTTGGCATACAATTTTTAAGGTAAAAGGTAAATGATAGTACCCCTCAGTATTTGTACTTATTTTTCACTTTTCACCATCAACTTTTCACTGAAAAAATGGATACCACTTTTAAATTACCCTTTTATGCCAAATTCGCTTTAATAGCCATCGGCATTTTCGCTTTTCTTTTCACCCTCTACGTCGGTCAGGCAATCATTTTGCCGCTTGTTTTTTCTGCTATTATCGCCATTTTGCTCAATCCGCTGGTCAATTATTTAGTATCAAAAAAGGTGAATAGAACATTGTCTATTGCGGTGGCTGTAGTATTAACTATCTTTATTACTGTCGCTCTATTCTATTTTATTTCGATGCAATTTTCAATGTTTAGCGAAACTTATCCTCAACTCAAAGAAAAATTTAATGAAACCAGTACTAAAGCTATACAGTGGGTTTCACAACGGTTTAATATAAAAGAAGAAAAAATCAATGAATGGATAGACAATACCAAAAACGAGTCTGTCAATAATATGGGTGGAGCCATCGGGCAAACCGTTGATACGGTGAGTAGTGTATTGATTATCTTGTTTTTGTTGCCCGTTTATATTGCCATGATTCTATATTATAAGCCTTTGCTTTTAGAGTTTATCCGCAAAGTTTTTCAGGATGAGCATTTAGGTAAAGTGCAGGATATTTTGATGAATTCTAAAACAATTATTCAAAGTTATTTAAGCGGATTGCTTTTAGAGGCTGCCATAGTAGCCACTTTGAATTCAGCAGGTTTATTGATTTTGGGCATCAATTATGCCATTATTTTAGGTATTACAGGGGCTATTTTGAATATTATCCCTTACATAGGTGGCGTGATAGCCATTGCTTTGCCGATGATAATTGCCTTAGTGACCAATGACGGCTATACGTCTGCCATCCTCGTTTTTGGTATGTATATGCTCATACAATTTATAGACAACAACTTAATCATACCTTATATAGTGGCTTCCAAAGTGAAAATAAATGCTCTGATATCCATTATAGTCGTTTTAGTGGGAGCAGCATTGTGGGGTGTGCCGGGCATGTTTCTCTCTATTCCTTTGACTGCTATTTTGAAAGTTATTTTTGATAATATAGAAACTCTCAAGCCTTGGGGATTTCTGCTCGGCAATATTGTACCCACTTCAAAAATGACATTTGATTTTGCTAAAAAGAAATCTGCTCGTAAAACTGCAACTGCTGTTAAAGAGACACCTCCCTCAGTGTAATTAGGAATTAGGAATTAGGAGTTTGGAATTAGGAATTAGGAATTAGGAAAGTAAAAATTTATTCACTAATAAATCTATTAAAATGAAAAAAATGACCATGTTGATAATGACAGTTTGCCTGTTATTTACATTTTCTCCTATGCCGTTAAAAGCTATTACGGCATCTGCTCCAAACACGACGGCAACCGCCGCTACACCACCCACCGAATCGGACGTTGCCACTGCTTTAATGACCCGATTAGGCGAGATAAAAGCGATGGACAAATCTAATTTAAAGGCTTCTGAAAAGAAACAATTGAGGAAAGAGACGCGCTCTATTAAGCGAGAACTTAAAAGATTGAGCGGCGGTGCTTATTTTTCTATCGGAGCAATCATTGTTATTTTGATACTTTTACTGCTCTTGATTAAATAAATCATGGGGAATAAAATACCCATATTTCTACATTAAAAAAAATCTATATTCCCGAATTGGGGAATATAGATTTTTTTTTGTATTAACAAGCCTTAAAGGATTGCTATGCTTCTATTGGGCATTAATTTTTAACAACTTATACTGAAGTTAATATAAGTTTCATTAAAAATCAAAAATTACTAAAATGAAAAAATTTGCAGGGTCCTTGATGACCGCCTTTATCTTATTAGCCTTTATGCCCATATCTGTAAAAGCTATGACAGAACCAATGACTACCACCGCCACTGCACCTACAGCAACTGTTGAGTCAGTAGAAGCCAATGCATTATTAGCAAGGTTAGCTGAAATAAAAGCAATGGATAAATCGAATCTGAAATTTTCTGAAAAGAAACAATTGCGTAAAGAAACACGCGCTATCAAAAGTCAGCTTAAAGCATTGAGTGGTGGCGTTTATCTTTCAGCAGGTGCCATTATCATTATCGTGCTTTTATTGATTCTTTTACTCTAATTTTTATCATCATTCAAGTAGCACTAAATAAATATTCAACTATTTTCAGAATAAATCGAATCGTCAATTTTTTAAATAATTAATATTAATCAATCATTTAAATCTAATATTATGGGAAATTTGCTTTATATCATCGCTGTTATATTGGTTATTGGATGGCTTGTAGGATTCGTGGGCTATGGCGCGGGAGGCTTGGTACACATTCTACTCGTCATTGCTATCGTGGTAGTTCTACTGAGAGTTATTCAAGGTAGACGCCCAGTATAACAAATTCACAACAGGTGAAATACTGAACTTAAAAATGCAAAAATTACTTCAAAATTATCAACAAGAAACCCGTCTCATTGATGAGCGGGTTTCTTTGTTTGAAGCATATCGGCTACCCCTCAGTATAAGAGTGATTTTTAAGTACCTGTAGAATTCTGAAATCCCATATTGGAATACAATGGGCAGTTTTTTACACACTGCTTAATTTTTACTTATAAAATAAAGTAAAAAATTCCCCGATTAGTGTTTGAATCTGGCTGGCTTAGTTTTTTAGTTAAAAGAAAAGAACGTCATTTATTATTTCCAATCGTAATAAAACATACATCAAATGCTCCAATTTAACAATCATCAAATCGATGCAGCACTTATTCCACTGTTTGCTAAAAACGACCCCTCAGTATGGGAGCATATTTATGACAATTATGCGCCAATGATGTATGGAACGATTCTTAAACTCACTCAAAATGAAATTTTAGCAGAGGAACTGTTGGAGCAGGCTTTCTTGGATTTGAAAAGAAGAAATATTTTATCACAAGTTTCTAATAAGATTTGTCATAAAATACTCAGATATACTTACAATTTGACAGTCAGTCACTTGAAAACTCTCGGGTATTCACAAGCAGAAATGCAAACTTCACATAACAACAATACTTATCTCAATTTATTTTTATTTAAAGGCACCACTTTAAAAGGTGCTGCCGACTCAACAAATTTGACAGAACAAGAGGTAAAAAAAAATCTGCGCTCAGAGGTTAATCACCTCAGAAATATTAAAAAATAAAAAGATGATAGAGGTAAAAAAAGAAGGTATTTTAATAAGTAAATCTACTCTTGGTTTTGAAAATGAAGGCGTGCTTAATCCTGCTACTATCCGCGAGGGTGACGATGTACATCTTTTTTATAGAGCCGTCAGTAAAGGCAATTATTCAAGCATCGGATATTGTAAACTCAAAGGACCGCTCACTGTAGAAGAAAGATTTGATATACCCGTACTTTTCCCTCAATTCGATTATGAATCGCATGGAATTGAAGATCCTCGCATCACTAAAATCGACGATCTTTATTATATGACTTATACAGCTTACGATGGTGTAAATGCACTCGGCGCATTGGCAACTTCTAAAGATTTAAAAACTTTTGAGAAGCATGGATTAATCGTTTCTCAAATTGTTTATGATGAATTTAAACGCCTTGCTGCCTATAAATGTACACTCAACGAAAAATATGCACGCTTCAATGATAGAACACGTTTGCTGATAGTGACTGATAAAAAGATTCTTTTGTGGGACAAAAACGTCGTTTTTTTTCCTCGAAGAATTAATGATAAACTATTTTTCTTACACCGAATAAAACCAGACATCCAAGTAGCTTGCGTCAATGACCTACAAGATTTGACTAAAGACTTCTGGGATAATTACTTCCTCCACATAGGAGAAAACATTGCGCTTTCACCTAAGCATGAGCATGAAGTTAGTTACATCGGCGGCGGTTGTCCGCCGATAGAAACGGCTGAAGGTTGGTTACTCATTTATCATGGCGTGCATGACACGACCATTGGATATGTATATACTGCTTGTGCCGCTTTGATGGAGTTGGATAATCCCTGTAAAGAAATTGCGCGATTGCCCTATCCTCTCTTCAAGCCAGAGGAAGAATGGGAATTAACAGGCGAAGTGAATAATGTCTGTTTCCCATCTGGCACTGCTGTTTTTGATGATACTTTATATATTTATTACGGAGCTGCCGATGAAAGAATAGCGACTGCTTCTGTGAGCTTATCAGGTCTTGTTGCGGAGTTATTGACGTATATTCCGACTATAGATTGATTGAATAATTTATGGTTTGCCCCCTAACCCCCAAGGGCAGGGTTGATTGGTTCTAAAAAGTGCGAGTCCGCTGG
>JAYTUY010000062.1:0-2320 GCA_043744275.1 Saprospiraceae bacterium
CCTTCGAGGTTTTGAAAACCTCGAAGGTTTCTTAGCGATTATTTATGAATACCTACTTAATCATACTCATCGTAACTTATTTTTTATGAAAATGAAAAAACTACTCCCCTTCATGTATTCCATTGGAAGAACTATCAGTATTTTATTAATACTTGTTTCTTTTGGATGCGCTCAAAAAATGACAATGGAAAAAATATCTACACCTCAAATCGCCTTTGGTAGCGGCGGCGGCTTCACCAATTTATTGACGGAATATTACCTGCTCGAAGATGGCAAAATCGTTCAAAAATCTAAAGAAGGAGAAGGCTACACGATTCTCGCGCGCATTGATAGAGACAAAGCAACACAGTGTTTTGCAGGCTCAAAAATTCTCAATTTGGATAATTTGAAATTCAACGAACCTGGCAATATGTATTATTTTATTACAATTCGGAACGATGCAAAATCTGAAAATCGAATCGTTTGGGGTAGCAATGACCAGCCTGTGCCGAATGAAGTGAAAAGTTTTTATAAAATGCTCCTCAACTTTTTACCTAAACCCAAAGAAGAATCAAAATAAAGTCAATCAGTATAATCGATTTGAAACTAATTATTTATAAATATAAAAAATAGTGAAATGAGAAATTTTATTCTACCCGTACTTTTTTCAGTCGGCTTAATCGGCAATCTTTCGGCTCAAAAGCCCAAAGATATTCGTCCAAAAACGAATGCTCAACAAGGGCAAAAGCAGGACATCAATCCGCCAGCCGAATACCGCGAAATAGGTGTGCCTGAGTCATCTCGCATATTTGAAGGAACAAGCCCAAAGCACTCGCTTACGTCACTTCCTCGCCTTGCACAAGCTTTGCCAAAAGGCTTCAAAGTGCTCAATACTGAGGGGGGTGTACCGGCTATGATTCAAGGCGTTTTGCCTGATGCCAGTTCAAGGGAATTGCCTTTAGAGACTCGTGCTGTGCAATATTTGGATGCTATAAAAGCAGCCATGCAAGTCAAAAATCCGATTGACGAATTTGAAATAAAGAGTATAGAAAAAGATGAATTGGGGCAATCGCACGTGCGGATGCAGCAGAAATTTGGCAGCCTACCTGTTTGGGGTGGCGAAGTCATCGTACATGAGCGCGGGGGGAAAATAGAACTCATGAATGGCGCATATTTCCCGACCCCCTCAGTATTAACGCTCAATCCAACCGTTTTAAAAGCCTCAGCAGAAACCGCCGTTCAAGGGGATTTGAGTACTAAAACAAATTTTAAAATTTTATCTGCTGAAAATAAAAAGCAAATCGGCGGCGAGCAATTCCGCTCAGAGTTGATTATTTTTCATAAAGACGATAAAAAAGATGGTGAAAAATTGGCTTGGCATATTTCTGTTTATCCCAATGTTTTGCATCGGTTTGAGTACTTTATTGATGCCGAAAATGGTCAAATTTTAGACAGTTATAGCAGCTCATGCGATTTATTGGGGCATCTTCATGGTTTGAATAAAAGTCATTTTCATGCAGAAAATGAAGGAATTTCTAATAAAAATGAAGGAAATACAACTCCAATGCTCAATAATGCGACACCTTCATCGCCAACTATGATGGACGGTGCTGCAACAGCCAATGCCAACGATTTATCGAATCAGACGCGGGTAGTCAACTCTTATCAAGTAGGTGCTAATTATTTTTTAATAGATGCTTCGCGCTCAATGTATAAAGCGGCTACGTCTTCAATGCCCAATGCTCCTATAGGTGCAATTGAAACATTTGATTATAAAAATACAGACGATGGTCCAGCATTTTTCATTACATCAACCAATAATACTTGGAGCGCATCTGCAAAAGCTGTATCAGCTCATTATAATGCAGGTAAAGCATACGATTATTATAGATTGACTCATGCCAGAAATTCAATCAACGGCAAAGGGGGCAATATAGATTCTTACATCAATGTAACAGACCAAAGTGTCCAGATGGACAATGCTTTTTGGAATGGCGAGGCGATGTTTTATGGTAATGGAAAAGATTATTTCACAGCATTGCCCAAAGCATTGGATGTGGCTGGTCATGAAATTTCGCATGGCGTGATTCAAAACACGGCTAATTTGCGCTATCAAGGCGAATCAGGTGCACTCAACGAATCTTTTGCCGATATTTTCGGTGCAATGATTGACCGCGATGATTGGAAAATAGGTGAAGATGTGGTGGTGAATACGACGGCTTTCCCATCAGGTGCTTTACGAGATCTGTGGTGCGACATAAAGTTATGTACTACCCTTGGGACATAAAGTTGAAACCGCCTTAGCGTTCTTTGAAAATACTGTGAATTTTAGGACATTTTC
>JAYTUY010000063.1:0-29046 GCA_043744275.1 Saprospiraceae bacterium
TACACTTAGACCCCAATAGTTTTGTCCTGTTTCATTCTTTATTCAACAATTTTTAAACCATAGTAGCTTTTTTCCTAATTTAACAATGTCAAGTTAATCTACCATATGAAGAAAAGAAATTGTATGAATTTTTAGATGGTTTTTTAAGCAGTTTAAGAAGATTATAAAGCAGTATAATAAAATTACAAAAACGCTTTACATGTCAATTATGTAAGGCGTTTTGTATAAAAAATCCTTAACTTTGCGCCTCTAAAAATAAAAAAAATCATCAAACAAGATATTATTTATGACATCTCACGAAATCCGCCAATCATTCCTCGATTTTTTCGCTTCAAAACAGCATAAAATAGTGCCTTCTGCACCTTTGGTCTTGAAAAATGACCCGACTTT
Organism: Saprospiraceae bacterium; assembly: GCA_043744275.1. Taxonomy (GTDB): domain Bacteria; phylum Bacteroidota; class Bacteroidia; order Chitinophagales; family Saprospiraceae; genus JAAFJT01. The sequence continues at coordinate 391 of JAYTUY010000063.1, forward strand.
GATGTTCACCAACTCGGGTATGGTGCAATTTAAAGACTACTTTTTGGGCAATGGCACACCCCCCTCAGTACGGATAGCCGATACGCAAAAATGCCTGCGCGTGAGTGGTAAGCACAACGATTTGGAGGATGTGGGCTTCGATGGCACGCATCATACCATGTTTGAAATGCTCGGCAACTGGTCGTTCGGCGATTATTTCAAGAAGGAAGCGATTGAATGGTCGTGGGAATTATTGCACGATAAATTGGGCTTACCGGCTGACCGTTTGTATGCCACCGTTTTTGGCGGCGATGCACAAGAAGGTTTAGCGTCCGATGAAGAAGCGCGCAATTATTGGCGGCAATATTTGCCCGATAATCAAATCCTCGACGGCAATAAAAAAGATAATTTTTGGGAAATGGGCGCGCAAGGTCCTTGTGGTCCGTGCAGTGAAATCCACTTCGATTTTCGCAGCGATGAAGAGCGGGCGAAGGTGCCAGGCGAAAAACTTGTCAACATGGACGACCCCTCAGTAGTAGAGATTTGGAACAACGTTTTTATGCAATTTGAGCGCAAAGCGGACGGTTCTCTCGTGGTTTTACCAGCGCAACACGTGGATACAGGCATGGGTTTCGAGAGACTGTGCATGGTTTTGCAAGGGAAAAAATATACTTACGATACTGATATTTTCACGCCATTTATTCAATTGGTTGAAAAAGAAAGCGGTATAAAATATACAGGCAGCTACGATAGAAATGCCAAAACGGACGTGGCGATGCGCGTCATCGTTGACCATATCAGGGCAGTGGCTTTCACAATTGCAGATGGGCAATTGCCAGCAAGTGGCGGTGCAGGATATGTGATTCGCCGAATTTTACGCAGGGCAGTCCGATATTATTATTCATTTTTGAACATCAAAGAGCCATTTTTACAAAAGCTCATTCCGCTTTTAGCAACTGAATTTCAAGATGTTTTCCCTGAACTAAAAGCACAACAAGATTTCGTACAGAAGGTGATTTTGGAAGAAGAACGCTCATTTTTGAGAACTTTGGAAATGGGTTTGAAGCGTTTTGAAACGCTGAATATTGAGTATAAACGAAATCCCGATGGAAGCGGGACTGAGGGGGGTATCGTGAAGGGTTCTGAGGCTTTTGATATGTTCGATACTTATGGTTTTCCTATTGATTTGACAGCATTATTGGCAAGTGAGCGTGGTTTGAGTGTCGATACTGAGGGGTTTGAAATAGCATTAAAAGAACAAAAACTACGGTCTAAAAAAGATGCTGAAAAGCAAGTAGGTGACTGGATTACAGTGGTGGATGAAGCAGGTGTTGAGTTCGTAGGCTATGATCAATTGAAGGTTGAAAACGCTAAAGTATTGAAATACAGGGCAGTTACAGATAAAAAAGGTTTACAATATCAAATCGTTTTGAACCGAACGCCATTTTATGCTGAGAGTGGTGGACAAGTGGGTGATACAGGAGCAATGTATTTTGATGGTGAAAAAATTGCCGTTTTAGATACTAAAAAGGAAAATGATTTGATTATCCACATCGTCAATGATTTGCCTGAAAATATCAATGACCCTCGTGTGCGGGCGCAAGTGGATAAAGACTCACGCCAAGCCATTTCTCAAAATCACTCGGCTACGCATTTAATGCACGCCGCATTGCACAGCGTTTTAGGAAAACATGCGGTGCAAAAAGGTCAAAACGTGGATGCGCAGCGTTTGCGCTTCGATTTCTCACATTTTCAAGGCGTTTCAAAGGAAGAATTGGCTCAAATTGAGAAACTCGTCAATCAGAAAATACGGGAGAATATTGCTCTCGAAGAAGTCCGAAATATGCCCATTGAAGACGCTCGAAAAACGGGTGCCATGATGCTATTTGGAGAAAAATATGGTGAGACGGTGCGGGTGATTACGTACGATAAAGATTTCAGTCGTGAGCTATGCGGTGGCACGCATGTACAAGCGACGGGTGAAATTGGCTTGTTCAAAATCGTGGCTGAAAGTGCTGTGGCTGCAGGCGTTCGTCGCATTGAAGCGGTGACGGCTGATGGGGCTGAGGCATATATGAATGAAGCGTTTGCAGAGTTGAATCGCATTCAAGATTACTTTAAAAATCCTAAAAATATAGCGGATAAAACGATTGCACAAGGTGATGAAATTAAAGCCCTACGCAAGCAAATTGAAGCCATGCACATGGAGCAAGCAACCGCTTTGCAAAAAGATTTGCGCTCACAATTCGTTGATAATCAAGGAGTTAAAATATTGATAAAACAAATTGTGTTATCTGATTCTAATGCTATAAAAACATTGGCGACCAATCTTGAAAAGGAAATCGGCAACGCTGTCATCGTCTTCGGCACTATCTCAAACGATAAGCCGCAATTGACCATTTGTATCAGTCAAGATTTAGCAAAAGCTAAAAATTGGAACGCTGGAGCGATGGTTAAAGAATTGGGTAAAGACATCAAAGGTGGTGGCGGCGGTCAAGCCACTTTTGCAACGGCTGGGGGTGTAGATACTGAGGGGTTAGTAAAGGCATTAGCTCGCGTGAATGAGTTATTAAATTAAAATTAAAATGAAAGCTTTACATCGCATTGAAAATACAATTTTTTTTCAACAATATGAATCAACCTATGGTAGGCAGTGATTTTATTTTTTGAATTAAAGGACGCTATCAATGAAGGCTTTATTGAGATAAATTTGGATTTTAGTGCTGTTAAAAATATTTACCCCAATACAGATGTTCCAGTTTCTGGAATTATTGACTATTTTAAGTTAAAATATAATATTCAATTTAAACAAATTGATGGAAATCCTGAAATTGAATTAACACATATTTTACGCCCCTTAACGACACTTAATGATGAGTTTGTATTGAAATCTAATCCTTTAAATAGAGTTTGGCAATTTTTCAACTCTGCCGATGTCAATAGCGTTGTTGATTTTTTAGTGCTTGAACTGAGAAAAACAGAGCAATTTGAAGTGGGCGTTTTGGATGGATTAACTTGGTCATTGAATGAAGTAATGGATAATGTTTTACAACACGCTCAAGTCAATTACGGCTTTGTAATGGGGCAAATCCATAAAAGACAAAAGCATGTCGCTTTTTGTGTTTTCGACAATGGTCAGGGTATTTATAATTCTGTTTTTTATAAATTAGAAGCTAATAAAGTCAACTATAAGACCAATATTCCAACAATATCTGTAGAAAACGGCGGTACATTTGTCGATTTTCAATTGGATTATCAGAATAAAGTCTCAATTGCAGAGGCTCTTGTTTTTGAGAATCGTCTCCCTCATACTGAATATGTTAATTATTATCTCGAAAATTTAGAAAATGAAGTCGGCGAATTAGTTTATATCCTAAAAGACTGGCGTGATGGGGTTGGTACACGTCTTTCAGGTAAAAAGTTAAGAAATGAAATCCTCAATAATTTTAGAGAAACAAAAAAAAGGACTGTCATTGATTTCAACAATTTAAGCGTTATTTCCTCGTCTTTTGCTGATGAACTACTTGGGAAATTGGTCATTGAATTTGGTTTTTTTAATTTCAACAATATCATAAAACTTAAAAACATGAACAATTTAATTCAACAATTGGTACAACGCTCAGTGGCACAACGCATGGCTGAATCATTGGATAAGCCGATTTAAAGGTTTATTCGTGCATTTGGCGTATATTTGACTTCAATATCGGGTATATCTCGTAAAGAAATTATCCAACAAGTCATTCAATCTGATAACAATTTTTTAATTTATTCTGAAATACGGCATACCATACCCCCTCAGTATAAATACATAAAAACGGCTAAAAAGCGTCAAAATGACATCTTTTTAGCCGTTTTTTATTGGTAGAAAATCATTATTTTAAGAAGAAACGCAAGCCGATACTGGGCGTAAAATTTTTGTATTGACCTTCATATCTAAATGATTTATTTTTTGCAGTGGTGGTGCTGAAGTTCAATAAATCAGCACTTAAAGCCACATTTTTAGAAAGGAAATAGGTAGCACCAATTGCCCCTTTGAAACCTAAAGAAGTGGTATTGTTTTGATTAATAGCTCCTTGAACTTCTGCCTTAGCGTGGAGCATTAAACGTTTTGAAACAGGATAAAAATATTGCACATAAGGGTTTATAGAATAATCTTGATAGTCTTCTTTAAAAATTAAATTGGCTTTAGCTCCTACCAATAGTCCATCTAATACAAAACGTCCATATTCTAAGTCCAGTTTGGCATAACTTCTATTTGTTCGCGCAACAAGATTTTCACCCTTAATACTATAGGTATTTAAAGATAAATTCCCCCCAATAATTGTTCGACCTTTGCTAATCAAACCTTCAAAATCTTTGTTGGTTGATTTAAAATTTACAAAGTTGTTGAGGTTGACGTTTAAGCCAACGTTAGGCGTATTCCCATAATATCCTAATCCTAATTGATTATCATTATTTGTCGATGAATATCCGATAGTCGCTTCTACAGCAATTTCATTATTTAAAAATCTATTCACCCCTGCAAATATCGAATAATTGAATTCTTTAATTTTAGAATTAGAGTATGAATTAATTGTATTATTGAGCAAAGCGGTATATTCTGAATTACCAAAAGTCCCACCCAAAGAAACACCTCCAAAAAATTTCCATTTTGCTGTAGGATTGAAATAATAACGTGTTTCAGCTTCTAAACTTAGAGTTTTAGTGTTGAATTTATAGTCATAATTTGCGCTGGAATTACTTGTGTTATCAATTGTAGTATTGGAAAGTAAACTATTTAACCTCCCTTTTACCATAATCTTATCAGTGATAAATCGCCCATAAGAAGGCGAGATGCTTAGAGCATTATATTTAGTTGTTGAATACGATGAGGTGGATTTGCCGTTGTAGAGCGTAGCACCTCCCCCCAGCGAAGTCACCCCTTTTTCAATTTGAGCAGTCAAAGCCGATTGGCTGAATAGGATAATAGCCGCTGCAAAGAGGGCTGTCTTGATGTTCTGTGTTGACATAATTAAGATGTTTTAGTTTAAGTAAATTAGAGCCATTTTTTTAATGGGTCTGTTGATTTTAATACTTCTTCAAAACGGCGAATATTTTAAAAGGCTGCGTTGTCGATAGAAAATATATTTTTATTGGACTGTTTAAAAACTAATACCCCCTCAGTAAAAAGCACTAAAAAGGACGTTTTTTCTAATAAAAATACTAATTTTATGCTCAAACCAACGAATATGAAATTACCGATAATTATTTTTTTTATTTTAATTTCTCTCCATATCAACGCTCAAAAGATGGAAGACTTTGGGCAGTTGAAGCCCCTTTTGGCGAGTTTTAAGGGGACGATTTATGCACTACCTGATACGACCCGACGCTACGACCCCTCAGTAGAAGACCTCCCGATATTGGGCTATATCTACACGCAAGCCTTGAATATTTCGGAAAGGGATATGACTTATGATTTCCCAGGCGTGCCCAATCGGCGGATGTGGTTTGGTATCGTTTATAAAGGTGTTTTTGAATTAGAAACGGCGGGTAAATACGAATTTCGATTGGCGTCTGACGATGGTTCAGCCCTTTGGATTGATAGCAAAGGCATGATTAATAATGATGGCATTCATAAAATGACGATTCGCAAGCGTGAGGTTAGCTTGACAAAAGGCTTTCATACCATCGTTGTCTGGTATTTTCAAGCGGTGCCGACGAAAATGGGGCTTCAATTATTCATTCGCAAATCAGGCGAGGAAGAGAAGCCTTTCAATATAAAAAATTACTCCACGCGCTTAACCACAGCCGCTGAAGCCACTAAAGCCACCATGACAGAGGAAGGCATAAAGGTGAATATTGAAGATAAAATCCTGTTCGATGTGGCTAAATACGACATCAAAACTCGCGCTCAAGAATGGCTCAATTACCTTGCGGATATGCTACAATTTTATCCTAAATGCCAACTCCGCATAGAAGGGCATTGCGATATTACGGGCAATAAAGAGGAAAATCAAATCCTTTCCGACAATCGCTCGAAGGCGGTGGCTGAGGCTTTGAAAAAATTGGGCATTCCGAACACGATTAAAATTTCAACGATTGGTCATGGTGCTACTCGACCTGTGGCGACGAATGATTCTGAAAAAGGGAGGGCTTTGAATCGAAGGGTGGAGGTGGTGATTATACCGTAGAACAATTATAATTATTCAATTTATGAAAAAATATCAACGCAATCTATTAGAATATTTGGCTATTATTTTCATCGGTGAGGCAGTTGTTATCACTGAAAACAGTGGCTATTTTAGCAAAACAGTGCTTTATGCCTTAGTGGTGGGCATTTGTTGGATAAAAACAATTTGGTTTGTATATGAAACTTCTCAGGATTTGAGCCGAGCCACTACGCATAATTTGCCCTATCATCAATTTCTGAAAATAGTCGGTATTAATATGACGCAAGTGATGATTTCATTTGGCATAGATTATTACACTTTGTTAAAAATTGATATGACTTGTTTGAATGAAATTAAACCTGATTTTGGAGAATTGGAATTGCTTTTTGAATGCATTTATTTTAGTGCTTTGAATTTTTCCTACTTCGGATATGGCGATGTGACGCCTGCTAATGTGCCTGCCAAATTGGTCTCCTTGACTGAAATTCTCTTAGGTTTTATGACGGTTATTTTTATTCTATCTGATTTTATTACTTTGAAAGAATCTATGAAAAACGGGGATAGTGAAAAGTGAAAATATTATACCCCTCAGTATATTTAGCTAAAATATTGATTTACAACCAATTGTGAAATTTTTCACTTTTCACTTTTCACTTTTCACTATAATTTTCACTGTTTTATTTTTTCTTTTCTTGAATCCTTTTATATACTTTTTCTCCTAAGCTGCGCCCCCAATTCTGACCCGCTTCCATGGATTCAGCCATCACGGTGGGTTGTTCCTGAACGAGTTTTTTGCCAATGGGTGATTCGTAAAATTTTATTAAGGCTTTGATATCTGCCTGTGAGAAATGTTTTTTATAGATAATTTTCATTTCATTGAGGATTTCGGCAATATTTTCATCAGTTGACATTTCATCTTTCAATTCTTTTATGAGTTCATTGTCTGTGATATTGAAGTTTTTAGCCATCATATCCATCATATTTCCGATGGCAGATTTGTAGGTGGTTTCAACACCGCTTACCTTGAAAAAAATCAAAATATCTTTATCAAAATCATCTGTTTGAGCAGTGAGAGATGATGAGATAATTAAAATAAGCCCTAAAAGCATTCTTGTTTTTTATAGCAAATTCATAATTGTTTTGTTTTAAAAATTATGTGAAAAAGAGATTTAATTTAACTCAATTGCTCCTCATCATGAGTTCATTTGCCCATGTTTTGAGGTAATTTTTACGGTCTATACTGAGGGGGGTATTATCAATGTGTTGAAAAGCGACATTGAGGTAATTAGCCATTATTTTTTCTGCTTCCTGCTTAATATTCAAGTCGTTGAAAATTGATTTGACGGCTTCAATTTTTTGAACTTCATCTGTCATTGTTGTATTCATAAGTTGCTGTAAATCAGCCTGTTGTGAAGGGTTGGCAAGTTGAAAGGATTTTAATACAAGGTATGTTTTTTTATTTTGAACTATATCACCACCTACTTTTTTACCAAATTTTTCAGGATCGCCGTAGGTATCTAATATATCATCTTGAATTTGAAAAGCCATGCCGACGTTTCTCCCAAATTCATAAAGATGCTGTGCTTCCTCCTCTGATGCACCGCCCGCCAAAGCCCCCATTTGAAAAGCGGCTGCTATTAACACTGATGTTTTCAACTCTATCATTTTGAGGTATTCATTGATTGTCACATCGTTTCGGGTTTCAAAATTCATATCATACTGCTGCCCTTCGCATACTTCAATCGCCATTTTATTGAAAATTTTAATGAGTTTTGAAGCTATATTTTGATTCTCAATTTTCATTAAAAAATCATAGGCGTATATGAGCATCACGTCGCCTGAGAGGATGCCAGTATTGACATTATATTGTATATGGACAGTCGGTTTTCCTCGTCTGAGAGGAGCAGAATCCATAATATCGTCGTGTAACAATGTGAAATTATGAAAAACTTCAACAGACATGGCTATTGGCAAGGCTTTTTCAATAGCGGTATCAAATAACTCGCAACCCATGAGTGCTAACAGGGGGCGTAGCCTTTTGCCACCCAAAGAAAGGATATAATTGACTGGTTCGTATAGCTCAGAAGGCGATTGCATAAATGCATTTTCGGAGAGATAGTCTTGAAAAAAAGATTGATATTGATTGAGTGAGCGCATAATAGTTTAATTGTCACGATTTGATTGATAATCTGTAAAAATGCAAATATAGACTGCCTAATTTGGTTTTGAGAAGTTTAAAAGGCTTTTTAGGCATTAATTTTGATTTTAAACTAATAAGTTTTTGATTATTTGAAAACTACCATAATAATTTAGAGTTAAACCATAATCGCCACAAATCCAATTTTTTAAAAACTACGCTACAAATTATGCAAAAATTAACAAGACCTGTTGATATTTTACTGGTAGAAGATAACCCTGGTGATGTAAGGCTCACTCAGGAGGCTTTTCGGGAATCACGGATGCCTGTGAAACTGAGCGTTGTCATGGATGGCGAGGATGCTTTGAGCTATTTGTATCGTCGCCCGCCTTACGAAAATGTGACGCGACCAGACATTATTTTGTTGGATTTGAACATTCCAAAAAAAGATGGGCGTGAGGTTTTGAGTGAAATTAAAAATGATTTATCACTCAAATATGTACCAGTGGTTGTTCTAACGACTTCTAATGCAGAACAAGATATTGTGAGAACCTACAATCTAAATGTGAATGCCTACATTAATAAGCCTGTTGATTTTGATAAATTTTTTGACATCGTACAGAAAATTGAAGAGTTTTGGTTGATGACAGCCATTTTACCTTCTTCTTTTAAATAGGTTTTTTTTGAATTAATGTATTTCCAAACACTACTGAGCAATATTTTATTTGACGATTAAACACAAAATCTAAACTATTATAATTTAATGAAATCCCTGAACATGAACGTTAGACAGACTACAAATATTCTTATCATTGAGGATAATGCAGGAGATGCTCAGTTAGTGAAAATTTATATGAAAGATGCTGCTTTCAAATACGAGTTATTTGTAGCAGATACCTTTTTTGAGGGCATGGACATCTTGAATAAACACGAGGTAGATATTGTCCTACTCGACCTTTCACTTCCCGATTCTCAAGGCTTTAAGACGCTGAATAGGTACATGGAAACCGTTCCAAGTATTCCTGTTATCGTTTTGACGGGCGTTAACAATGAAATAGTGGGCAACCAAGCTGTAAAAGCTGGCGCGCAGGATTTCCTTGTAAAAGGTCAATTTGATGGTAAATTATTAGGCAGAGCTGTTCGCTACGCTATCCAACGCCATAAAGAATTCCAAAAATTAGAAGAAACCAAGCGAGAGTTGACAATCAACGAACGCCGTATCGTTAAGGCACAACAATTGGCTGGTTTCGGCAATTGGGAAATGGATTTGGTAACCAACGAAATGGTGTGGACGGATGAAATTTATAAAATATTCGGTTTTCATCCAGGCAGTATCCCAACTGGCATGTCTGACTATAATAGATATGTGCATTACGAAGATCGAGACAGTGTAGAGAATTTTTTCGAGCAAGCCATGAAAGATGGGAAGCTATATAAAATTGAGCACCGAATTGTTGTAGATACCACCTCTATAAAATGGCTCACGGTTCATGCCCAAGTCTTTTTTGATGACATTACACAGCGGATGTTGCTTGTGGGCGGCGTTCAAGATATTACCGAGCGCAAGGTGAATGAGCAGTTTATAATGGAACAAAATATCAATCGACAAACCTCAATTTTGAAAGAGGAGGCGATGCAGGATATGAGTTTTCACATTCGGACACCCCTCAGTAGTATCGTGAATTTGTTGTATTTAATAGAAAACACGACTATTTCTATTCAACAAAAAGAGCTCGTTGAAGGCTTGAAAATATCGGTAGATGATTTGTCTTTGATGATTAACAACATGTTGAATTTCTCAATGCTCGTTTCACAAAACATGAAACCTGATAATGATGAATTGAACATCAAAGACTTTTTTCAATCTATCAAAAAGGTTATTCAAATTAAGGTGGATAATGCTAAAATCAAGTTGGAATTTATCTTGCCTGAAGATTTGCCTGAAAAAATCATTGCTGATTCTAAAAAAATTACTCAAGTCATTTATAATCTCGTGGATCACGCCATTCGCTATACGCCCTCAGGTGGTAAAATTGTGATGGAAATGGGCATTGATACCGTAGATAAACAAGCGCAATTGTTTCTAAAGACCTCATATAGTGGTCGTGCTTTAACAATTACTCAGATAAAAGAATTAATGGAAGAGAACAAAATTCTCGAAACCATTAAAAATGATTCGAACGAAACCGATAAACAGCAATTGGCACTCGCCATAGTGAGTAAATTGGTCAAAATACTGAGGGGGTCTTTTAATATTGCCAATCGCAATAACGATACGACGACGTTTGAGGTGGAAATGCCTGTGAGAGCAGTTAAACAAATCATAGTAGATGCTTCAGCCCCTGATTCGCCGTTGAAACTTCTATTGGTAGAAGACCATTTCTTGAACCAAATGGCTACTAAAAAGTTGCTGATGAGTTGGTCACCTTATGTAACGGTAGATATTGCTGAAAACGGTTTGGTAGCAGTTGATAAATATAGAGCGCATGGCTACGACCTTATTTTGATGGATTTACAAATGCCCGTCATGAATGGTTTTGACTCGACTACACGCATCCGAGAGAAATCTAACGTGCCAATAATCGCCCTTACAGCTACAGCCACCAAGACTGAAGCCGATAAATGTTTTGAAATCGGTATGAATGATTATATTTCTAAACCATTTAAACCGCAGGAATTATATATCAAAATTATGAATGCGCTGGCGATGGTGGGAGAGAAGGTAGGCGTTTAGTTTAATTTTAAGACTCTTTTTGAATAGGTAATTTTTTAATTCGAATACGGTTGTCGTCAATAGTCACTAATGCACCTTCAATTAATGGTTGAATTAAATCAGCGAAATTATAGCGAATAATATTTTCAAGATATTCTTCTGTTATACCAACTATTCTAAGAGTAACTATTGAAGGCAATTGATGTTTAGATAGAGCCATAATCCTTGAGAAATCCAAATCGAAAGTAACAATTACATAGTTATTGATGGCAGCAAATTCGACTATTTTTTCATCAGGAGTGCTCAAAAGACCTACTTCTGATACGTGTGATACTCTATAATCACAGCGTTGAAAGGGTTTTTTGAATAAAATGGTTATATTCTCATCTAATAAAAAATGTATCATGCGGCTTTTAGAGGTAGATAAATTTCTTGAAATTGGGATGCAGCAAAAGATAAGGCTTGAGTAATATCCTCTTTTGTTAATTGTGGAAAAGCTTCAAGCATTTTATCAACTGTCATACCACCTGCAAAATAAGATAAAATGGCAGAAATAGTGATGCGAGTACCTTGAACACGAGGTTTCCCATCGCAATATTCAATGTCGGCAACAATTCGAGGATATTTTTGAAGTATAATAGGCATGATTAGTTTTTTTACAAAATTAAGCTATTATTACCAGAAATCAATTTTATTACGAACGAGTATTTTCATTAAAGATAATAGAGCTACTGAGGGGACACTCGCAGTAGCTTATTTTTTTAATAAAATTTAAGATTCTTCTTATTTTCAAACTCTAATGATACCCCCTCAGTATCAGAGCATTATTTTATAAAATCCTAATACTTTCCCATTTGAAAATTATTTTTTAAAAAAATCAATTATTTTTTAAAAACAATTTGGTGGTTCAGAAAAAGGGATTACTTTTGCAGCGCAATTCACAGAAGGTGGATTTGATAATATTTGAAAACGATAAAATAGGGTAATGAATCAGAAAATCAGAATCAAACTCCGGAGTTACGATCACAATTTAGTAGATAAATCTACTGAAAAAATCGTTAAAACAGTTCGCGCTACAAACGCGGCAGTAGTTGGTCCGATTCCGCTGCCCACCGAGAAGAAAATCTATACTGTCCTGCGTTCTCCGCACGTCAATAAGAAAGCTCGTGAGCAGTTCCAACTCCGCACACACAAGCGGCTAATCGAAATCTATTCACCCAATGCGAAAACAGTTGACGCTTTGTCAAAACTGGAATTGCCAAGTGGCGTAGATATTCAGGTAAAGCTGATGTAAGTCCCGAAATAATCGGGTAGAGATTATTGACGAATCCTTATTCATCATCTATACTTTAAGATTTTTAGTGGCTATTTACTGAAAAGGTCGTGTTGTTAAATTTTTTATTTTAAAAAATTTATCCATTCGATACCCCTCAGTATCTGTCGAAAACAAGAGAATAATTTTTTACAAAGTAAAAGCATTCAATCTTTTATACTTGTTTAAAGTTTCTCACGTATCAAGCCATGAATGCCATAATTTTAATTATACATTCATAATGATACTTCGGCACATCTCACTAACGGGAACGGTAAGTTCTGCCTGTCTAAATTTCTTAAAATTTAAAATTATTATAAAGTGAACGGATTAATCGGAAAGAAAGTTGGCATGACCAGCATCTTCGATGAAAAGGGAAATTCTATCCCCGTGACGGTTGTAGAATTGGGTCCAAACGTTGTAACTCAAGTGAAAACGAGTGAAACTGATGGGTACGATGCGCTACAGGTAGCTTTCGGAGAGGCAAAAGCAAAAAATACATCAAAGCAGATGCTTGGACATTTCAAGAAAGCTGGTGTTGAGGGTGCTATGAGCCAAGTGGTTGAATTTCGCAACGCAAGTATCGCCAAACAATTAGGTGACACTATTAATGTCGCTGAGATATTTGCAGAAGGAGATAAAGTATTCGTAGTAGGTACATCAAAAGGTAAAGGTTTTCAAGGTGTTGTCAAGCGTCACGGCTTTAGCGGTGTCGGTCAAAGCACACATGGTCAACATGATCGTTTAAGAGCACCGGGTTCTATCGGAGCCTCTTCATTTCCTTCAAAGGTCATGAAAGGTATGCGGATGGCTGGTCGTACTGGTGGCGATACAGTGACTATTAAAGGTTTGAAAGTAGCTAAAATCTTTGCTGACCAAAATCTAATGCTCGTGAAAGGAGCGGTTCCGGGTCATAAAGGCGCGTATATCATTATTGAAAAATAAATAAGAAATGCAAGTAGATGTTTTAAATATACAAGGTCAGAAGACCGGCAGAAGCGTTGAATTGCCTGCTGATATCTTCGGCATTGAGCCGAATCAACATGTCGTATATCTTGCTGTGAAAGCCTATTTGGCGCATCAACGTCAAGGTACGCACAAGTCGAAAGAACGGAGTGAGATGTCGGGTTCTACTCGTAAATTGTTCAAGCAAAAAGGAACAGGTGGCGCACGTAGAGGTGATATTAACTCACCGCTTTTATATGGTGGTGCACGCGTTTTTGGTCCTAAGCCTCACGAATATGTTGTAAAATTGAACAAAAAAGTGAAGCAATTGGCTCGGAAGTCAGCACTTTCTACTAAAGCAGCATCAGGTTCTATCATGATTATAGAGGATTTTCAAATGGAAGCCCCTAAAACAAAAGAACTTGTGAGCGTTCTTAAAAGCTTAGGTATTGCAGGTAAAAGAACTGTACTTGTAACACCTGAATTGAACGAAAATTTATTGAAATCAAGTCGCAATATTCAACGTGTAGCATTGACTCGGGCAAGTGATTTGAACACTTACCAAATCATGCAAACGCAATCATTGGTTTTGTCGGAAGGTTCAGTAGCAAAAATTCAAGAAATGTTTAATTGATTGATTAAAAAGTCAATTATCAAACTATAAAAAAAATGGCAAGAGACATTTTAATTCGTCCAGTTATCACCGAGAAGTCGGACAAAGCAATGAAAAATTCAGTTTATACTTTCATTGTAGATAGAAAGTCTAATAAACTCGAAGTTGCGAAAGCAGTAGAGGCGATGTTCAACGTGTCGGTTTCAGCTGTCAATACAACAGTTATTCCAGGCAAAGCCAAATCGCGTTCAACGCGTACAGGTGTAGTGAAAGGTGTAAAACCTGCTTATAAAAAAGCATTTGTTACATTGCAAGAAGGTGAAAAAATTGACCTTTTTGGTGGTGGAGACGAAGGTGAAGAATAATTTTTATGAATTTGTAGTTTCAAATGATTAATAATGAAATTTGAAACACAGAATCTGAAATCCAAAATCTTTTAATAAGATGCCAGTAAAAAAATATAATCCGCTAACGCCTACGTTGCGTACCAGAGTAACCAATGCTTTCGCAGAGGTCACAACTGATGTGCCTGAAAAGACTCTCCTTGAGAGCCTTCCAGCTACGGGTGGTCGTAACCACTCAGGTAAAATGACAGTGCGTTATCGTGGTGGAGGACACAAGCGTCAATATCGCATTATTGATTTCAAGCGGGATAAAGACGGTGTTCCAGCAACAGTAAAAACAATTGAGTACGATCCGAATCGTTCGGCTTTTATTGCTTTAGTTTTTTATGCTGATGGTGAAAAACGCTATATTATTGCACCAAATGGCTTGAAAGTAGGAGCTATTATTCAAAGCGGAGCAGGTGTAACGCCAGATGTTGGTAATACAATGTTTCTATCTGAAGTGCCATTAGGTGTTCAAATACACAATATAGAGATGCAACCGGGTAAAGGTGGTGCAATGGCTCGCTCAGCGGGTACATACGCAACTTTATCAGGTAAAGAAGGAAGATACGCTATTTTGCGTTTGCCTTCAGGTGAAGTTCGTCGCATTTTGATGACTTGCCGTGTGACGGTAGGTGTTGTTTCAAATCAAGATCATAGCCTTGAAGTATTCGGTAAAGCTGGTGCAAGACGTTGGGAAGGTCGTCGTCCTCATAACAGAGGTGTTGTCATGAATCCTGTGGATCACCCGATGGGTGGTGGTGAAGGTCGTGCATCAGGTGGTCATCCACGTTCACGGACTGGTAAGAAAGCTAAAGGAGCTAAGACGCGTAATCCAAATTCACGCTCTACAAGCTTGATAGTAACAAGACGCAAAACGACAAATAAGTAAACAATTGAAAATTGATAATTGAAAATTAAAAATTGAGTGCAAACATCAATTATCAAATATCAATTTTTAATTATGAACTATTAATTTTCAATTTTTAATTATTTTATCATGCCTCGTTCATTAAAAAAAGGACCTTATATATTTCACAAATTGCTTGAAAAAGTAGAAGCAATGCGTGAAAGCAATAAGAAAACCGTGATTAAAACATGGTCACGCGCTTCGATGATTTTTCCAAGTATGGTGGGCTTGACCATTGCCGTTCACAACGGTAAAACCTTCGTTCCAGTGTTTGTCACTGAAAATATGGTAGGTCATAAGTTAGGTGAATTTTCGCCGACACGTAACTTCAAAGGTCACTCAGGCAATCGTAAGAAGTAAATTGGTTTGAATATATTGAGTCGAGGTTTAGGATTTTTATAAAAACTATACCCCCTCAGTATAATCCATTTAAATAGCATTTTTAAATAAAAAATAGCGTGGTGTTGTCAATATTTACACACCATTAAATACTGAGTACAGACAATGGAAGCAGTAGCAAGATTCAAAAGTTGCCCAATGTCGGCACGTAAAATGCGCCTCGTGGTGGATAACGTTCGCGGCAAAAATGTAGGTGAAGCATTAGGTATTCTTCGTTATACAAACAAAGAAGCTGCAGTGTGGTTACAGAAAATAGTGATGTCAGCAGTAGCAAACTGGGAAGTGAAAACTGAACTTGATGCAGCTGAGTATGACTTATACATCAAAACAGCATTCAGTGATGCGGCGACAATGCTCAAGCGTTTTCAGCCTGCGCCTCAAGGTCGTGCACATCGGATTCGTAAACGTACGAATCACATTACGATTATTGTTGAAAATCGAAAGCCGATAGCTGTTTAATTGAAATTTTATTTTTAATAAAAAAATAAACGGAGGTTCTAAAAACCTCGTTAAAAGTTCACAATGGGTCAAAAAGCAAATCCGATAGGTAATCGCTTGGGTATCATCCGTGGTTGGGAATCTAACTGGTTCGGTGGTAAAGATATGGCGGAGAAAGTAGTTGAGGATGAAAATATCCGGAATTACCTCAAAGCCCGTATTAGCAAAGGTGGCGTTGCCCGTGTTATCATGGAACGCACGCTCAAGCGTGTAACGGTTACAATTCAGACATCTCGCCCCGGCATCATTATCGGTAAAGGTGGTCAAGAAGTTGATCGTATCCGTGAAGAGTTGAAAAAACTCACCGGTAAAGATGTTCAAATCAACATCAATGAAATCCGCAAGCCAGAATTAGATGCTGCTATTGTTGGCGAATCGATAGCTAAACAGCTTGAAGGTCGTATCAACTATCGTCGGGCTATCAAAATGGCTATCCAACAAACTATGCGTGTAGGTGCCGAAGGTATCAAAGTGCGTATTGGTGGTCGTTTGAACGGTGCAGATATGGCTCGTAGTGAAGAATTCAAAGAAGGTCGTACACCTCTACATACTTTCCGTGCGGATATAGATTACGCTCACAGCGAAGCTCAAACCGTTTATGGAAAATTAGGTATCAAAGTTTGGATTTGTAAAGGCGAAGTCTTTGGTAAGCGCGAATTAACGCTTCTTACTGAGGGGGCTACTACAAATACTGGCGGCGGTGGCGGTGGAGACCGCAGAGATAACAGAGGCGGTGGAGATCGTCGCGATAACAGAGGCGGTGGAGATCGCAGGGATAACAGAGGCGGCGGAGATCGTCGTGACAACAGAGGTGGTGGAGATGGACGTGATAATCGCGGCGGCGGCGGTGGAAATCGTGGCGGTAGCGGTGGAGCAGGTGGTGGCGGCAATCGTGGTGGTGGAACTGGCGGCGGCGGCAATCGTGGTGGCGGCGGCGGTGGAAATCGCGGTGGCGGTGGCGGCGGAGCCAAAAAATAATATTTTGCTACGCCCTAATTTATTCTGCAATTTCAGAATAAAACTTATAATAAAGTTAGAGTATTCAAACAAAAGTCTGTATTTTTGCAGCCGCTTTGAAAAAAGGGCTTAATTAAACAGGCTTGTTCAATAAAAGATAGCGGGTTTTAGATTCGCACATAAAACATTTGAACAATGTTACAGCCGAAAAGAACGAAATATCGCAAGCAGCAAAAAGGACGCAACACAGGTTTGGCGTTTAAAGGAAGCACCGTATCATTCGGTTCTTTCGCCCTCAAATCAATGGATTTAGGTCGCTTAACCAGTCGTCAGATAGAAGCAGCCCGTATTGCGATTACACGTCACATGAAACGTGAAGGTAAAGTATGGTGTCTTGTATTTCCTGATAAACCTGTTACATCAAAGCCAGCTGAGGTGCGGATGGGTAAAGGTAAGGGTGCCCTTGATCATTGGGTGGCTTTGGTAAAACCAGGTCGCATCATATTTGAGATTGATGGTGTTCCGGAAGATGTAGCGCGTCATGCTCTTCGTTTGGGTGCACAAAAATTGCCCGTGATGACAAAGACCGTTACCCGTGTAGATTATGCGGAATAATCACAATTGATTGAAAGTCAAGATTTTAAATAGTTGAAAAAAATGGCAGACAAGAAAAAAAACCTGCAAGAAATATCGGAAGAAGCTCTATTAAGCGAGCTAACCGTATTAGAACATGACCTTCAGAAGATGAAGCTCGAGCAATCTGTACGGGGTATCGCCGATAACAGTCAGTTTAAGAAAATGCGTAAAGATATTGCACGTTTCCACACTGAACTTCGCAAACGCGATTTGTCTGAATATTCAGCAGAGGATTTGGAAATGCGTTCACGCATTCGCGCACGCCGCGCTCGTCTTAAATAAAGCGTAATTTTAAGTGTTTAGGATTTAGTTTTTAGTATTTTGATTTCTAAAAACTGGGTACAAAAAACTAAAAACAATAAAAAAAATGAGTGCTGAAAGAAATCTTAGAAAGACCCGTATCGGAATCGTATCAAGCAGTGCGAGAGACAAGACGATTACTGTAAAAGTAGAACGTAAGTTGAAGCATCCGATTTACGGAAAATTCGTTAAGCAAACTAAGAAATTACACGCTCACGACGAGTTGAATGTTGTCGGAGTTGGCGATACTGTCCTTATTATGGAGACACGCCCCCTCAGTAAATTGAAGCGTTGGAGACTCGTGGAAGTGGTTGCGAAAGCGAAATAAACTCGTTATTGATTATGAATTTAAGGTTTCAAACCTGTATTTAAATTCCTCTAATAATAACTTCTTTGTAAAAATTTTCAATATAAAAGAAAATGATACAGGCAGAATCAAGATTAAGAGTAGCGGATAACAGTGGCGCAAAGGAAGTACTTTGTATCCGTGTATTAGGAGGCTCGAAGCGCCGTTATGCTTCCATCGGTGACAAAATAGTTGTTACTGTTAAAGATGCAACACCAGGTGGTGTTAAAAAAGGTTCGGTTTCAAAGGCTGTTATCGTCCGTACTCGTAAAGAAATTCGTCGTAAAGATGGTTCTTACATTCGTTTCGATGACAACGCTTGCGTCCTTTTAAGTGCATCTGACGAACCTCGCGGTTCGCGTATTTTCGGACCTGTTGCGCGTGAGTTGCGTGATAAAGACTATATGAGAATTGTCTCATTGGCACCCGAAGTACTATAAATATTAAAAGTTACTACTCAATATTATAAGTAAAATGGCAACAAAAAGATTCGCACCAAAGCTTCGTATTAAAACAGGCGATAAGGTGATGGTAATTACTGGCGAAGATAAAGGCAAAACTGGAGAGGTAATCAAGGTTTTCCCTACAGAAAACAGAGCTATCGTTCAAGGTGTTCGCGTAGCGACTAAACATCGCAAGCCAACTCAAACAAGCCAAGGCGGAAGAGAGGAAATCGAATTGCCGATTCAAATCTCAAATCTTATGCTTGTTGATCCAAAAACGGATACTCCAACGCGTGTAGGTCGTCGTGAAGAAGACGGAAAATTAGTTCGCTATTCAAAAAAATCAGGTCAAACTATTAAGTAATGAGCTACGTACCCAGACTTAAAGAAAAGTATCGTAAGGAAGTTGCCTCTAAGATGATGGAGCAATTCCAATATAAAACGGTTATGCAAGTACCGAAAATTACTAAGATTTGTATTAATCAAGGTGTTGGTGGTGCTACTCAGGATAAGAAACTTGTCGAAGTTGCGATGAATGAAATGACGACTATTGCTGGTCAAAAAGCCGTCTCTACTAAAGCACGCACTTCAATCTCTAACTTTAAACTTCGGGAAGCAATGCCTATTGGGGTTCGCGTAACTTTACGTGGTGACAATATGTATGAGTTTCTTGATAGATTGATTACAGTGGCTTTACCTCGTGTACGTGACTTCAAAGGTATCAATGATAAGAGCTTTGACGGTCGTGGTAACTACACAATGGGGGTTACTGAACAAATCATTTTTCCTGAGATTGATATTGACAAAATCAATAAAATTCAAGGTATGGACATTACTTTCGTCACGACTGCACCGACTGATGCTGAGGCATTGGCTTTGTTGAAAGCGATGGGAATGCCCTTTAAAAAATAATCGTAGAAGACAATGGCTAAGAAATCAATCATTGCAAGAGAAAAAAAACGGGAGCGCTTGGTGTCAAGATATGCCGAATTGCGTACCAAATTGAAAGCTGAAGGCAATTGGGAGGAGTTGGATAAACTGCCTCGTAATGGGTCAAAGGTACGGTTACACAATCGTTGCCAATTGACAGGTCGCCCAAAAGGATTCATGCGTGACTTTGGTATCAATCGCTACACATTCCGCTTGATGGCTTTACAAGGTAAGCTACCAGGTGTTACAAAAGCCTCTTGGTAAATTTCTATTAATTGGATATTTAGGTTGAATTATAATAGTTAATTCAAAATTCCAATTGACTTTTCTTTAAATAAAATTCCGCTGTGGCAGGTCAATTTCACACCTATTTAATTGATACCCCCTCAGTATGCAGTATAAAAAATTAAAATCATTGCTTTAAAATGGCAGTAACAGATCCTATAGCAGACTTTCTCACGCGCATTCGTAACGCGCAAATGGCTGGTCACAGTATCGTTGAGATTCCTGCTTCAAATATGAAGAAGCGCATTACGGAAATCCTGTATGAGCAAGGTTATATCCTCAAGTATAAATTTGAAGATGTTACCGGTCAAGCAGGTTTAATAAAAATCGCGCTTAAATACGACGCGCAAACCAAACAGCCGATTATCCGCTCTTTGCAACGCGTCTCTCGTCCAGGTCTTCGCCAATATCGTGGAGCGGCTGATGTACCCCGTGTTATCAACGGCTTGGGCATCGCTATCATCTCTACTTCAAGAGGTATAATGACTGATAAAGACGCACGTAAGCTCAACGTAGGCGGCGAATTGCTTTGCTACATTCATTAATCAACAATTGATTATCATCAATTTTAAAGATATAAAAAATGTCAAGAATTGGTAAATCACCGATTGCATTACCTTCAGGAATTGAAGTAGAAATTACTAAAGGCAATTTGGTGACAGTAAAAGGTCCTAAGGGCACATTGAAGCAGCAAGTGGATATGGATATTAGCGTGACAGTTGCCGATGGTAATATCAACGTTACTCGTCCTACTGATCAAAAGCGTCATCGTGCGTTACATGGTTTGTATCGTGCACTTATTGCCAACATGGTAAAAGGTGTAACAGAAGGATATACTGCTACATTGGAACTCATAGGTGTTGGTTACAAATTAGAACCGAAAGATGGTAATGTTCTTTTCACATTGGGTTATTCACATCCAATTGAAATGTCAATTCCTTCTGAAGTGAAATTTGTCACCAAAATGGAAAAAGGTTCACCTCCGACGCTCATTATGACGTGCCACGATAAGCAATTATTAGGTGCATTGTGTGCTAAAGTGCGGACATTCCGTAAGACAGAGCCTTACAAAGGTAAAGGTATCCGTTTCCAAGGCGAAGTACTTCGTCGTAAAGCAGGTAAAACTGCTGGTGGTAAGAAATAATATTAAACACCTTTTCACTATCTCACTCAGGGAAACTCTCATTCGAGGGTTAGGGATTTTGAAAATTTTTATAAAAATTAAAATTGTCAATCTACGATGAAAATGACAGTTAGAGAGCGTCAAGCTCGTATTCACTCACGTGTCCGTAAAAATATAAACGGTACGGCTGCACGTCCTCGCTTGAACATTTTTCGTTCTAACAAAGGCATTTATGCACAAGTTATAGACGATGTTTCAGGTACAACTTTAGCAGCGGCTTCGTCTAAAGAAGTTGCTACAGCGGGAACAAAAATTGATAAATCTAAAGCGGTTGGTCAATTAGTAGCTGAAAAAGCTAAAGCAGCAGGAGTCGGTTCGGTCGTTTTTGACCGAGGAGGTTATTTGTATCATGGTCGCGTCAAAGCTTTGGCTGAAGGTGCGCGTGAAGGTGGTTTAGAGTTTTAATTCTACCCCCTCAGTAATTTTAACTACTTAGCTGATTGCCCAAAATGGGCTAAATGTTGGTAGAAAATTTTAACATAAATAATTGAATATCAATTTATTACGGATAAAAAATAAATTGCCGTTTTAAAATACATTGAATCCAATGGCGAAAAATGTTCAAAGAGTTCCAGCTACGGAATCTGAATTTAAAGAAAAAATGGTATCGCTCAACCGCGTTGCCAAAGTAACTAAAGGTGGTCGTACATTCAGCTTCGCTGCTATTGTAGTGGTTGGTGATGGTAAGGGTACAGTTGGTCAAGGTTTGGGTAAAGCCCGCGAGGTATCTGAGGCTATTTCAAAAGCAACAGAAGATGCTAAGAAAAACCTTGTGAAAGTACCTGTTATAAATGGTACTGTACCACACGAAATCAAAGGTAAATTTGGTGCGGGTAAAGTATTGCTAAGACCAGCTTCGGCAGGTACAGGTGTTATCGCAGGTGGTGCAATGCGCGCTGTTTTAGATATGGCAGGCATACATAATGTTTTGGCTAAGTCGATGGGTTCATCTAACCCTCACAATGTTGTGAAAGCGACAATTGATGCTTTGTCAAAATTGCGTACTGCGCACCAAGTAGCAAAGCAACGTCGTATTCATTTGTCAAAAGTGTTTAACGGTTAATTTTCAATTGACAATAATTCAATAAAAAAATGGGCAAGATTAAAATTACTCTCGTCAAAAGTACGATTGACCGTCCGAAAGATCAGAAGGAAACGGTTAGAGCCTTGGGTATCCGTAAAGTGTATCACTCGGTAGAAAAAGAAGCAAGTCCTTCGGTAATGGGCATGATTAATAAAGTGTCGCATCTTCTTAAAATCGAAGAAGCATAGGCACTTTGAATGATTGAATATTGACTATATTATAGTGTTGATATTCAATCTTTTATTGTCAAATAGACCCCTCAGTATTTTCATTCTTACGAATGATTAAAAGGGAAATTTTTCAATCGGCAATATCAATTGTAAAAATTAAGATAATGGAATTAAATAATCTTAGACCTGCAAAAGGTTCCACGCATAAAGTAAAACGCATCGGTAGAGGTCAAGGCTCAGGTCATGGCGGCACTTCTACTCGTGGTCACAAAGGTGATAAAGCAACTTCAGGTCACAAAAACAAACGTGGTTTTGAGGGTGGTCAAACGCCTTTGCAACGTCGTTTGCCTAAGTTCGGTTTCAAGAACATCAATCGAGTAGAGTATGTAGCGATTAATATCAGTCGTTTACAAGAATTTGCTGATAGATTCGGTGTTTCTGAGATTACTCCAGCTGCTTTATATGAGCAAGGTGTTATTAAGAAAAACGACCTTGTTAAAATATTGGCTCACGGTGAAGTCAAATCGAAATTAAATGTAACAGCTCATGCTTGTTCTGAGACGGCTAAAGCAGCTATCGAAGCGGCAGGTGGTTCTATAACAGTTGCGTAACCTTTTAATGAAGAAATCGTTTATATTTACATTCGATTTTAACATTAAAAAAAGAAATATAAGTTTCGATGAATAGATTATTTCAAACTTTTAAGAACATCTGGAGCATTCCAGAACTCAAACAACGTATTCTTTTTACGCTCGGACTTTTGTTCGTGTTTCGTTTAGGTACGTTCGTTCTTTTACCAGGCGTTAATGCTGAAGCATTAGCACTTGCAGCTAAAAGTAGCGGCAGTAATGACCTATTAGGTCTTATCAACACTTTCACTGGTGGTGCATTTGCGAAAGGTGCCATCTTTGCATTAGGTGTGATGCCTTATATTACTGCTTCTATCATCATTCAGTTACTGACTTTTGCAGTGCCGTATTTTCAACGTTTGCAGCAACATGAAGGTGAATCTGGTAGGAAGAAATTAAATCAGCTAACGCGTGTCCTCACCATCGGTGTAACTATGGTTCAAGGTAGTGGGTACTTAACATATTTAACTACTAAAGGAGCCATTGCTTCAGGTCTTTCTCCAGGTATCTTTTGGTTTTCAGGTTTAGTGATTTTGACAGCAGGTACTGTATTCGCTATGTGGCTTGGTGAGCGCATTACTGAAAAAGGCGTTGGCAACGGTACATCTTTTATCATTATGTCTGGTATTATAGATGCATTGCCTCAAGCTTTGATTGCTGAATTTCAATTACAAGGTGGTTTCGCTTTTGTTTTGGAAATGGCTGTATGGTTTGCTACAATTGCATGGATTATTGTTGTCATTCAGGCAGTTCGCCGTATTCCTCTTCAATTCGCAAAACGCATGGTTGGTCGTACAGGAGCATCGCTTCCAATGGCTACTAATCGCGATTATTTGCCAATTAAATTAAATTCTGCAGGTGTAATGCCTATCATTTTTGCGCAAGCTTTAATGTTTATTCCTTCTACTATTGCTCAATTTATGTCAGGTCAGGGTTCGCCTTCTGGCTTTTTAGGACAGTTGAACGATTATACTTCTCTTCCTCATAATTTGATTTATTTTATATTGGTTGTTGTTTTCACTTATGTTTACACAGCATTAATTGTGAATCCACAGCAATATGCTGAATATTTGAAGCGTCAAAATGCATTTATTCCAGGCGTTAAGCCAGGTCAAAATACAGCAGAATTCATTGACTCTGTAACAACTCGTATTACATTGCCTGGTGCTATTATACTTGGTTTTATTTCAATTATGCCCGGTATCGCAGCATTTTTAGGAGTTAATGGTGGTTTTGCTCGTTTCTTTGGTGGTACTTCTATCCTCATTATGATTGGTGTGGTGTTAGATACTTTGCAACAAATTGAATCTTATTTATTATTGAGTAAATACGATGGTCTTGTAAAAAGCGGCAAACTACAAGGACGAGGTGGTTTGGTAGCAGTAGGTGAGGGTGGTATTTAATATTTCCACTCTATCAAATTTTACTTTAAGGCTTTAGAATATCTAAAAATTAAGAATTAAAATCAGAGTGAAATCTGTTTTAATTCTTAATTTTTATAAGAAAAATAAAAAACAAACAATGTTTCAATCAAGCGAAAAAAAAGAAATATACTATAAAACGGATGATGAAATTGAATTAATCCGTGAGAGTTGTTTGTTAGTCTCAAAGACCTTAGCTTATGTTGGTACATTAATTAAGCCCGGTATTACCAGTCAATTTATTGATCAAAAAGCGGAAGAATTTATTAGAGATCATAATGCTGTTCCTGCTTTCAAAGGTTATCGTGACTTCCCCGCTACTTTGTGCATATCTATGAATGAAGCCGTCGTACATGGCATTCCTACCAATCGAGAGTTTCAAGAGAGTGATGTTGTTTCAGTTGATTGCGGTACTTTATTAAATGGATATTTCGGAGATGCTGCTTACACTTTCGCTTTGGGCGGTGTTACCCCCTCAGTATTAGACCTTTTAAATGTGACAAATACATCACTTTATAAAGGTATTGATCAAGCAATGGTTGGTAAAAGAATCGGAGATATTGGATTCGCTATATTTGAGTATTGTGAGAAGCATCATAAATATGGTGTAGTAAGAGATTTGACAGGTCATGGTATTGGTAAAGCTTTACACGAAGATCCAGATGTGCCCAATCATGGCAAACGAGGAAACGGCGTAGTACTAAGGGATGGATTGGTCATCGCTATTGAACCAATGATTAATTTAGGAACAAAGGAAGTAATGGGTATCGGGGATGGTTGGACAATCATCACATCTGATAAAAAACCTTCCGCACACTTTGAACACACTGTAGCCATCCGCAAAGGAAAAAAAGCTGATATTCTTTCCGACCATTCTTTCATACAAGAAGCTGTAAAGAAAAATTCAAATCTCTTGGAAATTTCAATAAAAAATTAGATATTTGCGCTCCGAAATCAAAAAGGAGTAATTTTAATAAAATTTTGCATGGCAAGAACAGATTTAATAAAACAAGATGGCATAGTTGAAGAAGCACTTTCAAATGCAAATTTTAGAGTACGTCTTGAAAATGACCACGTTATCCTCGCTAATATTTCAGGTAAAATGCGGATGAACTATATCCGAATATTGCCAGGCGATAAAGTGTCAGTGGAAATGTCACCTTATGATTTATCAAGAGGAAGAATCATTTATCGATATAAATAATTTTAACAATACAATAATAAGGAAATGAAAGTTAGACCTTCCATCAAGAAACGTTCTGCCGATTGCAAGATTGTTCGTCGCAAAGGCAAGTTGTACGTTATCAACAAGAAGAATCCTAAATACAAACAACGTCAAGGATAATTTTTAAAAATATTAATTTAAAACATGGCTCGTATAGCAGGTATTGACTTACCAAGAAACAAGCGTGGCGTTATTGGTCTCACGTACATTTACGGTGTCGGACGTTCTTCTGCCAAGGAAATCCTTGAAAAAGCAGGCGTTAGCGAAGATACTAAAGTGAGTGATTGGAATGATGACAACATCAAAACAATCTCTCGTATCGTCAACGACGAATACAAAGTAGAAGGTGAACTTCGCTCTGAGGTGCAATTGAGCATCAAACGTTTGATGGACATCGCTTGCTACCGGGGTCTTCGTCATCGTAAAGGGTTGCCCGTTCGCGGTCAGCGCACTCGGACTAACGCTCGTACTCGTAAAGGTCGTCGTAAAACAGTCGCTAACAAAAAGAAAGTGACTAAATAATCAGGTTCCTACTCGACTATCGGGATTTGGAATGATTAATTTCTCTTAACTGCTCAAGGATTGACCCCTCAGTATAGAGGACTAAAACCGGAGCAAAAGTTAAAATCAAAAATGGCAAAAGCAATTAAGAAAGTCAAAAAGAGAGTTGTCCAGATTGCGCCCGAAGGTTTGGCGTATATTCAGGCAAGTTTCAACAATATCATCGTCTCGATGACTAACAAACAGGGACAGGTGATTTCATGGGGTACTGCTGGTAAAGGTGGTTTCCGTGGCTCTAAGAAAAATACGCCTTATGCAGCTCAAGTAGCGGCTACGGGTGCTGCAAAAGTAGCTTACGATGCAGGTATGCGTTTCTGCGAGGTATATGTTAAAGGGCCAGGTTCAGGTCGTGAGTCGGCTATCCGTGCTATTGATGCGGCGGGTGTGAAAGTGACGATTATTCATGATAGAACGCCAATGCCACACAATGGTTGTCGTCCACCTAAAAAACGTCGCGTTTAATTTTATATAAATTCATTAGTCAATTTTAATCAAAAATGGCAAGATATACTGGACCTACTACCAAAAAAGCAAGAGCTTTTGGTGAAGCAATATACGGTAACGATAAATCTTTTGAAAAACGCAAATTCGCTCCAGGTCAGCATGGTCAAACGCGTAAGCGCAAGCAACGCTCTGACTACGGTGTTCAGTTGATGGAAAAACAGAAAGCAAAATACACTTATGGTGTATTGGAGCGTCAATTCCGTAAAACATTCCATGAGGCGACTAAGCGTCATGGTGTAACAGGTACTGTTTTGCTTCAATTGCTTGAGGCACGCTTAGACAACGTTGTATATCGTTTGGGCATTGCTCCTACTCGGAATGCATCTCGTCAGTTGGTTTCTCACAAGCACATCACTGTCAACGGTATTGTGTTGAATGTACCTTCTGCACAAGTTCGCCCAGGTGATATAATTGCTATTCGTGGTAAATCACGGGCAAATGGCAATTTGGAAGGCGTTGGCGTTAACAGAGAAGTTAAGAAATTTTCTTGGCTCGACTGGAATCCTGAACGCCTTGAAGGTCGCTTCATCGCTTATCCTGAGCGCGAGCAAATACCTGAAAAAATTAATGAGCAGTTAATTGTCGAGCTTTACTCTAAATAATAAGTAATTAGTAATGGGTAATAGGTAATCAGCAATAGATAATTTACATTAATTGTATAAAATTATCCATTACTCATTACCTATTACTCATTCCTTATTTCAATATAAAAATATTCCCCTTCATTTCTTTTAGAATCAATCATAATATGGCAATATTAAATTTTCAGAAACCCGACAAAATCGTTCTACAAAAAGCAACGGACTTTGAAGGCATTTTCGAGTTCAAGCCATTAGAGCCAGGTTTCGGTCAAACTGTTGGTAACTCTCTACGTCGCGTACTATTGTCGTCGTTGGAGGGTTTTGCAATTTCTGCGGTTCGTATCGCAGGTGTAGAGCATGAGTTCGCTACCATTCGCGGCGTTGTTGAAGACGTTGTGGACATCATTTTGAACCTTAAACAAGTTCGTTTGAAGCAATTAATCGCTGGTGAGGATATCAAAGAAGAGAAAATCTACCTCACTATCAGCGGTAAAGATAAATTTATAGCAGGTGACATTGAGGAAGCAACCAACGTTTTCCGTGTTATGAACCCAAGTCTCGTCATTTGTCAAATAGAGCCTTCTGTCAGTTTGGAAATGGAATTAACCATTACTAAAGGTCGTGGCTATGTACCTGCTGATGAAAACTTGCCAAAAGATGCCCCTATCGGTGTTATTCCTATCGATGCTATTTATACGCCAATTAAAAATGTAGCGTACAAAGTAGAAAATACTCGTGTGGGGCAAAAGACGGACTACGAAAAACTCACTATTGAAGTAAAAACTGATGGTACTATTCATCCTGAAGATGCCGTGAAGGAAGCTTCACGTATCATGATTCAACATTTGATGTTGATCACTGATGAAAATATTACTTTCGATGATGAAAAGAGCCGTGAAGACAGCGTTGTGGATGAGCATATCTTGCACATGCGTAAATTACTCAAAACGTCACTCGAAGACCTTGATTTATCAGTTCGGGCTTACAACTGTTTGAAGGCTGCTAAAATCAATTCATTGGGTGAGATGGTTCGCTACGATACTCATGAGTTGCTCAAATTCCGTAACTTCGGTAAGAAATCATTGGTCGAAATCGAAGAATTACTTCAAGATAAAGGCTTGTCTTTTGGTATGGATTTATCGAAATATAAATTGGACGAAGAGTAATTGTCACTTGAATTAACCTCATTGTACTGAGGGGGTATTAATTTATTAATACCGAATTAATTAGTAATCAATTTTTTATAAATATTTTTTTAACAGCTTTATAATAATCGTTATGAGCGCATTCGAGCGGCTCCGATGTTATAAAGATAAATGCTCTTAAAATGAGACACGGAGATAAGGTTAATAACCTCGGT
>JAYTUY010000064.1:0-28856 GCA_043744275.1 Saprospiraceae bacterium
TTCACTACCGTACACATTTAAAAAGAAAAAAAGTTGATTGACATTATGAGATAAAAGACAAAAAGCAAGTGGGTACATTTGTACAAAACCACCTGCTTTCAGCAATGTCTTTGTACAAAAGTATAAAAAAAAGTCTATTTGGTCTATATCCGACCAAACAAATCGGTAATTCTAAGCGTCGTTTACGAACCATGGCTGGGATGATTACGGGTCTTTTACGGAGTAAAAAAGGCACAATACACAGTATTGGCAAACGCTTTCCCTCTCAAGTGGACTTAGAAAGCCGAATAAAACGGGTTAAAAGAGCCTTAGGCAACAAATGGAATGACTGGGAATTTCAGTATTTACCCTGTTTACATAAAATTTTAAAGATTTTAGGTAAAAAAGGGAAGCTCGAGTTGGTCATAGATGGCTCACAAATGGGGGCTTCTTGCACCGCTTTAATGATAAGTGTCTTGTGGGGCGACACAGCACTTCCTTTATGTTGGTTGGTCAGAAAAGCACCTAAAGGTCATTTTCCAAGTGATATGCACCAAGATTTGGTAGAACAAATTGCGCCAATCCTGAAAGATTGTTTACCCTCCAATTGCCATATTGTTTTATTAGGCGATGGCGAATTTAGCAATTGCCTTTTACAACAAACTTGCCTTAAAGTAGGCTTTGACTATGTTTTTCGCTTGGCAAAAGATACGCCTTTGTACGAGGATGAGGTCACACTGGACGGTTTTAAGCCTAATTCTATACCCAAAAACAGCTTTTTTTACGCTCCAGAAATTTATATGACTGAAAAACGGTTCGGGATGGTCAATTTTGTCGCCTATCACGAACAAGAATATGAAGACCCGCTATTTTTAGTCTCTAATTTGGATTATCCACCTTTGATTATTCAATATTACAAAAGACGGTTCAGGATTGAAACACTTTTTGGCAATATGAAATCCAGAGGTTTTAATATTCATAAAACTAAAGTTCAAAATCCTGATATTATCAATGGATTAATCCTTATTGTCTCTTGGGCTTATATTTGGCTTGTTCATTTAGGTAGATTCGCCAAAAAACAACCAGATTATGCTAAATTCGCTCGAAAAGATAGAAATGATTGGTCTTTAATCAATCTCGCTTGGGCTTTCTTAGATTTTTGCACCGACAACGACTTAATCATTTATCTCAATTTGTCAATGAACTCAACTTGATTTCTTCTAAATAAAAGTGTACGGTAATGAAAACAATTTTTACCTATTTTGGGAAAATGATAAAAACAACTCTACTATTTTTATTAAATTTTACTTGTAGTATTTTCATTAGTGCTCAATTATCTGACACTTTTGGCATTCCAATAGGCGAAACAGAATTTAGACTAATTGTAGCAAATGAGCTTGAAAAAATGAAAATGGTTACTTCCTCTATGTATATATCAACAGATGAAGCTATCGTGATGACTCGCATTTTCAATACTTTAAATGTCTATAGAGAAATGAGAGTGAAGGATGCGCCTAATAATTATGGAGCTTTTTATGAGATTTTCTTTAGAAAATATTTTTTCAAAATTGTTGAAATTATAGATGGTAAAATAGCGAAAGGGATGAGCTATTATTCTAAAAAATTCAATTTATATATTGGTGGCTTGGAACATCAAAATAGCCAATACTTTATTTTAAAAGAATAAGAAACGGATAATGAAAATTAAATAAGGTTTGTTTATTAGTAACATTTTCGTCAAGCAGCACTTTCATAAAGTTCAAAAATTTGGGGTGATTTCAAAAAAGTGTTTGTCCATTCAAGTAAATCAACAGCTTGCTGATAATTAACGCTTGGAAATTCCTCAATGAACTGTGCAATCGAAAGCCCATCTTCTAAAAAATCAAACAGGTATGTTGCTGGTACACGCGTACCTTTGAACACAGGCGTACCAAATTGCATATCCGAGCGAATTGTCAAAATGTCTTGAATTTTCATTGCTTTATTTTTATTCAAAATTAATACTTTTGTATGAATTAATGTGTTTTTATACCAGAATTATTGCTTTCGTTTAAAAATTCCTTGACAATAGACAATGGGCAATCAGTCGTATAACTGATTGCCCATTACTTGTTTAGCTAAGTAGGTATTGGACATTTTTAATATTTAACCTTAACTTTGTTTAAATCTATTCCTAAAATCTAAAAAATTAAAAAATGAAAACTACACTCATCTACCTCATCCTGTTATTGACGCCAGCACTTTCTTATGCACAAACTTCAATCAAATTTAATGAAACATTTGCCCTCTATGTCAAAGATCATGGTTATATCAAGTATGAAAGCAGAGACTACGGTATCAACTTGGTGTGGAGCAATGTGCCCGTTTATGAATGGAAATTTATGAATGGCATAAGTACGAGTGCCCTACCTGCCAATACGCCTGTAGCTTTATTTAATCTGACTGCTAATGACTTCGTTGTGTATGCTGAACGCGATTATGGTATCAATTTAAAATGGCAACGCGATACAAAAGCGGCTAATGCCAATGATTGGCAAGTAGAAGGCGTAATTTTAGGTATGCAACCTTGTGTTTTTTTGAGAAATGTTACTCAATTGCATAACAACACAAAATCGTATATCACATATGGAGAACGAGATAAGGGTATTAATTTAGTTTGGAATAATAAAACCAGCACTTGCAATATTCAATTGTTCAGAAGCCCTGTCTATATTCGCAACGATGTGAGAACTGAATTGCCAAGAGCAACGGCTGAAGACAATGCACTCTATCAGCAAGCTGCCAAACAAATGGATGTGATAGGGACTAATTTCTTCGGTGAAAAATTTATCGGTTTGGCAGCTGCTGAAAGATCCGATATAGTACATACCCATACAGATACGTGGTTTCCAATAGATGGATATAAAAGAACCGTTTGCGGCAATATGATTAAATATTTTGCTTATGACGGCAGTGCGTTTTCCGATAATGACGATGATTTGAATCTCAACATTGTACCTACAACTGATTTCAGCATTTTATTAGACCAAGGCATCGCTGCTGCCCGTCGACGCACCAATAAAAATGACCTAACCTTTCCACATATACAAGCTGAAATTGATGTTTTGGATGCTCCATACAAGGATTTTTTCTATCCAAATAAACCCTATGCACCCAAAATAAATAGTCAAGTTTGTGCCTTCGGTCCTTTTGTTTCGGATAAAGGTCATGACCACAAACCTGAAATACATACGACCGAACAAATTTGGTGGCGTGAGGGAACAAATGCCTACCTTTTGAGCTATATGTGTGATGTGTCGGGTAGATTTGATGGATTATTAGATACGAATGACCCTCGTTTTCCAAATTTGAATGATACTGGAGACGATTACGATACCGATAATGGTAAACATACTTTTGGTGGACCTTGGTCTCCGAGACCTATTGAAGGCAGCTATGCCATCGCCTTTAAAGTGCCTATGGGAAAACAGCGGATGTTTTTTGATGTAAGAAAAATGGCAGGCAAAAACTATGAACCTGTTGCTTCACAACCCGCCAATGCCCATTATTTAATATATCAACAGGATACCCTCGTGCTCGTCACCGAATCAGATGATTTAGATATGAATGTCAGTTTTGAGCGTGTCATTTATGTGCCAGGTTTAACAAAAGTAAATCCCTCCTATGTGCAAGGCTTTGTTGTGTTAAAAATAAAAACAGGTAAGGCTTATACAGGGTTTCAAAATGGCAAAAGAACGGATGAAGGTGGACAACTTTTAATAAAAGTCAATAAATGGTTATATAGAGGTATTGATTTGACAAAATTTGATGATGTATTGATAAAGAAGGAATGATAGAATTTGTATTATTCTTTTGATGCCAATTGAAATAATCACGTACATTGTATTGATATATCAAATATTACTCACCAAAAGCATCCAAATACTGAGGGGTATGGCATCAGCAACCACCAAGGAGAAAATAATAGAATCGGCTGTAACGTTGTTTAATAGAGACGGTTTGGTGAATGTGCGGCTTCAACATATTGCAGATGAAGCAGGGATGAGCATCGGCAATATGACGTATCATTATCGCACGAAAGAGTTAATAATAGAAGCAGCTTGGCGGCAATTGGTGAAAAAACAGCGTGAATTGTTGATTGAATACCGAATTGTTCCTTTGTTTGAAGATATTGAACGCCAAATGCGGAGCACTTTTTTATTGCAACAAGACTATCTCTTTTTTTATCTCGATACGCTGGAAGTGGTGCGCGCATTTCCTGAAATCCATAAAGCACATCAGCAACACATCGAATGGCAAGTGCTACAGTTGATTACCATGTTTCAATTTAATGTGTCAAGAGCAGCATTTATAGCCCCTTATACTGAGGGGTATCATCGGCAATTGGCGCAGCAATATTGGATGGCGAGTGATATGTGGCTTTACCGTCAGAAAGTGATGGATGCGGATATTATGGATTTTCCGAGCTATCGAGAGACATTATGGTCTTTGCTTGTGCCGCATTTTACGCCGATGGGTCAAATGGAGTTTAGACAGTTAAATGATATGATTTCTCATAATTTGTTGTAACTTTAAGGACAAAAAGAAAACTTCACATGAAAAAAACCTTTCATTTAGACGACATAGTATATGCAGATTTGCTGAAAATGCTAAATGCTCTGCACCTCAACGAGCGGATTGGGCAGCAGTGCGATATGGATTTTATTAAAAAAGACGCTTGGTTGAAAGATACTGCCGTCATTGAAAACCTTTGCAAGCTACAGGGTGAATGGCAAATTCACCTGCTTTTTGCACATTATAAACAACCACTCACTTTTTTAAGCCGCAATATTACTCAACATGTCTGCCCTAAACGAGCGGCTATGATGGCATCATTTATGCGGCGTTTAGCTGCAAAAGACCAGAGAGGAACACTTGAAATTAATATTGATGATTTTAAATTATCTAAAAATTAGAAAAATTTTTCTAATTTTGTGTATTATTTTTATTAAATACCTAAATCATGCTTTCTCCAACTAAACAGAAAATACTTGATGCTTCTGTCAGCCTTTTCAATGAACATGGCATTCCGAATGTGCGTTTGCAACAAATAGCGGACGAAACGGGCATTAGTGTTGGCAATTTGGCGTATCATTATAAGAATAAAGATGCCATTGTTACTTTCGTTTATGAAACGCTTTTTACTGAATTTTCTCATATTCTCTCCGAATACCTTATTCATCCCAATCTTTTGGATATTGATAATCAGCTTTCTGCTTATTACGCTTTTTTCAAAAAGTATCGCTTTTATATCACAGAGCTTTTTGAAGTAGAGCGGTCGTTCCCAGACATTAATAAGCGGTGGCATTTTTATGTCAATCGGATGATGATGCAAATTAGTAAGCGCATTGAGTTTAATGTACAAAGGGGTGTTTTTGCTCCACAACCTGATGAATTTTATGAATTGCTCACGAATAATATCTGGATGTCGATTGTCTTTTGGATTCCGCAGCGAATACTGAGGGGTCTGCCTATCAGCGAGCAACTGTTTAAAGAAGCTGTTTGGAGTCAAATGTTGCCGCATTTTACAATGAATGGTCAAAATGAATTTATGGGACTTATTTATCCGATTATTGCTTCGGCACATGAGATGGAATAAAATAGTGAATAGTGAAAAATGAATAGTGAAAAGTGAATAGTGAAAAGTGAAAAATACTGAGGGGGTATCGACGCTATATTTTTCACTTTTCACTTTTCATTTTTCACTATAAAAAAAGCCTTGTAGCGTTGTGTTACAAGGCTTTTTTATTTAAATTTTTTCTTATTTAGAAAAAATTTACTAAATTATTAGAAAAAATTTCCTAATCTCGAAAAAACTAATTATATTTGGTAATTGCTTCAAATGACACAATATTTTTTTAATAAAACTATATATTGAAAAATATAAAACAATAAACAACATGGCAAACGTACTCTGGTTGCAAGGCGGGGCATGTAGCGGCAATACAATGTCCTTCTTAAATGCTGAAGAACCGACGGTGGTGGAATTGGTCACCGACTTCGGTATCAATATACTTTGGCATCCTTCAATAGGTCTCGAAATTGGTCATCAAGTGATTAATTTGCTCAATGACATTATTAGCGGCAAAATTCAAATGGACATTTTAGTGTTTGAAGGCACTATCGTTCAAGGTCCGAATAATACTGGAACGATGAACTACTTTGCCGAACGTCCCATGCAAGATTGGGTAAGCGACCTTTCAAAAGTAGCGGGCTATGTGGTCGCTATTGGTGACTGTGCTACACAAGGTGGCATTCCTGCCGTACCGCCTAATCCAAGCGAATCTACAGGCTTACAGTTTCATAAGACACAAAAAGGTGGCTTTTTAGGAGCAAACTTCAAATCTAAAGGTGGACTTCCTGTCATCAATATACCCGGTTGTCCTGCGCATCCTGATTGGATTACTCAGATTTTAGTGGCTATTTCTACAGGGCGTATTGGCGATGTTTTAATTGATGAATATCACCGTCCTAAGACTTTCTTTACGGATTTTGTACAAACGGGCTGCCCCAATGCTATTAATTTTAGTCAAAAAGTAGATGGTGGTTTTGGCAAGCGTGGTGGCTGTTTATTCTATGAAGTGGGTTGTCGAGGTCCAATGACCCATGCCAGTTGCAACCGTATTTTGTGGAATCGCCATTCGTCTAAAACCAGAGTCAATCATCCTTGTTTGGGTTGTACAGAACCTGGATTCCCTCACCACGATTTGGTAAAAGGTAGTGTTTTTAAGACGATGAAATATTTGGGTTTTCTACCCCAAGAAGTACCAACAGGCGCATCTTATTTAGGTTATGTGATTAGTGCAGGACTTGCAAAAGTGACTCCTGATAATCAAGCAGTAAAAGAAACGTCAAAATGACTGTAAGTTGAAATATTTGGGTTTTGATTTAAAACCCGCAATTTTTATTATTAAATTTTTTTAAATCAATAAAAATGGCAACTGTTAAAGAACTCAATATTTCACCCGTAGGACGCGTAGAAGGCGACCTTGATGTGAAAGTATATATGGAAAATGGTGTCGTAACGCGTGCTCATACGCAAGCAGCAATGTTTCGAGGTTTTGAGCAAATTATGGTAGGCAAAGACCCTCAATCGGGGCTGATTGTCACGCCGCGTATTTGCGGTATCTGTGGTGGTTCGCATTTATATTGCGCTTCATCTGCCTTAGATACGGCTTGGCAAACGACCCTGCCGCCTAATGCTTTGTTGCTTCGAGCCATCGGTCAAGCAACGGAGACGCTTCAAAGTATCCCACGCTGGTTTTATGCTATTTTCGCTACGGATATGGCAAATAAAAAATTTGCTAATAAGCCGCTCTATTCAGAAGTCGTGAAGCGTTGGGCAGCATATGTCGGCACATCTTTCCAAGCTGGGGTGACTGCCAGTGGTCGCCCTGTAGAAGTGTATTCTTTGTTCGGAGGTCAATGGCCCCATTCATCTTATATGGTTCCGGGCGGTGTGATGTGTGCGCCTACACTCAAAGACATTACTCGCGCTCATGCCATTATGAATCAATTTCGTCATGATTGGTTAGAAACGATATTTTTAGGTTGCAGCGTCGAGCGTTATATGCAGATAAAATCTTGGGACGATATGCTCGCTTGGGTAGATGAAAATGAAAGCCAACGCAATTCGGATTTAGGCTTATTTATCCGCGCAGGGTTAGAGTTTGGGATTGATAAATTTGGTCAAGGCGTCGGCAAATTCCTCGCTTATGGTACTTATATCCATAAAGATTTGTGGAACAAACCCACCATCGATACACGCCAAGCAGCCGTAATCTGTCCAGGCGGATTCTACGATGGCAGCAAATATTCAGGATTTGACCATCTTCAAATTGAGGAACATGTCAACCACTCTTGGTATGCAGATGTGCCTGCTGCGCATCCGTGGAAAGAACCTACACCTACACCTATGCCAGCTCAAAATCTGGCAAATACAAATTTCGATGGTAAGTACAGTTGGGCAAAATCGCCACGATATATGAATTACGCTGCTGAAACAGGTCCTTTGGCGCGTGTGGTGATGAATTCTAATCCTGCAAATTTAAAGCACCAATTTCAAGACCCTCTCTTTGGTGACATCATCAAAAAGATAGGTCCCAGCGTTTTTACGCGCGTGCTCGGTCGCCTTCATGAAGCACCGCGCTTGTATCATTATGTTGATGAATGGCTCCGTCAGGTTCGTCTTGACGATGAGTTTTATATCAAACCCGAAGAGCGTGATGGAAAAGGCTTTGGCTGCACTGAAGCCGCACGTGGTGCATTAGCGCACTGGATTGAAATTGAAAATGGCGTCATTAAAAACTATCAAGTCGTAGCGCCGACTACTTTTAACGTAGGACCTCAAGATGGCAAAGGTAATCCAGGACCCATTGAATCGGCGCTCTTGGGTACCGAAATTGAAGATCCCCAAGACCCTGTTGAGGTGGGTATGGTGGCACGTTCATTCGATTCTTGTTTAGTTTGTACAGTTCACGCGCATGATGCCAAAACAGGTGAAAAGTTGGCAAAATTCAAACTGTGAAAAACGGCGGAACAGCAATTGGAGATTGAGCATTATTCATCATTTATAGTTGAAACATATTCCAACAACTGATTGAGGCTGTCTCATAAGTTATTGATTATCAAGTTATTAGGTTATTTTTGTTTAATAAAAAATTGTTTCTCAATATTTTATCTATGCAATAACTGAGTAGCTAATTAACTTAATAACCTATTGAGACAGCCTCATTTTATTTGAATCAGGATTATTGGGATTTTCGAGGATTTAATAGGATTATGTGCGCTCAAAAATCCTGTTAAATCCTTCACTTTCCTACAAATCCTGATTCTAATACAGAAAATACTGAGGGGGTGTTCTAAGCTTTTACGGTTTTACATTTTGCGGTTTTACATTTTACATTTAAAGAAATTTATGAAAAAAACAGCCATAATGGGTTTCGGCAACCCAGTTCGCAGCGACGATGGGGTAGGCTGCTACGTGATTGATGAATTGAAAAAACAATTGGGAGAGCGAGTGGACATTTCTATCTTAGATATGGGAACATCAGCGTTTGAAGTACTG
This sequence comes from Saprospiraceae bacterium, assembly GCA_043744275.1. Lineage (GTDB taxonomy): Bacteria > Bacteroidota > Bacteroidia > Chitinophagales > Saprospiraceae > JAAFJT01. Next base: position 9,086 of record JAYTUY010000064.1, read on the forward strand.
TTTCAACTTAAAGGACATCAACGCATTATTTTAGTAGATGCTGTTATCAATACAGGCGAACCGCTCGGCACACTCTATAAACTCCCTGCCGAAGAAGTGAATGCCGCTATTCAAGACGACCCATTGGTTTTTTTGCATTCTATGAAATGGGATCAAGCCTTGTCGTATGCTAAAAAAATATTGCGAGAGGAATATCCCAATGATATTCAAGTATATTTAATAGCCATAGATAATACTCGTTTATCAGATTATTTAAGCGATACGGCTAAAACGGCAGGCGATAAAGTGGTGAATTTAATTTTACAAGACGTTTGACAATGAGTAAAATACAATTAAAAACCAGTCATTTATATATTGATAACGACTTAGCAGCTGCCGCTTTTGGCGATGCTGCACAAGTTTATGTCATTTATTACCCTCTCAAAAATTCTCTTTTATTAGCCCCAATGAATGACGAGTTTTTTCCAAAATTGCATAAAGCAGGCTTAATTATGCTCAAATCACGCAATTTGAAAGGTGATAAAACGGTTTCGATGTATGAAATTTTGATTGATAATGATTTGGACGATGCTGATAGAGATTTAGAATATGAATATACTGAGGGGGTGAAAATGTTAAATGTTAAGTTTTAAAAACGAACGAAGATGCTCACAATATTTGCCACAACTGAGATTTTAGAAGCTGTAAAAAATATAATTGCCCAAGAGAATCGGCTCGATGAATTGGTTGCGCTCAAGGATTTTTTAATGGAAAAACCTGAGCCGAGTGCCTATCATTTAATTGTCAAAAAAAATGCTATCAAGCAGCCGATTGATTGGTATAATGTGATGCCACCGTATATTTTGCCCGACATCCCCAATCCGACATCGTTAATGGGTTTGATTTTTTTCAAATTGGGCAATACTGAAAAAGCTTACCAAATGCTTTCTAATAATCAGGCATTATTGACTGAAATTGACATCATTAATTCTCTGCAAAATGGTTTTACGGTTAATCCTGATGTTTTAACGACAGGATTTTCCGAATTTGATGAATATCGTTTGATGCACAACAACGCTATTCTACGACATTATGCCTCTGAAAATGATGCTTTCGATGCCGATAAAACCCGTTATTTCTATCGAGAAGCCATGAATGCCGCACCCAATGACGAATATAAAGCCTTCACAGCCAAGCACTTCGGTACATTTTTGACCGATATGCAGGATATGGAACATGCTGAAAATATACTCTTGGCGGCTCTTGATTATGCGTTATCGGATGAAGCAAAAACTGAATTAAAAAATGCTTTGGTGGCTGTTTGGATGAAAAAAATGGTTGTGCCTTATAATCAAGTTTTGTTGAGTCATATAAAAAATACGCTTTGGGAAGTCTTACAAGTGTATGAAAAACAAAATCGGGCCCTCGAAACGGCTATGACCTTGGTGGATGCGTCGCATATTGCTAATATTTCAGATAGTTTTGCAGAATCGTTGGGCTATATCAGCCGAGCCATTGATATTTTTAGAAAAGAAGAAGCCACTGAATTATTAGCCAATGCCCAATATCGCAAAGGCACACTCCTATATACGTGGGCGAAAACAGGCAATCCTCAGTTTTTAAAAGGCGCAATGGACGCTTATCAACAAGCCTTGAAAGTTTTTAATCGAGAAGATACCCCCTCAGTATTTGCGGATATTCAGCACCATTTAGGCGTTATCTATTCTGAAATCCCTGATGAAATTAAGAAAAAAGGCATTTGGGCGTCTGTTTCATCATCGGCTTTTCATGAGGCTCTTAATTTTTATACAAAAGAAGAATATCCATACGAATATGCGATGGTGTGCAATAGTTTTGGCAATGCCTTGACAAAATACCCCACCGCCTTACATTCTGATAATTATGAAAAAGCCTTATTGTATTATCAAGAAGCCTTGAATATCCGCACCGCCGATAAATATCCGCTTGAAAGAGCTTTGAGTTTGCTCAATTATTTGGAAGCCTGTTGGGAAGTCGGCAGCGGTACAAAAGAAAGCGATGAAAAGCGTTTTCATGAAATGATTGCTAAAGCCAATGAGGTCAAAACGCTTACAAAAGATACTAAAATATTGGAAGATGCTAATTTGCATTTGGAAAAACTGAGCGCATTAGAAAAAGCAATTTTTTAAAATAATAAACCGCAAAATGTAAAATATTAAATTTAAAATGCAAAAGTACTTTGCAGTACCCCTTCACTTTTGCGGTTTATCATTTAATATTTTACATTTTGCGGTTTCCTGAGCATTTTACATTTAGCAATGCACGAAATATCCCTTGTCCGAAACATATTCCGCACCTTAGAAAATGAATTTTCTGAGGATGAATTAGGGAAAATAAAAACGATAAATGTGAAGGCAGGAGTGCTTTCCAATATCGAACCCATTTTGATGCAAAGTGCTTTTGAAGCGGTGACGGCTACCGACTCCCCTCAGTATAAAGCCGTAAAATTGGCTATAGAAACCTTGCCGATTGAGATATTTTGTGAAGATTGTCAATTGAAATCAAGTGTTCAGAATTACCGTTTTGTATGCAGCCATTGCGATAAACCCAATGATAATATCGTGCAAGGTTTGGAGTTGTTGATTAGTGGGGTTGAGTTTGAATAATCAAGTGAACAAATCATCAATCAGCAATTGATTAGTGACAGCCATCAAATAATGTTCATTTTTTTTTACCCCAAAAACTGTGAGCATGGTGATAAAGACGTTTTTCTTTAAGCGCGTTTTTTCTTTAAAAATAGTCGCTTTATGCAATAATTGCCGTGCTTTTTGACATTATTTGGAGGATAATAGAATTTATAACCCCCCAAATGTCGTGCTTTTTGACGCTATTTGGGGGAATTATATTTAATTAGTTCCCCAAATTGTATTATTTATGGCATCATTTGGGGAATAATAAATTTTATAACTCCCCAAATTCGAGTATTTAAATCAATTTGGAAAGTTATAATTATCTAATTTAATCAATAAAATACTGACAGGGTGAAAATCACAAACGCTTGACTATCAAACAGATAGTCCAGCGTTTGTGATTAAAATGGATAAAATACTGAGGGGGTATATACAAAACGCCAACTCCACAGCCACTATTCAATGCCCGTTTCTAAACTCAACGAATATCAACAGGCATTGAAAATGTAGCAATAAAGTGTTTAAAATACTCCTTAAATTAACTTGAAACTATAAAATACTGCTTTATACAGGTACTACCTCTCCTTGAATCACCAAATCATTGGGCACGATATTTTTCAGAATCTTTTTTGAATTTTTAAATTTCATCTCACCTTTCAGCATATCTACAATTAAATAAACGGAAGGCACGACCACGAGCGTCAAAATCATAGAGCTTGACAAGCCACCAATCAGCACCCACGCCAAGCCACTTTTCCACTCTGCTCCTGCGCCATGTGCTAAGGCAATCGGCATCATACCAAATACCATCGCTAAGGTCGTCATCAAGATAGGACGCAAACGGGTCTTGCCTGATAATATGAGGGCTTCAACGGTATTATGACCAGCGGCTTTCAATTGATTGGCAAAATCCACAATTAAAATAGCATTTTTAGCGACCAAGCCAATGAGCATAATCATGCCTAACATGGAGAAAATACTGAGGGGTTGCATACTCAAGGCTAAAGCCAAGAGCGCGCCCATTAAAGCAAGTGGTATAGAGAATAAGACGACAAATGGGTAAATATACGAGTCGTACAAAGCCACCATAATCAAATAAACAAACAAAATAGAGGCAACTAAGGCAAAAAGTAGGTTAGAAAACGCCTCGTTCATATTTTTTGTCGAGCCTTCAAATGCAACCGTTGTGTTAGTAGGAATATTGGCTGTCGCTAAATATTTTGTCATTGCATCCGATACTTCACCACTCGAAACACCCAATACTTGTGAGCTAATCGTGACCGAAGGCACTCGATTTTTTCTTTCTAATTTATTGGGTCCCGTTGTTTTTCCGATGGTTGCAAATTGAGTTAAACCAATTTTTTCACCTTTATTATTGATGAAAAATAGATTGGCTAAGTCGGTTTCATTGCGTCTGTCGAAGGCATCCATGATGATATTGATGTCGTATTCTTTGCCATTATCGTTGTATTTGGCACTGGTTGTACCACTAAAAGCGGCTTGCATATTCATCCCAACCACATCAAGAGACAGACCTAAATCGCTCATTTTATTTCTATCAATATTCACCGTTACTTCAGGATTGCCCGATTCAACAGATATTTTAACCTCCGATGTGCCTTTGATGGTTTTCAATTGATCCATCAACTGCCTTGCAACACTTAAATTGCTGTCTAAGGAATTGCCTGTAACAGACAACTGAACGGGTGCAGCGTTTGCGCCACCAGCAATACTGACAGCGGCTGAACTGACAATGACATCTGGCAGCAATTTTTGAAGATCTAATTTCACCAATTGAGCGATAATAGCTGAAGTTTGAGTGCGCTTAGTTTTATCTATTAATTTGACATTCACTTCCGATTTGTTCGACAATTGGCTGCTGCCCATTTGTCCGCTTGTCGTTCCAACATTAGCAAAAACGTTGGTGACTTCGCCTTTTTTAAATAAATAGTCTTCTACTTGCATCGTCACTTGGTTGGTTTGAGCTAAAGTGGCTTTTTGAGGCAATTCGAGGGTGATGATAAACTCTCCATTATCGCCCGAACTGACAAATTCAGTACCGATAAAACCTTTTGTAATCAATGAAAAAGAAGCAAAAAATAGGATTATAACTGCTGTTAAAACATAGCGTTTATGCGCCAAAGAAAATTTCAATACACGACCATAAGCATTGGTTAGCCATGTGATAAATCGCTCAAAAGCTGCCACTAATTTACCTGTCAATAATTTAGTTGGAATATGTTCTACTTTCGCCATCCGCGAAGCTAAAAGTGGCGTGATGGTAAAAGATACAAACAAACTCATTAAGGTAGAAGCCACAATAACAATAGAAAATTGGGATAAAAGGTTAGAAATAATGCCGCCTACCATGGTGATTGGTAAAAAAACCACTACATCCACAAGGGTAATACCGATGGCAGTCATGCCTATTTCAGCCCGTCCTTTGGCGGCAGCGGAACGGCGTTCTTCGCCCATTTCAAGATGTCGATAGATGTTTTCAAGTACCACAATCGAGTCATCGACCAAGATACCAACCACCAATGAAATGGCTAAAAGCGTCATTAAATTCAGTGAATAATCCAATAAAAACATCACTCCAAACACTGAAATCAAAGACGCAGGAATGGCAATCATAACGATTAATGAATTGCGAATACTGTGTAAAAACAAAAGCATACACAAAGCCACAATAAATATCGCCAAACCTAAATCTGAAATAACTGCATCGGCTGCTGCCATTGTAAAATCAGAGCTGTCAGAAGCAATTTCAAAGGTTAAGCCTTTGTTAGCATATTGTTTTTCAATATTTTTTAAAGCAGATTTTACAGTATTACTGAGGGCAACGGCATTCGCATCGTTTTGTTTTTGAACGGTTAAACCAATTGAGTTTTTACCATTGATGCGGCTAAATGTTTTTATTTCCTTAATATCGTCCTTCACATCTGCTAATTCAGACAAGCGTATAGGCGAGTTATTTTGCCTATCAGTAGCGACGACCAAATTCCGAATTTCGTCAAGGGATTTGTATTTACCTTGCAAACGAATCAATGATTGGGTGGCATCATTTTTAATTTTACCAGTCGGAAAATCGAGGTTTGCGGCTTTGACAACATTGCTGATTTGCACCATCGAAACACCAAAACTTTCAGCTTTCTGACGGTTCACTAATATCTTAATTTCACGCTCTTCACCACCAATCATATTGATTTGAGCAGCCCCTTCAATTTTACCCAGAACAGGCGATATTTCATCTTTTATGAGAGAATATAGCTCAGAAGGCGGCATTTTTGCCGTCACTCCAAGCCGCATAACGGGCATATCTGACATCGAGAATTTGCCCAAAACAGGGTTGTTAATATCGTCTGGCAAGGTGGATAAAATAGCGTTGATTTTCCGCTGAGCATCTTGTACGGCAATATCCGTATTGGCGTTTGCTTTCAACATCAAAATGACAGACGACACGCCTTCCATAGAAGTTGACCGAATTTCATCCAAGTTTTCAAGGTTTGACAAAGCATCTTCTATTCGTTTCGTCACTGAGCTTTCGACTTCCGCAGGCGATGCTCCTGGATAAATAGTGGTGACACTGACCACAGGTGATTCAAATTTGGGCATCAACTCGTAATTGAGTTTGGTATAACCCAAAAATCCTAAAAATCCTAAGACCGCGAAGATAACGACGATGAGCGACGGTCTTTTTATGGCTATTTCTGTAAGTGACATGACTTTTTTTTTAATTATTATAAAACTTTCACTTTTACCCCATCGCTCAAGTTCAATTGACCTGATGAAACGACTTTATCCGTAGGCGTTAAGCCTGAAACAATTTCAATTTTATCGTTGTAGATAGAGCCTACTTTTATTTTTTTCAATTGCACCGTTTCACCAGTTAAAATATACACTTGTGGGTCTTGAATACTGCCCACTATGCTATTCGCTGGAATGACCATTGCGTTTTTGCTACTGCCCATATTGAAAAGAGCCGATGCCGTCATACCTGCTTTTAGAGGTGTGCGGCTGCTGTTATTGATGGTGATTTCTACTTCAAATTTTCGCGAGCCATCAGCAATAGCACTAATGGCATTGACTGAACCTGTGATTTTGGCATCAGGATAAAGGTCAGGTGTTATGCTCGCAGTTTGTCCCACTTTTACTTTCAAAACTTCAAAATCTAACAGATGAACTTGCAATTTCAAATTATTAATATCCACTATTTCAGCAATGGCTGTACCGGGCGAAAGGAAGCTACCAACTTCGATAGAAAGGTCATTGACGATGCCCGACATCGGCGCAATAATCGCACTTTTGCGGAGCTGACGCTTGAGTATTTCAATGCGGTTTTCAGCACTTTTTACCTGCATCCGCACGTCTTCTACCTGTTGTTTTTGAACAGCATTCCCTGCTAACATCGTTTCATATTTACCCAAATCCATCTTAGCTTTATCCAAATTGGCTTGTGCCAGACTCATTTCTATTTGCGTTTGCTCATTGTCCAATGTCGCAACGGTTTGCCCTTTTTGCACATAACCGCCTTTTTTTATATTCAGCGATATAACTCTGCCCGACATTTCGGAAGCAAATTTGAGTTGACGATTCGGTACAAAAGCACCATCCGATTTAAAGTTTTGTGAAATTGTTTGGTATGCAGGATTGACCGCTGAAACAGGGAAAACCGTTATTTTTTGCTCAGCAATAGCAGCATTGGCGTTCATTAATTTTTTATTGGCTTGTAATTTCCAAGCACCTAAAACAACTAAAGCAACGACAGCAAGAAGACTCATTAATATTTTGGCGTATTTCATTTTATTGATTTTTTAATTTTTAATAATTTTTTATTGCTTTTCAGATTGACTAAATTTTCAAATTTAGTCAATCTTTACCCCCTCAGTATTGAGAGCGTTTTATACGATTATTTCAGTATTTCCCTAATATTTCCCGAAGATTTCAAAATATCTAACTCCGCTACTTTCACCTGAACAAGGTTTTTGAGATAATTTGTTTGAGCCTCTTTCAAGGAATTTTCAGCATTTAAAAGCTCAGAAAGGGGAGTGATGCCGCCTTCAAATTGCACTTGTGTGCTTTTATAGACTTCTTCCGCCAATTTGATATTATTGGTTTGGGTCGTGACCGCCGCTTGATTGAGTTGCAATTTGTATCGAGCATTTTCATTTTGCAAAGCAAGGCTTTCAGTCAAATTTTGCTCATCAAAACGCAATTGTTCTCTTTCAATGCGTACTTGATTGGCTTTATACTTTTTACTAAAACCATCAAAAATGGGCACATTCAAATTGACTGCAAGGGCAGCCGTGGGCAACCACTTTGAATCATTACCGAAAATATTGAGGTTGTTTTGTTGTGTTTGATAATTAAGGCGCAACCCTGCGGACAATGTAGGTTTATACCCGACTTTGATTTGCTCAATTTGCAAATCATTCATGCTTTTTTGTACTTGAATCAGTTGAAAATCGGGGCTATTTTTAGTCACATCTTCCAAACCAGTTTTGATGTTTTGATACAATTCAGTATCCGTTTTATCGGTCAAAACGATGTCAGTACTGAGGGGTATGCCCATATAATATTTCAACATGGTCATTTGCTGGCGGTAGTTAATATCTAAGTTTTGAAGGTCGGTTTCAAGATTAGTTTGATTGACGACAAGGCGGTCGTAGTCCAATTTTTTAGCAAATCCATTATCATATTGCACCTTTATAATGGTCAATAACTTTGCGATTCTATCCCGATTGGCTTCAATAATACGCATTTGCACCTTCGATACCTGAGCAGAATAGTAGGCGGAAGCAATATCATACATCAATTGCTCCTCAGTTTTGCGGACATTCAGTTCGCCTGATTTTTTACTCATCGCTGCCACCTTCATATTGAGTGGAATAGCAGCGTTGTAAATCACTTGGTTGATGTCTAAACCACCATTCATCGTATATTTTGTACCAAACTGAACAGCAACATCTTCACCTAGTCTGCCAAAAATGGCTCCTGGCAATATTTGAGTTGCCAATTTCAAATTATCATTTATGGCAGCCGAACCACTGACTTGTGGCAACCGAGCCGCACGTATTTCTTTTACTCTTTCATCTGCTTTGTTGATTTCTAAGCGTTGTCTTTGAATGGTTGGGAAATTTGTCAAACCCTTCTGCACACAGTCGGCGAGTGACATGGGTGTTTGTGCTTGAGCCAGTTGACTTAAAAACAGAAAACATAAATTCCGTAGGGTGATTCTCAAATATTTCATTTCGTATATTTTTAGATTTAATGAAAACTTTTTTGGTTTTTAAAGTTTTGGTTAGGACAAAAAAAACGAGATAGCGAATCTCTCTTCATTATTTATAATATTGAAAACTATTTTAGTTTTTAAAGTTTTCAGTAAGGTAAAAAAAAACGAGCTGTTTAAGCTGTTTCATTTTTCATGTTGCAAAGGTATGGTTGAAAACTTTAAAAACCAAAAAAGTTTTTGTATTTTTTAAATTTATTTTTATTTTACTTGAATAATTAAAACTTAATCAGCATACCCCCTCAGTATTTCATTGATTATCAATGAGTTATATGGTTTTATTTAATTTTTCCAAAAGCTTCAATATTTTTTAAACCTTTAGAAGTAGCAATACTGCGGACAAAATGTAGTACAACTGTTTGGAAAATTTCAGTAACTGGTACTTTTACTTTTTCTATAAAATCTGAATTGATGATACTATCAAATTGACTTAACAAAAGCCTTATTATTAATTCAATATTGATATCAGTTCTGAAAACCCCTTCTGCAATACCTTTTTGAATCAATTCAGTCATATCAGGTATGACAGTATTTTCAACATGTTCTAATTGTTCTTTGGCAATATTTGGATGAAATTTATTGAGTTCTCGAAAAAAATTAGGGTTGACTTGGCTGGTTTTTTCTCCAAACTGCTGAACAGATTGCATAAAAAAATCAAGAACGTTTTTACTTTTATCCTCTAATAACTGATTTTCATTGCGCGTATGAGCGTTCATTGTTTTGACACAAATACTCAACAATTCGTCTTTATCTTCAAAATTTTCATACAAAGTACGTTTTGAAATACCACAGCTTTGGGCAATTTCATTCATCGTGATGCTTTTTACACCATATTTCATAAAAAGCTTCAATGACTCCTGAATGATTCTTTTTTTAACGTCTGTTATTTCTGTTATTGCTATCATGATGCAAATGTAAATGATAAAACTTTAAAAACCAAAAAAGTTTTCAAATTTTTTATTGTATTGCGAAACTCCAAGTTTGTACGCATCTAAAAGTGCCATTTGAAAGCGAAAATGGAGTTCCGCAATACATGAAACGACTCATTTCAATTCATTTTTACGTTTATTTATCAATTCGCGAATTCTAATGGCACTCTCATAATCTTCTTTTGCGAGTACTTTTTTCAACAAATCTTCCAATTGTTCGAGCGAATAATCGGCAATTGAACCTTCATTTTGTTTTGCCCAAAAAGAATCAGCGAGAATACCTGCCTCTTCAATCACATTTTCATAAGCCGTGATAGGCGTATTGAATCGAACTGCCAAAGCGATGGCATCGGATGTGCGAGAGTCAATTTGCAGTTGCGAACCATCGGCTTTTTCCAAAATCAAAGTGGCATGGAAAACACCATCAACAAGGCTGTGAATCAACACTTCTTTCAGTTTTACCTCTAAAGCATCAAGGGTGTTTTTCATCAAATCATGAGTCAAAGGGCGGGCAGGAAGCATACGTTCCATCGTCACGGCAATGGCTTGTGCTTCTGCAATGCCAATGATGATTGGGATGCGGCGATTGGTCGCCATATCTTCCAAAATTAGTGCATAACTATTGGGCTGCGAAGCACTATCCGAAAGGGCAACCACCGCCAACTCTTTTTTTACTCGATTCATCTTTTTTAGTTGAGAATTGAGAGTTATGAGTTGAGAGTTGAAACAAACTCTCAACTTTCAACTCATAACTCTCAACTAAATTATCCTCTTTTAATAAATCCGCACATCTCCACCACATCTGCGAAAGGTGCAACCACTTGATTTTTATACAATAATTTATACAAACTCTTACCCTCTACTTCAATCGTATAACCGTTTTCGACTTCTACCAATTTGCCATTCTCATTCAATATCTCAACTTCCATACCCCTCAGTACAAGGAGCAAAAGTTCTTTAGGATCGTATTGATTGATGATGTCTGCGTCTGTCATTTCCAAGGACTTTTACATTTTACATTTTATATTCTACATTTTGCGGTTAAATTTTTTACTTAAAAAAAACAACTTTCACCCCAAATCCAATGCATAATACACAGGATAAAAACGTCAAACCCATTTGAAAACGTCGATTGGAAGTCATTTTTTTAGAAAAAGGCAAACTAAAAACGCCCGATGCTAAGAGCATACCGACCACCGAACCCAAGCCAAATATCAAGAGAAATAATAGAGTATCAATACTATTTTTCATGGTCGTAACAGCTGATAAAATTACCGCACCACTGCCCGCCAAGCCATGAATCAACCCAACGCCATATGCCAATTGGTGGTTGTCGGAATGGTCATGTAGGGGTGTGTGAGCGTGATTTACAGTCAAATGTTTTTTGAATTTATATATTTTATGCAATCTATAAAACCCCAAACCCATCAGCATCAAACCGACGAGCGACTCAAAATAACCGAAAATAGGAGAGTTTTCCGCAATCATCAATTTGCCCAAAATGATGATTAAACCCATCAGAAATATAGTTGAAGTATGCCCCAAACCCCAATAAATACCATCTTTCATAGCCAATACCCAGCGATTTCGCTTGGTCACGATATTGCTCACTGCCAAAAGATGATCGGCTTCAAACGAATGCGTAAAACCTAAAAATGCGGCGATACTGAGGGCTGTTATCATTAGTTATGAGTTGAGAGTTATGAGTTGAGAGTTTGAGATAAGTTGTTGACAATCAAGTAGTTATCACTCATAACTCTCAACTCATAACTCTCAACTCAATTAGTTTATTCAAAAAAATGCGGTGGTTGCCTGTATCGGCGATAGCCATTATATCATTGTCAATACAAATTGAAAAGGGCCAATAGAGATTTTTATCTGTTCCAAAAACGGTATCTCTATTTTCAGAACCTGTATTAAAATCTTTTTTTCCTATTAAATTAGTAGCACTTGGGCTTAATTCTGTTGACGAAGGAAATCCCGACTCAATCGGGAAGGGGGTATTTTCAAACCATAAAACCCGACTATTGCCTGCATCTGCTACGAAAATGCCATTTTTATAAAAACATGTATCGTAACACCAGTTCAATGTATGCGCTTGGGGATACAAACCGTATTGATTCGCCCCACTGCTATCAAAATCTTTTTGACCGATGATGGCATCAGCTTTCTCAGTAAAAGCCGTTTTCCAATCTTTCCAAAGCAAAACGCGGTAATATTGAGTGTCTGTAATCGCCATTTTGCCTTCGGAACTGATTTTTACGGAATAAGGCCAAATGGCATCCGCATTGTCGTAATCTCTTTCATTAAAATTCGGTTTGCCGATAACACCATCTGCTGCTGCATAATTTTCAGTCGGTATTTTATTAAAAAATAAGACACGACGGTTGCCTGTATCGGCAATCCAAAGGCGTTCACCATCTGAAAAAACGCCGTAACACCAGTTCAAACTGCGCTCTGTTGGGTTGGCACCAATGCCTTTTGCATTGGGTTCATTGCTCTCAAAATCGGGTTGACCGATGACCACATCAGCCGCTTGCCCATTTTCCGTTGGCATCGAATGCCATATCAAAACGCGGTGATTCCAAGCATCTGCCACAATCAATTTTTCTCCATCTGACCAAATACCTGACGGATAGTGTAGGGTAGAAGCGGATACTTTTTTACCTGAATTGCGCCCCGTATCGTCTTTATCCATTTGACCCAAAACCAAAGGCGATTTCGGGTTTGGGATGTCGGATTTCGGAGGGCGCGCGCCGAAATCCGACATCCCAAACCCCAAAGGCGATTTCGGATTTGGGATTTGGGATTTCGGCGTGTCCCCTCCGAAATCCGACATCCGACATCCGACATCCCAAATGAACACTCTGTTTTGACCTGTATCTGTAACAAAAAGGTGATTTTTTATGAGAAAAACGCCTCGCGGTGCTAAAAATGGATTGCCTTCATCGCCTTTGAAAATAAATGGTTCGCCAGTTATAGGCGGTAGCTCTACAGGTTTTTCACCTATATTAGGCATACCTTTTTTAAGCGTAATATTTAGAATTTCATTCTCCATTTATTCAAATTCAAAACCAGTTAACTCTACAATATCTCCTTCTTTTTAGAATCAACAAATACGAGGTAATTGCTCTCCTACAAGCATATTTACTACTCGTTTACCCCCAATTTTACTGGTTAAAACCACTTGACGAGGATGCGTTTCGACCACTTCGCCGATAATCGCTGCATTCTCGCCATATTCACACCCCCTCAGTATTTGAGTGAAATTTTCAGCAATTTCAGCTTCTACCACTGCTAAAAAAACGCCTTCATTAGCCACATACAAAGGGTCAAGCCCTAAGAGTTCGCACCCGCCATAAACCTCTTCCAAGACAGGTATATTTTTTTGAAAAATATCAATGCCGAGTTTAGAATCCCTCGCAATTTCATTTAAAACAGTGGCTACACCGCCGCGTGTAGGGTCTCTGAGCAAATGAATTTTATCGCCAAATGCATCTAAAAGTTTTCCAACTGTAAAATTCAAATTGCCCGTATCACTTTCAATACTTGTTTCAAATTCTAAGCCTTCACGGACGCTCATAATCGCCATGCCATGCGTAGCAATATTGCCACTAACCACTATTTTATCGCCTTTTTTCACCCTCGACATAGCAATATTCGCTTTAGAATGCAACATGCCGACGCCTGAAGTATTGATAAAAATCTTATCGCCTTTACCTCGCTCCACCACTTTCGTATCGCCTGTGACGATTTGAACGCCTGCTTTTTCAGCCGCATATTTTATCGAAATTAATATATCCCAAAACTCTGTCATCATCAAACCTTCCTCAATGATGAACGCCAACGATAAATACTGATGTGCGCCATCTGCGCCATGACGCTCTGCATCAGGGGTCGCCCCACACATCGCCAAATCGTTCACCGTACCATTCACTGCCAATTCGCCGATATTGCCGCCAGGGAAAAAGATGGGTGAAATGACATAACTATCGGTCGAAAAAGCCATTTTTCCAGTCATGCTGAAAATAGCCCCATCGTGTTTTTCATTCAATAAATCATTTTTCAACACCTCAAAAACGCCACTTTCCAACAGTTGATTCGTCAAAAGCCCTCCGCTACCGTGACCGAGCGTGATGATGTCAAATTTGAGCTTTGGCATCGGGCATTGAAGCTGCATATTTAATTGTTTTAACCGCAAAATGTAAAATTTTAAATGTAAAATGTAAAAGTGGGTGGAAACCGCAAAATGTAAAATGTAAAATTTTAAATGTAAAAGTGGGTGGAAACTGCAAAATGTAAAATTTTAAATGTAAAATGCAAAAGTGGGTGGAAACCGCAAAATGTAAAATTTTAAATGTAAAATGTAAAAGTGGGCGGAAACGGCTAATTCTCACGTTTTATTGTTTCCATTTTTGATAGAAGCCGTTACAATACTTTTTGTAAAAATGGCGACTAACTCTCCACATTCTTTTAAAATAAACTGTAGCTTGTTTTCAAGAATATATTTCTTTTTAAAAATAATTTTCAAGCAAATCTGAGATTCTCTTAGTTCTTTTAAACATATTTTCATTTTATGTAAAAAATCAGCCTTGGATTCTGCTGCTTGAGCTTCACCATAATTTAAAGCAGGAGCAGAACCCGAACGGACTAATTGTCCTCCAAGATGTTTAGCGGCAAATGTTTGAGGTAATAATTCGCAAACATCAAGAACTTGTACAGCGAAATCAATAACCCTTTCTTCTAAATCGTATCGTTTAAAGTTGTTTTCCATAGTAATTTTGTTTGTTTAATAATTTAATCTTTTTTATTTCATTCATATTTTGCGCTTCCCACGCACTTTTACATTTTACATTTAAAATTTTACATTTTGCGGTTTCTCAAATAGCTACTTCCTCCATCGCCATAGAAAAATGATAATACGCTGCACACGCGCCTTCGCTCGATACCATCGGCGCACCCAAAGGCATTTGTGGCGTGCATTTTTTACCGAATTGGGGGCATTCATGCGGCTTTTTCAAGCCTTTTAGAACTAAACCTGCTATACATTCAGCATTTTCAGGTACTTTTTCAATGTTCACATCAAATTTTATATTGGCGTTATAATGCTCCAATTCCTTCCGAACCTCGTAGCCACTGAGGGGTATCGAACCGATGCCTCGCCACTCTCTGTCTTCGATTTCAAAGACTTGATTGATGACTTTTTGAGCGTCCAAATTGCCTTCAGCGGAGACAACCCGACTGTATTGATTTTCAAGGCGATATTCTCCTTTTTCAAGCTGTTTGACCACCATTAATATGCCTTGCAGCAAATCAACAGGCTCAAAACCAGTGACCACAATCGGCACTTTGTATTTCTCAACCAATGGATAATATTCAGAAATGCCCATAATTGTACAGACATGACCCGCTGCTAAAAAGGCTTGAATGACGGCATTTTCATCGTTCATGACCGCTTCCATCGCAGGCGGAACGAGGACGTGTGAAGCCAATATCGAGTAGTTTTTCACACCCATTCGGTGGGCATGAACGACCGATAAGGCATTAGCTGGGGCAGTGGTTTCAAAACCGACGGCGAAAAACACGACTTCTCGATTGGGGTTGTCTTGAGCAATTTTCACTGCTTCCAAAGGGGAATACAATATCCGCACTTCTGCACCCGCTGCTTTCGCTTCCAAAAGGCTGGTTTTTGAGCCAGGCACACGCAGCATATCGCCATAAGAACACATGATGACGCCCTTTTCCATGGCTAACCAAACGGCTTTGTCAATCAAATTCACAGGCGTGACGCAGACAGGGCAGCCGGGTCCATGCACCATATTGATTTCTTTGGGCATGAGATTGAGCAAGCCATTTTTGACAAGGCTATGCGTTTGGCCACCGCACACTTCCATGATTGTCCATGTGCGAGTGACGATTTTATGCAACTCTGCAAGGTATTTTTCAACCGTTTCAGGGTCACGATATTCTGACATGAATTTCATTTTATTCAATTTAGAAGTAGAAATTTTTTTTAACCGCAAAATGTAAAATGATAAATATTAAACCGTAAAAGTGATCAATACTGAGGGGTACACTTTTACATTTTGAATTTTAAGTTTTGCATTTTGCGGTTTAATATTTTTCAACCTGCGTATGATCAATCAAGTCATCCAACTCGCCGATTTCTGCTAAATATTGGAAACTTTTTGCCGCTTCTTCTTCATTGACCAAGCTAATTGCCACGCCAACATGCACCAGTACGTAGTCGCCTTCTTTCGCTGAGGGCAACATTTCAAGGCTTGCTTCTTTGACGATGCCGCCAAATTGTACTTTTGCCATACGGACAAGCCCCCCATATTGCAGTTCTATGTTTTTAATTTTACCTGGAATTGCTAAACACATTTTTTAGAAATTTAAAATGTAAAATGAAAAATTTAAAATGTAAAAGTATCCCCTCAGTATTCCACAACTTTTGCGGTTTTACATTTTAAATTTTACATTTTGCTGTTTAAAAAAAAGCTGTCCAAATGATATATTTTCATCGTTTGGACTGAGTTGTTGATGAAAAAACAATTCAAATTCTGTATCTAAATGGTGAATAATTAAATCTACTAAAAGGCTATTTTGAAAAACTCCACCGCTAAAAGCTACTTTTTTGCAGCCAATATTTTGAGCTACTTTTTTAATGATTTTAACCAATGAAACATGAAATTTAGCTGCTATTAAACCTCTGTTTTTACCTTTTTTTAAATCAATAACGATATTTTGAATGAGCGTTTTAGTCGGAATGCGGTAGTAAGAACTGCCTTCGGAAATATAGCTTTCTGAAAAATCTAAACCACTTTTACTAAAATATTGCTTGGCACATTCCTCTAAAAACATCGCCGCTTCACCTTCGTAACTCACTTTATCCGTCAAACCTAAGAGCGAGGCAACGCCATCAAATAGGCGACCAACGCTGGAGGTTTGTAAAACACCCTCTTGCGTGAGCATTTTTCTATAAAGAACCCCCTCAGTATCAGTGAACTTTTTACTTAAAAAATCTTCTGCACCCATGACATCATATGCCAAACTCAAAGCTGAAATACGCGGCTCACGAGGCATTTTATCCCCTAAAATCAAAGGAAAATAATCAAAATAGTAGCAGCGTAAGTAATCCCTATTCTCATATTTAAAAAACTCTCCGCCCCAAATATTGCCATCATCGCCCAAGCCTGTACCATCCCAAATGACCCCTAAAATGGGTTCTTCTGCTTCAAAAAGGTTGTTTTCAGCCATCACAGCGGCAAAATGTGCCTTGTGATGTTGCACTTTATGGATGGTACATCCCGAATTAGTCGGGAGAGGTATTTGCCATTCCTTTGAAAGGCGTTCCCCCAGTTGTGTTGAAAAATAATCGGGATGTTTATCGGTAATAATATGCTGTGGTTTATCATCAAAAATGGTTAAAAAATGATTCAACGTATGCTCAAAATTCTCTTGCGTATCAAAGCTTTCTAAATCACCGAGGTATTGACTGACATAAATATTGCCTTGATGATGCCATGAAAAAGTGCTTTTAAGCATGGCGCCGAGTGCTAAACTGCTTATTCCCCCCCCGCCCCCGAAGGGGGAGCCTACACTCGGGAAGTTCCCCCTTTGGGGGTTAGGGGGCTGACGTAAAAAAGTCGGTGCGAATCCCCTCGAACGCCTAATAATTATCTTTTTACCATAATATTCAGTGAACTTTAACACTGAATCATCTTGTGGAACGACTATTTCACGATTATTTGATACTAATAAATCCGCTATTTCACTCAAATATTCCTCTGCTTTGTCGTCTTGGAAAATGACTGGTGAACCGCTGATATTCCCACTTGTTGCAATCAAAGGTTTACCCACACCATCAATAATCAACTCAAAAAGCGGTGTATAAGGCAACATCACACCGAGTTGAGAAAGTTTTGGAGCGATTAAATCCATATTGATTTTCGATGTTAATTCTTCTTTTAGATTTAACAGAACAATAGGGGCTTGTGGACTTTGCAATGCCTCTTTTTCATACCCCCTCAGTATCACATCTTTTTCAAGCATTTCAATATTCGGATACATGACTGCAAAAGGTTTTGTCGGGCGGTGCTTGCGTTGTCGAAGCGTTTTAATGGCTTCTGCATTGGTCGCATCGCACATCAATAAATAGCCGCCGATGCCTTTTATGGCGATGATTTTACCATTATTTATGGCTGTAATTATGTCATCTAAACTTGGAGTAAGTTTCTCGAAAGAAGTCCCTTCTGATAAACTTGCTCCAAATTGTTGCAATTGAACGCCATCAGTTTTGCAGGAGTTTGTTTGCGAATAATAGCGGCGGTCATGAACATCATTATATTCTCCATCACAAGTTCGACACATTTTAAAGTCATCCATCGTGGTTTTATCTCGGTCATATGGTAGCTTTTTAATAATCGAATATCGAGGTCCGCAATTTGTACAAGTAATAAAAGGATATTTAAACCGATAATTTTGAGGGTCTTTTAGTTCCCTTCGGCACTCATCGCACAAAGCAAAGTCGGGCGTAATGAGCAAATTAGCTTTTTGATTTTCATTGCTGTGAATGATTTTAAAATTGCCTTCTAAAAAAAATTTGTCCTCAATTATTTCAATACTTGAATGCGTAATTTTTGATAAAATAGGGGCATTTTCAAGCAATTTGTCATGAAAATCATAGGCAATTGCTTCATAAGCCGTCAATTCAATGTGTACACCATCAGAAGCATTGCAAACTGTACCCCCTGAAAAATCGGGATATCCCCTCAGTAAAAACTGTTCTGCTAATCGAAAAACGTAAGGGCGAAAGCCTACGCCTTGCACTTGCCCGCGTATGTGTATGTGAAAGGTCATAGAAAGTACTTTTACATTTTAAATTTCTCATTTTACATTTTGCGGTTCTAAATAAATCTACATTGTTAATAGTTCCATTTTCTTTTCTTCAACGCGTACCATGAGCCATTCAAACCATTTATCAATGCCTTCGCCTGAAGTACTTGAAATCGTCAACACCTCAATTTTAGGATTCACTTCAAGGGCATCTTTCGTCACAGCTTCTATCGAAAATGGTACATAAGGCAGCAAATCCGCTTTGGAAATCAGCATTAATTCACTCGTTAGAAACATGCGAGGGTATTTTTTCGGCTTATCATCCCCCTCAGTAGAAGCGATTAAAGTCACTCGATAATCCTCTCCTAAATCGAATGAAGCAGGGCAAACGAGGTTGCCGACATTTTCAACAAAAAGCAATTCCACGCCTTCGAGATTGATACTTTGCATGGCTTGCCAAATCATTTGCGCTTCGAGATGGCAGATACCGCCCGTCACAATTTGCAAAGCATTGCCGCCGACTTGCTTGATGCGATCAGCATCACGCTCCGTTTCGAGGTCGCCGACGAGCACAGCGATATTCACCCTGTTTTTAAGGTATTTCACGGTTTCCTGCATCAAAGTTGTTTTGCCACTGCCTGCGGAGGAAGTAATATTGATCATCAAAATATTACGTTGCTTCATTTCCTTTCGGATGGCTTCGGCAACAAAATCATTGGCTTGGAGGAGATGCATTGTGGTATTATCGCACGCCACAGTGCCACGAGCATTTTTATTGGATTTTAATACGCGTAGTCTTTCCATAGTTGGGGAGGAGAGTTTTATAATTTGGTTAATTAAAATAGAAAGTTAAGCATTTTTATTCAATTAGAAAAATTTTTCTAAGTTATTAGGTGTTTTTTTCTAATTACATATCCCTTTCAGAGATGACAAAGGAAAAAGATTTAGAAGTTGAAAGTTATTTGTAATAAAAATAATTGATGTTCTGTAAAAACACATAGGCACATAGAACACATAGAAAAAAAACTATGTGACCTATGTGCATATGTGTTTCAAAAATAATTCGA